>SFIW01000020.1 GCA_004556055.1 Planctomycetaceae bacterium
ACGCGAAAAGAAACGGGAAGGGAGAAGAAATGAGAAAAAAAGAAGAAAGACGTCAACAAGCTCTCAAATGTTCTTTATTTATTGCCTTTAAATAATTCATACTCTCGTCAAGAGGAAGTTCTTAAGAAAGAGATAAAAAATTCTCTTCGATCCTTGAAATAATTGACTTAAGCAGTAGAATGATTCGACAAGCGTATTGGCGAAATCGCGGTCGCGGAGTCATTAAAGAAGAACGACGCGGAATGTAGCGTCCGCGTAAAAAAAACAAGATAACCTGAGGATTGATCCATGGCTGGTAAGAGTAAGAAAAAGGCGGAAACCGTCTACCTCGTTTGTGAAGAGACTGGCGATTATAACTACATCGTTCGTCGTAAGCCGGGCGGCGAAAAACTCAAGCTCAAGAAGTACTGCCCGCGCCTTCGCAAGCACACGCTTCACGTCGAAAAGAAAAAGTAATTTTCGGCACGCGTCCGTGACGTCGCGCGCTTAGGTTTTGACTAAGCGCGTTTTTTTATTTCTTGCGATTCCCATTTCAAAAGTAAAGAGGCCGCTACGAAATATCTCTCGTCGCGGCCTCTCTATTTTTATGCGTCAGAATCAAGCTTTTTCAACGTAATCCGGATTCATGACGGTGATTTCTAGTTTCTGAGAGACGCTCTCGCCGTAGTCGATCGTCTTATTCGCGACCGAAAGGAACGTCTGAGCGTTCACGGTAATCGTCACCGTCTTGGACTTCGCGTTCTTATCGCTTTGGAAGTAGTTTGCAGGAACGTCCCACGTAATCGTGCCAGACGATGCGTGAATCTTCATTCCCGAGGGAAGGTTGGAAGAACCAAGAGAGTATTCAACCCCCTTAGCGCCTTCGGGAGTCTTGGCAAAGACGGTCGTCTCCAAAGACTTGCCTGCGGTTACCGTTGCGCCTTCAAGTTCGTCGAAATCGGGAACAAGTCCTTTTTTCGCGTCATAGCTGGAATTGGAGACAAGGATCTCGACAATTTGCGTCGAACTTAAACCGTCGACGTACGTCTTGCCGTCGTCGCCAAGCGTCTGTTTCGTCGCCTTGACGGTGACGTTGATCCGCCGCGCTTTCACGTCGGAAGTCATTAAATCTTCCGGAACGTCCCAGACCAATTTGCCGGTAACCGCGTCGATCTTCATTCCCTTAGGAGCGTCGTCGCCGCTGAGTTCATAGACGATTCGATCGGAGATCTTGTTCGGATCGGTCGCTTTAATCGTGACTTCCACCTCCTTGCCAGTCGAGGCGTTGACCGTGTCGAGAGCCGTGAAAACAGGAACCGACTCTTTATAGTTCGGATTGAGGATCGTCAACTTGAAGGACGTCGCGTCATTCTCGCCGTAGCTGATCGATTCGGAACTATCGTCAAGCACGACGCGCGCGACAACGGTAATAGTGATCGTCTTCGACTCAGTCGTCGTGTCCGTAGAGAAGTAGTTTTTCGGAGACTCCCAAGAGATCTTTCCCGTTTCGGAATCGATCTTCATACCGTCGGGAGCGTTGCTGCCCAAAGAATATTCGATCGCTTTAGCGCCTTCAGGCTTCGTCGCGGAAGCAGTCGTTTCGAAGGTCTTACCCGCTTCGACCGTACCGTCCTTAATGGCGTCGAGTTCAGGAGCGCCAACTTCTCCTTCGACATACTTCGCGTTCGAAACGACAATGTCGACGTTCTGAGACGCGCTCAAGCCGTTCTTATAGGTCTTGCCGTCTTCGCCGAGGAACTGCTCCGTCGCCTTAACCGTCACGGTAAACTTCTGCTGTTTCACGCTCTCGGCAAGGTAATCTTCAGGAACTTTCCAAGTGATTTTGCCCGTCGTGGAATCGATCTTCAAACCGTCGGGAATATCGTCGCCGGCGAACTCATAGACGACGCGGTCAGCCAAACCGTTCGGATCCTTCGCCTTGATAGTCGTTTCGAGCGTCTTGCCAGTCGTCGCCTCGATGGCGTTGATTTTATCAAAGGCGGGCGCGCTATCCTTGTAATTAGGATTGGAAATCGTAACCTCCAAGGTCTGAGAGACCGTGTCGCCAAAGTTCGTGGCGCCGTTCTTAGACGAGATAATCGTTTCCGCGTTCACTGTGACTTTGATAGTCGCCGACATGGACTTCGTGTCGTTTTTAAAATAATCCTTCGCAACAGCCCAGGTGATCTTACCCGTCGTCAAGTCGATCTTCATTCCGGAAGGGGCTTTACTATCGAGGGAATACTGAACGCCGATCGCTCCCTTGGGCGCCGTCGCCTTAACGGTCGTTTCGAGGGTTTCCCCCGCCTTCACCGAGACGCCGTCGAGTTTGTCGAAGGTTGGAGCGAGCCCCTCTTTCTTGTCGTACTTGGCGTTCGAAATCACGAACGTCACGTCTTTCGTCGCCGATTTGCCGTCGTAGTATGATTTGCCGTCCGCGCTTAGGTATTGCTCCGTCGCCTTAACGGTCAAAACGTACTTTTGATAGTTCACGCTCGAAGCGAGATAATTCGCTGGAACCTTCCAGGTGATTTTGCCCGTTTTAGAGTCGATCGAGAGTCCGTCGGGAAGGTTGTCCCCTTCGAGAGAGTAGACGATCCTCTCCGATTCAGAATCAGGATCGGTCGCTTTGACGGTCGTCCCCAAAGTTTCGTTCGTCGAACCGGTCACCGTCTTAACGTCTTCAAATTTCGGCGCCGAGTCGTCCGCGATCTCATCCTCGCCAAAGGACGGATCGGAATAAATAGCGTCGAGGATTGAAGCTTTCGAGTAACCGGCGCGCCACATCTTCAAAATGCTCGTCAGATCGGTCGCAACGCTCGCGCCCGTCGCTTTATTGCTTAGATAGAAGTTCGACGAGTCGGAGGACGCGTTGGAGTTAGACGCCTTGGCCAACGCGGCGTCTTTAAGCTCTTGCGCGTCGCTCGGAGCCTTTCCTTCTTTAACAAGGCGTTCAAACTCTTTGGTCAATTCTTCGAGAACGGTCAGGTAATCGTCCGCCGTCTGAGAATCTTTCTCGGAAAGCTCTTTGCGCGCTTGAGCGACTACGTCTTCAAAGGCATTCTGCGCGTCTTTACGATTTTGAATCAACTTCGAGAAGCTCGAATGTCCGCGGAGATACTCTTCAGCGGCGCGCGCAAAGGTTGCGTCGCGTTCTTCCACTGCGGACAGGTACGCGTCGAGATAATCGCGCAGATGCTTCGTATTTGACTGATAGCGTTCTTCCGTCGCGTCAACCCACGCTTCATACCAGGCGTCCCAGTCGTCGTACGTCGGATCCTCGGTCGGGCGCGCAACGTAAACAACCGCCGTCGCCGTCGCAGCTCCTCCGTAGTTGATATAATCGTCTCCCGTTTCAACGACCGTTTTGACCTGAATCTCGACTTTGATTTCGATCTTCGTCACGTCGGCGTCCGCGTCCTCGAAGTAATCGGCGGGAACTTTCCACGTCACGACACCAGTCTTGGAGTCGATCGTCATCCCTTCGGGAACGTCGAAGTCTTCGGCGAAGAAGTAGCGCACGCCCTCCGCGTCGGCGCCTTCCGGCAACTCCGCTTTCACGGTGAAGGTCAACGTCTTGCCCGCTTCGACAAACTGATCGGGAATTTCCGCGATCGTCGGCGCTTCAAGCTCTTCTGGATCGGACGCTTTATTGATTACCGTAATCTCGAAGGTCTTCTGAGAAGAGGGGCCGTCGACGTAAGAGCCGTCCTCTTGCAAAAACTGCTTCGTCGCCTTGATAACGAGCCCGTAAACCTGCTCGCTCACATTGGACGCAAGATAATCTTTCGACACGTTCCAGACGACCTTGCCAGTTTCTTTGTTGATCGCGATCCCTTTGGGAAGATCGCCGTTCACAATCTCGTAAACGATTCTGTCGGCGTCGCCAATGTTATCTTTAGCGATCGCTTCAAATTCGAGCGTATCGCCCGTCTCCACGACGAGATCGTCGACGTCTTTAAAGACCGGAGCTTCATCGACATAGTCGGGGTTGACGATCTTCAAAACGAGAGTCGTCGACGCGCTTTCGCCGTAAGTTACCGACGAGTCTCCCGTTTCCAAAATCGACTGAGCATTAATTGTAATCTTAATCGACTTCGACTCGGTCTTTGTGTCGCCGTCGAAGTAATCGGCGGGAACCTTCCACGTGATTTTGCCCGTTTCGGGATCGATCGTCATTCCCTCTGGGGCTTTGTTTCCCAGGGAGTATTCGACGCCCTCGGCGCCCTTAGGCGTTTCCGCCTTCACGGTCGTTTCGAAGGTTTTGCCCGCTTCTACCGTTTCCTCCTCGAGTTCGCCCCAAACGGGAGGAACTCCTTTGGATTCGTCGTAGGCGGAGTTTGCGACGAGGATCGTAATTTCGCGCGTCGCGTCAAGACCGTCCGTGTAATGTTTGCCGTCGTCGCCAAGGTACTGTTCCGTCGCCTTCACAACGATCGTGATCTTTTGCGCCTTGACGTTCGATTCAAGGAGATCCTTCGGAACATCCCAGGTGAGGCGACCGGTCGTCGCGTCGATCGCAAGCCCCTTGGGGAGCTCGTCGCCGACGATCTCGTAGACGATGCGATCCGCCATATTGTTCGGGTCTTTTGCGACGATCGTCGTGTCGAGAGGTTTGCCCGTCGTCGCGTCGATCACGCCGACGTTATTGAAGACAGGTTCGGCGTCTTCGAAATCAGGATTCAAGACGGTGAGAAGGATCGTGGTGGACGCGGAATCGCCGAAATCGGTCGTGACGTCCGTCTTCTTCAAGATCGCGCTCGCGACGATATGGAGTTCGATCTCGCGCGAATATTCTTCGGTGTTGGAGAAGAAGTTCTCCGGGCAAGACCAGCGAATCGTACCGTCTTCGTCAATCTTCATATCGTCCGGATAATCTCCGGTAAGAGCGTAGACGACGCCTTCGGCGCCCTTCGCCGTCGCGACGACTTGATAGACGAGGTCGTCCCCCGCCATGATCGTTTTGCCAGGATATTCTTCCCAGACGGGAACGATCGCTTCGTCTTTATCATAGAAGCCGTTGTCGATATAGATCGCGAAAGTTCTCTCGGAAGAGAGACCGTCTTCATAGTACCCGTCCCCGTCGATATACTGCTCGGTCGCAACTACGGTGACGAGATAAATCTGATAGAGAACGTTGCTATCGAGGTAATCCTCGGGAATATTCCAAATGAGTCGGCCAGTCTCGGCGTCGATGGAGAGACCTTCGGGGAGGTTCTCTCCCTTGAGGGTGAAACTAATACGATCTGCGAGGTTATTAGGATCGGTCGCCTTAATCACCGTTTCGAACGTTTCCCCGGTCACAGCGTCGATGACGTCGATATCGCCGATTACCGGCTCGGCGTCGACATAATTCGGGTTGAGCAATTCAATTTCGAGTTCAACCGTTCCATAATCGCCGTAATCGGTCGTATTCTCGCCTTCGCCAAGAATCGCGCGGGCGCTGATCTTAACGACAAAAGTCTTGGAGTACGTGTCGGTACTCTGGAAGAAATCCTCGGCGGGAGACCAGGCGATCTGACCGTTGGAGTCGATCGTAATTCCCGACGGAAGGGCGTCCCCAGAAAGGGAGTATTCCACGCCCGCGACCTCGGAACCGAAGGAAGCGGACGCGTCAAACTCAAAAGTTTCGCCCGCCTTGAAGGTCTGTTTGTCGAAATCGTTCCACATCGGGAGATAGTTGACGTCTTCGACGTACGTTTCGTTGAAGACTTCAAGGGTAAATTCCTGCTCGACGCTGGCGCCGTCAACGAGATTGCCCTCTTCGTCCTCCACGAGCTCCGTCGCCTTCACCACAAATCGATAGTTCTGCGACTTGACCAAAGAATCGAGATAATCGCTCGGAATCTCCCAAGACAAAACGCCCGTTTCGGAATCGATCGCGATAAGGCAGTCTTCTCCGACAATCTCATATTTCATCTTGATCGTCGGATCGGCGGAATCGTTCGCGGTGATCTGTCCCTTATATTCCGTTCCCGTCTTCGCCGTATTCTCAACAAAGTCGGCAAAGAGCGGCTTGCCCGCGATATTGAAGACTAAGGGATGTACAACGACATGGCCGGTAGCGTCTGTCGCTTCAATTTCAATCTCGTACGTTCCGGCGTCTCCTGCGGCCGCGTTCCATGTCAACTTACCGTCGGCGGAAAGGGTTAAGAACGAGGGAACTTTGGAACCTTCTTTGAAGGCGTACTGAACGTCCGCGCGCTGCGTTCCGTCTTCGTTCGTCTTGTTTGAGACAAACTGGTAAGAATCGTCGACGCCCGCATACGCGGTGATCTGATCGGGCGCGTCCGCCAATTCCAACTCTTCGGGATCGTAGAAGAAGTTGAAGGTCGAGACTTCGCTCTTGAGAGGATCGTGCGAGATAACCTTGTCGAGGGACAAAACTTGCTGAATCGACAGCTCGTGTTCCCCTTCCGCAAGCTCTTCGTCCATTCCGAGAGTCAGCGTATAGCTTGCCAAGCCAGTTTCGGAATCGTAAGTGTGCGATTTAATCGAATAGATATACTCCACTCCGTCGATCATGACGACGAAATCCTTACTGAAGGTAATCGCGTCGTTGACCTCGTACGCCTCAACGGAAACCTGAATTTCCCCCTCCTTGAAGCTTGAACCAATAAAGAACAACTCGCCGTAAGAGCCCGCTGGATAGCCAAGCAATTCGACGCCAGGCGCGACGGGCGCGACGAAAACGTCCGTCTCGGTCGTCGTCTTCATTTCGAGAGACTTGACGCTGGCGGTTACGGTCAACTTGAGATACTGCGCGCCCGCCTTGTCCGTCTTGATAGTAAAACGTCCGGAATTGTTTTCATCGGCGACGATTTCATAACGCTCGGCGTCGGCGTCCGCCGTTATAGAATAGGTAATTTCCGATTCGGCAAACTCGGTTGGGAGATTAATTTCGAGAGACTCGCCCGCAGTCAAATTGAAATCGTACTGCGCCAGGGCGTCGTTAATATAGTCGGTAAAGCCTTTCTCGCCGACGTAAACCGTCGTACTCTGGAGTTCCTGTTCTCCATCGGCGTTCTCGCTTGTGAAGGAGAGGACGGTTTTTCCGCCCTTGGAGTCGTCCGTCGTCAGACGCAACACGCCTTGAGTTTGCGACGAATCGGCGACGACATGAACGTCTTTTAGCGTAAACGAATCGATGGGAACCGAAAGTTCGCCGCGGTTATTGTGCGTAATTTCCGCGTTCTCGAGCGTCTCGATCACGTCGTAACCGTCCACGACGTATCCGAAGACATTGTAGCCGCCGTCAAGCCAATCGGTCGCGTCAAAGGTGATATAGAACTGCGCGTCGCTCGTATTCGGCCCGCTGTTGGCGTAAGCGACGGTACCGCGTCGACTATGCGTCAAGACGTCGCTATGTTCGTCGGCGATCGACAATCCCGATCCGCCGACGCCGTCCCCATTAGGCGAGCCGCCTTGGAACATAAAGCCGGGCATGATACGGTGAAGACTCAGACCTTCGTAATAGTCGCTCGCCACAAGTTCGAGGAAGTGACTCGACGAATTCGGCGCCTCGCCCTCCGATTGGAAGAGCTGAATCACGACTTCACCAAGCGTGGAGACCGCGCCGTTCGTCGACGTCTGAACTATCGTCATCGAGACTTGAGATCCCTGAGGAAAAGACGCGGTCAAACCGTCGACGGAACTCGTGTCGACAAAATCAAAATTCTTTCCCTCAATAGCGTAGTGCCAAGTGTTGTCCGTCGACGGAAGCGTAATGACGTCGGGAAGCGTTTCATAAAGCGCGGCGTCGAGCATCTGTCGGGGTTCAAGAGCTTCAAAAATTCGTTGACGGCATAATTCTCTCTGCGCCTTGCGCCGAGCCTCTTCCTTACGTCTCTCGCGCGAAAGAATGTTACGGAGCTTAGAAGAAATCTTCATGACTATTCCTTTTTCTGTAATTTCTCTATCTATCCAATCAAACCGTCGAACAAGCGTCCCAATCCTCGACGCCTACGCGTTGTTAGGAATTTTTCACAACAAGGTTAAAGCTTTTATATTTTACCAAATAAACGAGCTTTACCCAATATCAAAACCAACACATAAAGCACATCTTTTTTCTAAACTGTTTTATCAACGTCTCTTGTTAATAAAACTCATAACTTCCCCTTTGACGCAACGAAACTCGTTAAGTTTCACAGTATGCGTTAAAAATTCCGCTTTTTTCTATAGTTCAAAAAACAAATTATACAGAATATAGAAAAAATAGGTAATTAAAAAAAGAATCGTCCAAAATGATAATAAACTTTTGTAAAATCCTTGACGATTGGGTCGCGCCGGGTCGCTTGAAAGAAGACGCGGAATCTATTAGAATGTTTTGGAATGTTTCTTGACGCGCGTCCTGGCGGTCAGTCTAGGACAAAGGAAACGCCGACGTTAGAGAAATGGAGACTTGGCGCAGATGTTAGAGTTAAAAAACCTGAAGAAATCATATCAAGAGCCGAGCGGAGCGGAACTCCCGATTCTCGACGTTCCTCACTGGAGCGTCGACGAAGGCGAACAGGTCGTCGTTATTGGCCCTTCCGGGTGCGGTAAGACGACGTTGCTCCATATTATCGCGGGTATTCTTCGTCCGACGTCAGGACACGTGCTCATCGACGGTTGGGACACGCCTCTCTTAACGGAATCCGAACGCGACCAATTCCGCGCGAGACGCATCGGTTACGTTTTCCAGACGTTTAATCTCCTTCCGGGTTTCACGGCGCTTGAAAACGTCCAGCTCGGGATGGCGTTCGCGGGGCGCGGACATGATAAAAAACGCGCGGTCGAACTTCTGGAACGCGTCGGATTGGGCGCGCGCCTTCACCATAAACCGAGCCAAATGAGCGTCGGCGAACAACAACGCGTCTCCGTCGCGCGCGCGCTCGCTAATAAGCCGAAACTCGTGTTGGCGGACGAACCGACTGCGAACGTCGACGTCGGCAATCAGCAGATCGTCGTCGACATGTTGCGCAACACGTGCCGCGAAGAAAACGTTGCGCTCATTCTCGTCACGCACTCCCCCGCGGTCGCGGAGCAGTTCGATCGCGTTGATCTTCTCACCGACGTCAACCTTGTCGCCAAACGTAAGCTTGGAGAGCAAGGGATAGACGCGACTCAAGGATGATCGTTTTCAGACGGTAAGAGCGCCCTCCATTTCAAAGGAGCTCCACAAACTCGGATCGTCCTCATATGGGATCGGGTCGTGATGTTGGAGCGCGAAAACGCCGTGCTCGGAATCGCGCGCGGCGTAATGCATTCCAAATCGATTGAAAGAAATCGGATGAAAACCCTCCAGAGAGGCGGCGGGAATAACGACGGACATGGCGTACCCGTCTTTGCGACGTTTCGACGCCATGGCTATCGTCTTGACGTCGACGGGATTCGCGGCCTCTTTAGCGCGCGCAATCGGGATCCACTGCGCGAAGGGTTTCGCTTTTTTCTCCGAATCTCCAATAAAAGGATAGAATGCAAATTTGCAGCAATAGCGATTCGCGCGCCGCGAGACGCGAAGGTCGCGCGTGTCAAAGCAGATTCTCAAAACGTCCGCGTCGTCCAGTTCTGAAAGCCTCCAGAAAGGTTGTTCTTTCTTTCCCGTAACGACGACGGTCATGCAGAGCGCTTCGTCTGCCCATCCGATCCTAAAATCGAAGAGTTTCTCGTTTTTCGATCCGCGCGGGGCGGCTTCAGGAACAGCTCCGTCGCGCGTTCTCCATGCGTTGAAACGTTCCGCATTGTACCATACGGGCACGCTGTACTTTTCGTCAAGAAGTTCGGGAACGATCTTGTCAAGCGCTAGATTTTCGACGCGCGCGCACGGAAAACGGAATCTCAAAACAAAACTCGACGGCATTGACGCCATAATCACTTCCTCTCTTCGCGCACTTTTTCTTCTGCTTGCGCCTTCTTCACGGCCTCCTCGCACGCGCGGAGACTTTCCTCCTGGAATTTTTCCATCTTGTATCGCAAGGCGACGCTCTGAGCCGCGTGTTCTTGGCGATCCTCTTCAAAGAAGAACCAAATAGCCACGACGTCGGCGATCGCCAGCGCGATCGTCCACGCGCCGAAAAGAACGACGCCGATCCAAGAAAAAGCGAAAAGCCGCGGCCAGTATCCTGCGGGAATCGTCATCCCTGCGAGCATAAGGAACCCGACGACTCCCGCGAGCGCCGCGATCTGCAACCTCCTTCGCGCCTGACTCCGATAAAACCGCCCTTCGCGCGTCGACGCGACGGAGTCCACATTTCGGTATCGGCGCCAATAAACGCGAAACTGCCACACGGCAAAGACCAAGACCCCCAGGGTCAACGTCAACCCGATCCCCATATTTCTCGCCCATCGTCCGCCGTCAAGAGCGCCGGTCAAGAACGCTATCTCGCCATAGATCATATATCCCAGCTCCTGCGCCGCTAAGACGACGCGAGTTTTTCCACATAACAAAAAGCGCCGCGTCTTGACGCGTCGGCGCTTGCGTGTATAATTCTAAAAAATGTGGTTCTCAGCTACGTTGTAAAAGGGCTGTTAGCTCAGTTTGGTTAGAGCGTCTGGTTTACACCCAGAAGGTCGCTGGTTCGAATCCAACACAGCCCATTTTCTTACGAAATCTTCTCTTTGAATCTCTATCTTTTTTGCTCTTCTTCTGGAACAAATCCCACAAGGTCGGTGACGTCAAGCATACCGACGGGTTTTCCGTCTTTGTCTAGCGCGGGAAGTTCGCTAATCTTTCGTTCCGAAAGGATCGTAATCGCTTCGCTGGCCATCGCGTCGGCGCGCGTCGTCAAAGGATTGCGCGTCATCACTTCGCAAATCGGACGATCAAACGCGTCTTCGCGACGCGTCTCAAATAAGCGCGCTAAATCGCTGTCCGTAAAGACTCCGCTCAATCTTCCGCACGTGTCGACCAGAAGCACGGCCCCCGTGCGTCGACCAGGTTTGCGACACGCGGCGAAGACCTCGCGAACCGTCGACGTTTCCGAAGCGACGCGGCACAAAGAGAGAGGACGCATCAGCTCGCGAACGCGACTCAAGCGTCTCCCCAACGCGCCGCCCGGATGAAACTGCGCGAAGTCCTCCGCGCGGAAGCCCCTTTCGCGGCTCGCCGCTAACGCCAAAGCGTCGCCGAGAGCCAACATCGCGGCGGCGCTCGAACTCGGCGCTAATCCTAAAGAATCCGCCTCGTCTATCTTACCCAGCTCCAGCGCCACCGTCGCTGCGCGTCCGAGGGAACTCGACGCTGTCGACACGATCGCTATGATTGGCGCTCCTGTCTTCGATATCGGACCAAGAAGACGCTTCACCTCCTCCGTCTCTCCGCTATTAGAATACGCCAACACGACGTCGCACGAACGAATCGACCCCAAGTCGCCATGAAACGCTTCGCCAGGATGAACGAAATGGCTCGGAGACCCCGTTGAGGATAGCGTCGCCGACGTTTTGCGCGCGATCAATCCCGCTTTTCCCATTCCTGTCGTCACAACGCAACCGCGACATTCGACAATCAAGGAAACCGCTTCGCAAAAACGCGCGTCGAGACGCGACTCCTGCGCCATAATCGCCTCGCTCTCCGAACGCAAAACGCTTTTCGCGAAGGCTAAAGCGTCGACGTCGTTCGACGTCCACTCGCGCGGCGCGTCAAATCGTCGGAGCGCTAAAGAGCCCTCGACGGCGACGTTCACTCTCGTCGACTCGCTAATCTTCAACCTTGAACCCGATTGCGCTGCGCTTTCAATCGTCATCTGCGGCTTACCCTCGTTCTCATTAATATGCGTCTGGACGGCGTCATTCTTACTCGACAAAAGACGCCTAACGTTCAATGGTCGTACTTTAATCTATTTTTTCCCAAAAAACAAGCGAGTTTTTTCACAATACGCGTTTACGGTCGAGATACCCTATCCGCTTGTCCAGTATATTAATTATGATAAAATGTTATGGATCGTTCGTAAGAGACCGCGCGCAAAGCCAAGAGGTTTTCGCGCTTTTGTTAATATTTTTCATATGGAGATTCCATGGCCGTCATACTCAACGTTGAACATCTTCGCAAACACTTCGGACCTGATCCCGTGCTGGTGGACGTGACGTTCCAAGTTCGCGACGGGGACAAAATCGGCCTCGTTGGCCCCAACGGCTGCGGTAAGACGACTCTATTGAATATTCTCACTGGTCGCGAAGAAACCGAACGCGGGCAGATCGAGCTCGTCGGATCGACGACGATCGGCTACCTTGAACAGCGTCCGAAGGTCGACGCGAGCGTCACCGTTCTCGAAGCGGGACGTCATGCGCTCGACGCGCTCCATCAGGCGTTGAAGGAATCGGAGGAAATCGCCATGAAGATTGCGGATCCGGCGATTTCCGAAGAAGAGCGCGAGCGTCTCTCGCGGCGCTACGATCGACTCCACGAAGAACTAATGCGAAAAGACGCGTATAATATAGAGTACCGCGTCGAACGAATTCTTCACGGCGTCGGCTTCCGCGACGAAGACATGAGCAAGTCGGTCGCGTCTCTAAGCGGCGGCGAACTTAACCGTCTCGGGCTCGCCAAGTTGCTTCTAGAAGAGCCCGATATTATGCTCCTCGACGAACCGTCCAACCACCTCGATCTCGCCGCTACCGAATGGCTTGAAGACTTTTTGAAGACGACAAACGCCGCCGTCATTCTCGTCAGCCACGATCGGTATTTCCTCGATCGTGTGACAAATCGCACATTCGAGTTGTACGCCGGAACGATCGACGATTATCCGGGGAACTTCACGAAATATCAAACGCTCAAAGCCGAGCGTCTCGCCGTCCAAACGAAGACTTACGAAAAGTGGGTGGAAGAGGTCGAGAAGGCGAAAGACTTTATTCGTCGCAATCATTACGGAATGAAGGCGGCGCAGGCGGAAGACCGTCGTAAGAAGCTCGAACGTCTCGAAGCGGATCCCCCGACGCTCCCGCGCAACGTCACCGCCGCCCCGATGGCCTTCCCCCCGGCGTCGCGCACCGGCGATATCGTCTTCCGTATCGAAGGGCTCACGAAAGGTTACGGGGAGCGCACCCTTTTTAAGAATTACTCGTTTGATATTCAGCGCGGCGAACGTTGGGCGATTCTCGGCCCTAACGGCTGCGGTAAAACGACGTTCCTGCGATGTCTCCTCGGACAAGAGACGCCAGACTCGGGAGAGGTGCGTTTTGGCCAAGGCGTGGAAGTCGGATATTTCGATCAGCAATTGCGAGTCGTCGACGATCAAATCGCCGTCGTCGACGCGGTGCGTCCCACAAAGAAGAAGGTCTTTGAAGATCTTCAGCGCCGCAAGTTACTCGGCGCGTTCGGACTTTCCGGCGACCAGCAGCTTCTAAAAGTCTGCAATCTGAGCGGCGGCCAACGTTGCCGCGCCGCGCTCGCTAAACTCGCCGCCGACGATCCAAACGTCCTGATCCTCGACGAGCCGACGAACCATCTCGACCTATGGGCGCGCGAAGCGCTCGAAAAGGCGATCAACGAATTCGACGGAAGCGTCCTCTTCATCAGCCACGACCGTTATTTCGTCGACCAAGTCGCCACAAAGCTCCTGGTCGTTCAGCCGAACGCAACGTACCAAATCATCGACGGAAATTATTCCACGTTCCGACATATGGTCTCAAAGGGACTCATCGCCGATCCGTTCCTTCCGAACGCCCTTGACGAACCCTTCGTTCCCGAAAAGACGACGCGCGGGCCCGTCAAAGCGAACTCGGATATGTCGCGTCGTTCGTCCCTCGAAAAGACCTCTCCCAAACGCAAAAACAAGACGACTGCACCCGCGCCGCAGGCCCCCGTAAAGGTCAAAGGCAAGAATCAGGGGCCCGTCAAAGGTCTCGACGATCCCGACGCGAAGAACAAATCAAACGGCGTCGCCAGTTATAAACAGGGCGATCCTTCCAAGTACGCCGAACAGAACTTCAAATCGTCGCAAGGACGCCCCGCAAAACCCAAGCAAGAGAAACGCAAACGCAAGTTTCCCTTCCGAAAAGTCGCGGATATTGAGGACGAGATATTCATTCGCGAAACGCGGCTTCAGTCCCTCAACGAAGATATTCTCAAACCGGAAAATCTTCGCGACGGCGCTAAGATGAAGAATTTGCAGGAAGAGATACGCGCGGAAGAAGACGCGATCAAACAGCTCTACGAACACTGGGAGGAAGCGTCCGAATTAAATTGGTAACGAACCGCGCGAGGCGTCGCTAAAAGGGCCGTCTGCGCCTCGCCGTCGAGAGATAAGGGAGCCTGTTATGATTCCATGCGAACGTAAGGACTGTACGGGGTGCGGAGTCTGCGTTAGCGTTTGCGCGTTTGGCGCGATTCTCTTCACTCAAGACGAGAGAGGATTTCTCGTTCCGCAAGTCGATTCGGGCAAGTGCCAAAAGTGCGGACGTTGCGAACGCGTCTGTCCCGGTCGTGTTCTTCCTCCGACGGGCGACGTCGCGAAAAAAGTCTACGCCGCGTGGACGACGAACGACGCGCAGCGCCTACGCGCGACCTCCGGCGGAATCTTTCGCGAACTTGCGGTTCGTATTCTGAAACAAGGCGGCGAAGTTTGGGGAGTCGTTCTCGACTCCGATTTTGTCGCGCGTCACGTTTGCGTCTCGGCGGAAGAGGAACTTGACCCTTGCTTTGGATCAAAGTACCTCCAAAGCGACGCGTCCGCGGCGTATCCTCTAATCAAGGAGGCCCTTGGCGCAGGTAAAAGGGTCTTCTTCACGGGGACTCCGTGTCAATGCGCCGCGCTTCGTAATTACCTAGGAAAGGAGTACGACTCCCTATTGACGATGGATTTCGTATGTCACGGAACTCCGTCTCCCGGGATCTTCCAGAGCTACGTCAAGGACTACCTCCCTCAGCGTCTGAAATCTCCGGTGAAGTCATATCGTTTCCGAGTAAAACAACACGGCTGGGGAGCCTCCGCGTCGGAGATTCAGTGCGAAGACGGTTCGACGCACTATGCGTCTTTTTATTCCGACCCGTATCTCATCGCCTTTACTCAGAATTACGTCCTCAACGAGGCGTGTTACTCATGCCGACACGCGAATCTCAATAGGCCTTCCGATATAACCGTCTCCGACTACTGGGGATACGTTTCCAGAAAGTATAAATACCGGAACACCAACCAGGGTATTAGTATGCTCATGGGAAATACGAAAAAAGGACTCGCGGCGATCGAATCGCTCGCCGATTCCTGCGTTTTGGTTCCGACTTCCCTGACGGAAGGAGTTGAAGGAAACGCTTGTTTGAGGCGTCCGTCGAGACGCGCGAAGCGATCGGACGACTTTTGGAAGCTCTGGGAAGAATCGCATCACGATTGGAACCGTTGCGCGGAAGAGTTATTCCCTCCGCGCGCGCCGTCCAAGCGTCTCAAAATCAGTTCCTGGCTCAACGATCACATGTACCTTCTTCCGTCTTTTGCGCAAAACGCGTTTTACGCGCTCAAAAGACGCCTTAAACGATAGTTCAAATCATTCGACGACGACGCCGCGTCCTCAAAAAGACTGTTGACGCAATCGACGCGGACAAATAGAAAGACTGGCAGATGCCTAGCAAAAACGCGCAAGAAAATTGGGGAGCCTCTTTAGGAGCTATTTTGGCGGTGGCGGGAAGCGCCGTCGGGTTGGGAAATTTTTTAAGATTCCCAGGGCAAGTAGCCCTTCACGGCGGCGGCGCCTTTATGATCCCCTACGTGATCGCGCTCTTTGTGATCGCTATTCCTCTTGCGATGAGCGAATGGGCGCTCGGTCGCTATGCCGGAAGAATGGGGTTTCACTCTCCGTTAGGCGCGCTCTACGTCGCGGGAGGACGTAAAATTCGATGGGGATTTGCGGGATGTCTCAACACCTTCTCCCCCTTCGTGATCGCTATGTACTACATCGTAATCGAGGCGTGGTGTCTCGCGTATGCGGCGCAATATTTAGGCGGTTTGCTTCAACATGTCGGTCTTGGATTTTCGCTCTTTAGCGACGTTGCCCCCGGTTTGAAATTCGAGTCGACAAGCGGTTACGAAGAATTTTTCGGACGACTTGTCGGGGTCGGTCAAGACGGCTCCCTCTTTGGCTCCGGGGCGCGCGCAATTCTTTGGACGACCCTCGCGTGCGCGGCGATGAATTTCTTCCTAATCTATAAAGGCGTCTCGAAAGGGATCGAGAGATTCTGCAAAGCCGTCGCGCCCCTTATTCTTCTGTGCGCCGTCGCCGTCATTATCCGCGTCGTCACGCTCGGCAACCCGACGGGTACGCCTGGACAGAGCTTCCTCGACGGTCTCGGGTTCATGTGGAATCCAACGCGCGAAATAGTGAACGCCTCGGGGGAAGTCGTCGGTCGCGCGACTCTAGCGCAATCCCTCTTCAACCCCGAGGTATGGCTCGCAGCCACGGCGCAGATCTTCTTCTCCACGTCGATCTGCTTCGGCGCGATCTGCACCTACGCAAGTTACGTTAAGTCGCGAGGAGACGTCGCGCTGTCGAGCGTCTCCGCCGTGGCGACGAACGAGTTCTGCGAAGTCGTTCTCGGCGGACTTATGACCGTCCCGCCGGCTATCATGTTTCTTGGCGCCGCCGCAAGTAAGAGCGTCGGTTCCTCCTTTGCGCTTGGCTTCAACGTCCTGCCGAACGTCTTCGGGTTGATGCCGATGGGTCAGCTGTGCGGATTTGTTCTCTTCACGCTCCTCTTCCTTGCCGCGATCACAAGTTCTGTTTCGATGGTGCAGCCCGCCGTCGCGCTCTTCCAAGATTCGCTTCAGTGGAGTCGAAAACAAAGCGCCGTCGTCGTCTCGTCGATCAATCTCGTCGGCACGGCGATCGTCAGCTGGTTCACGAAAGACCTGATGGCTCTCGACGTCTTTGACTTCTGGGTCGCTAACCTCATGCCGTTCATGGGGGGCGCCCTTCAAACCTGCGTCATCGTCTTCGTATGGGGCAACGCGTCCCTTATGACCGAGCTCAAACGCGGCGCGAGAATCAATCCTCCGAAGCGGCTAGGAGGATTCTTGAAATACGTCACCTTTCCCTACCTCCTTCTAGTCTTCGGATTTTGGGCGTGGAAGAACATGGCGGATCGCGTAGAACAAATCGCAACGCAATTCGTTCCTAAACTCTCCGTCCTCTTCATGCTCTCCGTTTTGGCGGCTATTCTCCTCTTAGGATTCGTTTCCATGAAACGCTGGACGCGACTCGAATCGCTAGGACTAAACAGTAACAATCAACCTCAAGCGTAAAAACAGCCTCAAGAAAGGAAGGCAATGGTGAAAAATCACAACTCGACCGAACATTGGGGTTCGCAACTTGGAGTTATTCTTGCGGTAGCCGGGAGCGCCGTCGGTCTCGGGAATTTTCTAAGATTTCCAGGGCAAGCGGTGAATTACGGGGGCGGAGCGTTTATGATTCCCTATATGATCTCGCTCCTTCTGATCGCGATTCCGGTGTCGATGAGCGAATGGGCGCTCGGACGATACGCCGGTCGGCACGGTTTTCATTCGCCGTTGGGGATGTATTACGCCGCGAGCGGGGGAAAGAAGATTTGGGGCGTCGTCGGCGGCTTGAGCGTTATCGTGCCTTTCGTGATCAACATGTACTATATTTTCGTCGAGTCGTGGTGCCTTTTATACGCGCTCAAATATCTCGGCGGGGTACTCGAACCGATCGGGCTAGGCTTCTCCCTCGATCCCAGCGGCGTCATTGGACTTTCGTATAACAACGCCGCGGAATACGAAAACCTCTTCGCCAATTCGGTCGGTCTTCACGCCAACGGCTCCCTCTTTAACGGCGCCGGGATTCCTCTTCTGTGCGTCACGGCGTTTTGCACGCTTCTCAACTTCCTTTTGATCTATCGCGGCGTTTCCAAAGGAATTGAAAAATTCAGCAAACGCGCGGCGCCTCTCATTCTCCTCTGCGCGGTCATTATGATTATCCGCGTCGTTACCCTCGGGAACCCCACGGGGGAGCCGGGTCAAAGTTTCCTCGACGGTTTGGGGTTCATGTGGAATCCGACGCGCGAAATTGTCGACGAGTCAGGCAATCTGATTGGGCGCACGAACGTTTGGACGACCCTTCTAAATCCAGAAACATGGTTGGCGGCGACCGCGCAAATCTTCTATACGGTCTCGCTATGTCTTTGCGCCATTTGCACGTATGCAAGCTATGTAAGACCGAAAGACGATATCGCGCTTTCGAGTCTCACGTCGACGACGATGAACGAATTCTGCGAAGTCGTTCTCGCCGGTTTGATGGTGATTCCGACCGCGATTATGTTCCTAGGAGCGCGCGCAGCCGACGGTTTTTCCTCGTCCTTTACCCTCGGTTTTGTCGTTCTTCCCAACGTATTCGGACTGATGCCTCTTGGGCAGTTCTGCGGCTTCGTCTTCTTTTTCCTCCTCTTTTTTGCATCCGTCACCAGCTCGATGTCCCTCGTTCAGCCGACGGTCGTTTTATTTCAGGAGTCGTTGCAAACGAAACGCGGGCTCAGCGTCATTCTTGCGGCGGGCGTCAATCTTATCGGCTCGGCGATTGTCGTGTGGTTTACGAAAAACCTCGCGGCGCTCGACGCTTTCGATTTCTGGCTCGCCAACTTCGCGCCATTCTTCTTCGCCATCTTCCAGACGGGCCTCGCCGCCTACGTTTGGGGTAGCGTCAAGATGCGCGAAGAGATCGCGCTCGGCGCAAAGATCGCTCCCCCCTGCTTCTTAGCGAACGTCGTTAAATATGTTTCCTTCCCCTACCTATTGCTCATTGCGATCTTTTGGATGTTCAAAAACCTAGGCGCAAGAATAGAAGCGGTGCGCGCCGACCAGGTCGCGCAGTTATCGCTGGGATTCTTCGCAATTCTCCTCGTATTACTCTTCGTCCTCTCCATAATGACGATGAGGCGTTGGTCAAAAACCGCGCTCAAGCCCATTGACGAAGACCCAAACGCCGTAACGCAAGACTAGCGCTATTGCGTCTTATGAGACTCATGAATAAAATACCGTTGTTTTAAGAAAGGAGCTTTCTATGACTTTAGGCGGTTGGATCAGCATGACGACTTCTTTGGCTATTGTCATCGGACTCATGACGTGGTGCTTCTACAAGTTGCTAACGACGCAGGATGAGAACGAAAACGCCCGCTAACGTCGAACAACTCTCTTTTTCCCAATAAGGAAACGAAGGAGGATTTTATGTCGATTAACGTCGCGTCGGCTTCGGAACAACAAACGACGACCCCAGTGCTCCGTTTTGAACGCGCCGGGCTTTATAAGACGCCGGATCGATCAAGCGGAGCCTTGCAAATTTATCCAGGAGAGATCGTCGCTCTCTTAGGAGAAGCGGGTTCTGGAAAAACACAGATCGTCGATCAAATCGCGGGCGAAACGGAGAAAACGCCGGGGCAAGTCTATTTGAATGGAGTCAACGTCTCAATTTCCACGGCGGCGGAACGTTTCAAGGCGGGAATCAGCAGATTGCCCTGGAATCCTTCTCAAGGGCGCTTACAGGCCTTCTTATCGCGTTTCAATCTGAAGAAAACGACGGTTCGATCTCGCGTCTACCAAGCGACTTGCGTTCGAGATTTCTCGCGCGAAGAACGACTTGCAATTTGCGACGAAGCGTTAAAACTCTTCAATCTGACGTATTTGGAAGATCGTTCCGTCGGAGAATTCGGCGGGCTCTCCGGCGGCGAGCGGCGGCGTCTCGACTTCGCCAGCGTTCTCGCTTCCGCGCCGGCGCTCCTTCTCCTCGACTCTCCGTTCGAAGGCTGCGACCCCGCAACGTGCAAATTGCTCCGCCGAGCGATCTCGCGCTTTGCCGAAGATCGGGGCGCAACGCTCATCGCCGTGCGTTCGCTCTCCGAAGCGCTCTGCACCGCGACGCGCGTCTGCTTGCTCGAAAATAAACGGATCGTCGCCGACATGGAACCGATCGACCTCCTCGCCTCCCCCAACCTTCTATCCCCCGACTATCGCAAGGGGGCGCTCCAAATTTTAGACACTGTGGCGGAAACGCAAGAATACGATCCGCAAGCTCTTCGTCAATTTGTCGAAAACGCCTTCCTTAAGGCAGGCTTCGATCCGAATACAGGACGCGAACTCTCCAACTAGTCGAAGTAAAAGAATGAGATCTATGCTAGGACAAAGACACGACCAAGCTCAGTCGCCGGCGAGGCACGAAGGAGCTATGAACGACCAGAAGAAACCTATCTTGGAGGTTCAGGCGCTTAAAAAGGCGTATGGGAAAAAAATTGTCGTCAACGACGTTTCACTAAAGGTCTATCCGGGAGAAATCATCGGGCTTCTCGGTCCTAACGGCGCCGGTAAAACGACCTGTTTCCACATGATCTGCGGCCTCAGACGCGCCACGGCAGGGAAAATCTTTCTTGACGGAAGGGAAATCTCCAAATATCCCATGTTCCAGCGCTGTCAAATGGGGTTGGAATACTTGCCTCAGGAACGCAGTACCTTCGACGATCTAACCGTCGAACAAAACCTCCTCGCGGTCATGGAATTCATCGGTATGCGTAAAGCGGAGAGTATGGAACTTTGCACGCGCCTTCTTGAACGTTTTGAGTTAATCGAACATCGGAAAGACAAAGTCGGTTCCGGCGGCGCGACGGGAGGCCTTTCCGGCGGCGAACGGCGTCGACTAGAATTTGCGCGCGCGTTGATTCGCCAGCCGAAAGTTCTCATGCTTGACGAACCTTTCGCCGCGTGCGACCCGCCGACTATCAGAACGATCCAGAGCGAAATTCGCAAGATGTCTGCCGAAGGTCTTTCGATCATCATCAACGACCATTCGATAGCGAACACGCTCCGCGTCATCAACCGAGCGTACGTCATTCAGAAAGGCGGGTGGCTTCTCTGCGACGGAACGGCGATGGAAGTCATCACCAATCCTTATGCGATCGCGATGTATTTCGACCACGAAGCGAAAGACAACGCCGAATCTATCGGAGTCGCGCAAGGCTATTCCCCGGAAGAAGCGAGGAAATTAGTTAGAGCCGCGTATAAAGAGATGGAGGAACTCGATGAAGCGGGACGTCTCTACAAAGCGTCCCCCGAAGAAATATGCGCCTATAACGAACGCAGACGAGCCGCCTTTGCGGCGTGGTCGCGACGTTCGACAAACGCGGAGTCGACGCCGCGTTCCAACGCACCGACCGCGCGTCCGGAACATATCGCTCGGCCAACGTCTTTTGCAACCGCTCAAACGTCGTCGAACGACGGCTCAATCAAGCGTCCCCGACTCTCCCTCAATAATCGCGGCGCGGCGGAACCCACCCCGTCTCCGCGCGATCAGGCCCCGGAGGAGAACCGCTACCTCAACAAATTAACGGGCGTCTTAAAGCGCCGCAAGCGTTAAAAAAGGGCGGCTCGCACCCTGTCGGCAAGACGGTAAAGATCACATTTTGGGGGATAGACATGATTTCAATCATGTCTATTCGCTTTTAACAGCTCATCCTCGCGGACGCGATACGAGACTCTCTTCGATACCCCCTTCCGCCTGGGGTTGACGCTAGGCTTGTCTGGGCTTAACCGTTCAAAAAAGACTTACGAACTCCTGCTCGCTGAATTTTATTCTCTCGATAAAGTCGGCGTAATTCTGAGCGTCCATCGGAATTTTCAAGCCGTGTTTCGTAACGCTGATATCGTCGCGCGGCGCAACGTTATTCTCATAGGTAGACCCCTGGTTCATCCGTAATAACTGATACCCCGCGTTCTCTTGTTCGGGATAAAGACAGTAACCGATTTTCGCGTCAAAACGGAACATATAAGCAAGCGTCTGCAAATAATCACGATTACCGATGTTATTGATTGGCTTATACTTTGCGTCGGCAATCATACGCTTTTCACGGTTGCGGCTGATGAAATCAGGATAGATTAGCCCCACGTTTCCGTCAAAGAGGCGCTGAGCGCCTTTGCCTTCCTTGTTCATCGGATGGTAAAAAGCGTCGCCGATAAGCAAGTTGACATACTCCTCCCACAACCATGCGCCGTCAAAGAGGATACCGTATAGTCGCTTCATACCAAAGCCGATTTGATGTTTCTGATACCGAAGGATCAAAAGACACAATCTTTGTAGCGCGAGATACTCACGAAAGTAGGCGTGCCGAACGGGAGCCTTTTTGTTCTGCTCAATGATTCTCTGTCGGTCGCAAGGCTCATATCCTGGGGTCGCGTCTACTACAACTTTCACTTCGTCTTTAACTTTGACAAGTAGTTTGTTTCCATAGGGCTTTCTTTTGATAAACTCTATGGTATGCCGTACCAATTCCATCAGACTGTTATCATAGGAAAACTCTCGTTGGCTATATGCAATCTTTCCAACAAAAGGGGTGTTCGTCCTAATATGTTTTGCGACGTCAATAGCTCCTTTGAGATTCCCGTCGTTGTGTCTGCGTAGGATATACTTCTTGAATACTCCCTTTCGCAACGCTGTTTTGAGGTAGTGGGGGAATAGGAACAGAAAGAAACTGAACATTCGGTCGTTCTGGTTGGCGTTAGAATCCAAATCGACGATATTCGGAAAATCTAGCGTCTTGTCCAAAAGATACTGAAAAAAATAATCCTCGCACTCTCCACAAAAGCGGGACTCGATAATAAGTCGTTCATTGCCATAACCGAGAAACCCCATCACATTGCTAGAACGATAGGCGTTATTAACGCTTTGAAGGATCGTCTGGTCTTGCGTAATATCCCCTGCCTCATTTACTGTATCCGGGAACACAAAGACGCCTTCACACTCAAGTTGCTTTAAGGTCTTGTCGGCGATTTTACCTGTAAGATTCTTGATGTGCGAAAAGACCTCTTTGGGCTGTTGGGAATTATCCTTAATCTTGAGTGTCTTCATTCGCCTCGTCCCGGTCGGATTTCTGATAGCCGTACGCCTTTTCAAAACGGTTCATAATTCCTTCTTCATCATACATACCGTGAATGTAATCTTGGAGAAGCGGTCGCAAATAGTCAGTCCAAAGCTGGTCAAAACCAAGCGTTTTCAACTTTAAGAAGTAAGACGCGCCGATTTGGTAATTCTCATTCAAATCTTCAACCGCAACAATCTCTTTGTTCAGCGCAGTCATTCTTCTAATCGCTTCATTTTCCAGTTCATCGTTCTCTAATGTTGCGAGCATTTCAAGACGATCGTCCGCCCTAAGCTCTACGAAGCGGAATCGGCGACGCATGGCAAAATCAAAACTATCGACAGAACGGTCGATATCGTTCATCGTTCCGATGATATAGACGTTTTCAGGAATATAGAACTTTTCGTCGGGATCGGAATGTAAATTAGAATACTGAGTCGAGACTTCACCGGCTCTTCCGCGATAGCCGGGGTCTATCGCAAAAAACAGTTCGCCAAAAATCTTTGATATTTCACCGCGGTTAATTTCATCGATGATAAAGATGTATTTTTTCAGTTCTTCTTGCTTTACCACTTTTCTTGAAGTTGAAGCTTTCTTTTCTCGGATGGCGTTGTAGATAGCGAATTCATAAGAGTATCTGTGCAAACAGTTCTTTCCGAAAAAGGTCGTGACGTCCTTTATTTTCTCAAACTTCTGCCCGGACTCCAACATCTTTCTAACTTCATCCAAACTCAGAGTCAGCCTGTTCAGTACGTTTTCGGGAATAAAGATATGGATATGATCCTCGTCCACGCCGGTAATGGTGAATTCATTTCCAGTAATCGTCTTAAAGACGTCGACGCCAAACTCTATGCTCGAGAAAAATTCCGTCATCGCCTCCTGAACGGAAACCTCTTTCTCGACGACTGCTGTGGATTTTTGAGAGTTCTCATAGTTCTTCCGAGCGCGGGCGACAAACTTTTTGAAAATACCGTCCTGTAATTCAAACCCCATTGTCCCGTCGTCGTTTATCTTCGGTCTTAGTCCCTCGACAAAATCAGAGTAGTCATAACTCGGATGGAACTGAACAAACTCCACCTGTTTTTTCTGGTCGTCCGTGAGGCGACTATAATCGTCCTCATAGCCGTCGCTAATAATATCCGCCGCAATTTCCCTTGCAAGATACGACTTGCCGGTACCGGGCGCGCCTCGAAAAATCAGATTTTTGGATTCGAGTAGCATCGAAGAAAATGAATTCCGGATTTCTTTGGACTGTTGAGCAAGCTCTTCCTGGATCGCGGTTTCCGTTTTCTCCGGCGTGGCGACTGTCTCATCTTTTTCCCGGTATATCAGAACGAACTGATCCCCAGGTTCGCCAAAACGCTTCAGACATTCCTGCACGAAGAGAATCGTGGAAAAAATATTCCAGCAAAAGATTACAAACAGACGACCGTTGTCGTAATGGTATTTCACATACTCAAACGTGTTGCTGTTGTGCTTTTTGAAATCGCTAACGCTCGCATAAATACCCCTGAATATCTTGCTGTTCGGTTTGTATTTACAAACAGGAAAATTCTCCTTATCCTCAACTGATAACGCGACAAGTTGCTTCTCAAAGACCTGACAAGCAATCCGCGGCATAGTCTGATTGGTGTTCTTTTTTTCGCCTTTACAGTAAGCTCGCTTGATTACATCTCCATTTGCTCTCTTAAAATAGACGTCCAAAGGCTTATAGTTATCGCCAAGGCTCAGATTATCCATTGTAAAGCGTTCATCCGTTGACTCCACGCTTTCGGCAGTAATAGATAACCGATATTTTTCTTGTTGCTTTTCCTCGATCGTGAACCCAAGACTTTCCAGAAAGTTCTTTGCCTCGACGCTGCTAAAAGATTCTGTTGAAATATCTACGCCATTTGCCAAATGGTTAGCAACGGCAACGAGATACCTCGGCGGATACTTTTTTCCATCTTCCGACACAAGATCGTATTTTAAGCTGGTATTATGTCCGGGGACGCCGTTCGTGTCGATAAAATTTAGAGCGTCAATGATATCCTGCTTTTTCAGCTTTGGTATAGCCATGCGGCGCCTCCTCTGTAACGAGTAAATACAGTATGTCGCGAGATGACTCTCTTTCCAATAGATTATCCGAAAAGAATCGCTCTAGAACGTAACTTTTCTGCGTGCGCAAGCCGATTTCGCAATGATCTCAAATACCGGTCTTGTCAAACCAGTCAGAGACGGTCGCCTTTTATCTTTCAACGCCTAGAACGTCTCAAAAGAAGAAGGCCGCGCGCCTAAGCGTACGGCCTTCTTTAATTTCAAGAATTAAACACTTAAAGGGCTAACTGAAGATCAACCAATGAAGGACCAATCGATCTTTTCATAACCGTTCTGGTATTCGGGACGAACGAGTTCGGCGACGCCAGGGGTCTTGAGTTCGGCGAGGTTGGTGACTTCGAGTTTCTTGGCGTCCCACTTGATGGTTTCGCCGCGTTCGCCAGCCTTGGGCGCAGCCCAAACGGCGAGGTTTCCGAGAAGGATCGTTTCGGTGAGAGGGCCGGCGAAGTCCGGGAAGTTGCTCCAGCAGAGTTCGGGCTTGTTCTCGTGGATAGCGGTGACCCATTCGAGCTTGTTGCGAGTGTCGAAGTTTCCGGAGTGTTCGTCTTCAGGAGCCTTACGCCATTCGACGCCTTCGATTTCGGCGAGCTTATCGCCGCCCTTGGCGAGGAGCTGATAGCTATTGGCATAGTCGTCCGGGCTGTAAGCGACGCCCTTGGTACCGACGATGATAGAACCGGAGTCGGTCGGGTTCTGGATGCCGTATTCTTCGAAGAGAGCGGCGTCCGGCTTGGTCTTGGCGTCGAACCAGGTGACTTCGATCGCGTCGCGATGTTCGGTCGCGGGGAACTGGAACCAGATCTTGCTGGAAGCGGGGAAGGAGTTGAAGTCGTGTCCGGAGGATTCGGCGACAACTTCGGTCGGGAACTTGAGTTCGGCGGCGCCGTAAGGCATGTTCGCGGTATGGCAAGCCATATCGCCGAGAGAACCGGAACCGAAGTCCCACCAACCGCGCCACTGGAAGTCGTGGTAGATGCCGGGCCAGAATTCGCGTTTCGGAGCAGTGCCGATCCAGGATTCCCAGTCAATCTTCTTGAGGGCGGCGGCGACCTGATCCTTCTTTTCATTGATCAAATCTTCGATCAATTCGGCGTCGTCTTCTTCCTTCTTCGTCTGGGCGATGAATTTTTCCATCGTCATATCGCGATTGGGACCCTGAGCCCAAACCGGACGGTTGGTCCAGATGTGAACCTTCTTGATTTCGCCGATGACGCCAGCTTGAACCTGGGCGACGCAGCGACGCATCGCGTCAAGAGAAGAACCCTGGTTCCCCATCTGGGTGCAAACGCCATACTTCTTGGCGAGATAACCAAGATAACGAGCTTCGCCGATCGTGCGGGTCAAAGGCTTCTGGGTGTAGGCGTGCTTGCCAGCCTTGAGGGCTTCGGCGGTGATGATCGTGTGCATGTGGTCAGGAGTACTAACCGTGACGGCGTCGATCTTGTCCATCATTTCCGCATAGAGTTCGCGGTAATCGGTGTAGGTCTTGGCGTCAGGATAGGTCTTCGCCTTACCGGCCAACGTGTTGCGGTCGGTGTCGCAAAGAGCGACGACTTTGCCGTAAAGAGCGGCCTGATCAATATCGCTCGAGCCTTTGCCGCCGATACCGATACCGGCGAGCGCAATGCCTTGAAGCGCGGAAGCGCGCGCAATCTGGACGCTGTTGCCAGCGCCAACCATGAAACCAACGCCTGCGATCGTCGAGGCCTTAAGGAAATCACGACGGGAAGTCTGCAAACTCATGAAACATCTCCTGATAATTAAAATGGTGCTGTCGTTTTGGAGTAAAACAACCTTTTTCGCGACTATTATAGTCAAAAACAATAGCAATGCAAATATACAATTGTGAAATACGCCGGAAAAATTATCCATTTTTTCATTTTTTTCGACAAATCTTAACACAAATTGGCAAAAAAACACATTTTTAGGAAAATATCATCGCTTCACCATTCCGATCAATTGATTCTAACAGCTTTGTGATATATATTTTAATGGCACGGCGATGCGCGCGCGGCGTGCTACGGTTATTAAGCTTCAGCGTAGAAGCGCAATTTGGAAGAAAGGCGCGTTCCACAAGTCTGACAAATATGGGCGTCCTCTTCTTTTTTTACCCCAAACACCTCCTTGCCGCCGATCTCGCGCGGCGCGCGTTTGTCGCATTGCGAGGACGACGACCGGCGCGGACGCAGATTCGCGTCGACGAAATCGACGATCGGCGCAATCTACTCGTCGCCGCTTACGACGCCGACGCTTCCGCCTCGCTATACGCCCCGTGTTCCGACGGTGAAGGCGGGTTCTTCTACGCCTCGACCGAACTACTCCCCTCCGGACGGAAAAGACGTTCCCTCTTCCTCGAATTGTCGCGCGGACAACTCTCGAGAATACAAAAAAAGCGCGCAGACTGGGCCGCCGCTGGACTCGTCCTCCCCATGCGACTGCGCGTCGCTATCAGAAAACGCGTGCGTCTCTTCGCCCAACTCGTCACGACAAACGACGACGAACAGAATTTCGACGAAAGAACCGTCAGACTCTTCACGGAGCTGCGCGAAATTTCGAGAAAGCTTAACGAACATTACCTGACGCAAGCGCTCGCCGCGCGAAGGAACGCCGCCAAATGGTCGACTAACTTCTCCTTCGTCGCCGCCGACGACGACTGGATCGACTCCTACGACGCCCTCTTCTCCCCCAAAACAAAACTCAAAGCGCCTTTGGAGCCTCTATTTTCAGCAGTCAACATTCGCGTCAATTGGCGCGACGTCGAACGCGACGGGCTCTACGACTGGGGACGCGTCGAGAAAATCTTGCGCGACGCTCGTCGGAGAAACCTGAGAATTACTCTTGGCCCCCTCGTGCGCTGGAGCTCCGATTTGCCCGAACATTTACGCGCGCCAAACGTCTCTGCCGAGCAACTTCAGCGCGAATTCGAACGATACCTCTGTTCCGCTATCGACTCGGTCGGAGCCTACGTCTCGCGCTGGATCGTTGCGACGAACGTCGAAAACGTCCCCAATCGTTCCACTTTCGAATTTCGACTTCTCGCCGCAATTCAAACCAGAAAAGAAATTGCCGCCAGATTTCCACGCGCCCAAATCTTCTTGGGATTCGAACAAGCCTTCGGAGATTACGCGCGCTTCGAGACAGACCAGCTGATCCCCCCCGTTGAGCTCGCCGCCCAACTCTCCAAAGGACGCGCGTTTCACGGATACTATATAGAAGCCAACTTCGGGCTCACTCCCGGCACGACGGCGCCGCGCGATCCGATGGAGTTGCACCGTTTCTTCGAACGCTGGTCGATCGGCGGGGTTCCCTTGGCGGTCGCTTTTTCCTGTCCGAGCGAATCCCCCGCAGGGCGCCCTAATCGCGGCGACTCCAACCGTCTTCTAACCGCTTCCCCCTTCGGAGAAGAAAGAAAACGCCGCTTCTTCACGCGCGAATCCCGCGCCGAAGCGAAACCCCTCGAAGAGCTTCTCTGGAGCCCTCAAATGCAACAGGAAACGGCGCGGCGATTCTATTCCACAGCGCTCACGCGAAGCGCCGTCGACGAAATTATATGGACGCGATGGCAAGATTCGCCGCAAATGAGTTATAATGAGTACGCGTCGACGACAAGCGTCTTCTACGGCGATTCTGAAGAAACGACGCCCGTCCCCCCGAACGAAGCCCCAATCTCCGACGTCTACGACGAAGTCGACGAGGTTGAAGACGAACTCGCCGACGTCGAATTCGAAGAAGAAAAGTTAGACGAGGTTGATCTCGCGTCGGACGAATCGAGTTTACGCGACGTCTCTTGCTCCTCCGAGATCGAATCTCCGGAGAACTTTACGCCGACCTCAGGGCTTCTAGGGGTCGACAAGAAACCGAAACCAACGCTTTATAAGCTCGCCGCAATTCGACGCGCTTACCTACACGATGAATGATGAACGACAATAGACGTTTACAACGCGCCGACTGGCTCGTCGTCAAGCGCGGCGCCCTTCCGCGTAACGCGCGGCGAGGCGTTATGCTCCTGATCGTCACCCTTGTTCTCACCGCGTTGACGCTCAGCGGCGCCGCTCTTCTCACGCTCATGAAGACGGAGCAGGAAGCGACCTTTACGCGCGGACGCGAAGAACTCGTCCGCGGCGTCGCGCGTTCCGCCGTCGTGTATCTCTCCGCGTGCGTCGAAACGAGTCAGACGGAACGCGACAAAAAAGGCGGTCTCTACAACAATCCCCAACTATTTTGCGCCGCGCAACTTCTCGACAGAAGCGAAGGGGGCGCCGATTCCTCGCGCTTTACGATCCTCTCCCCTAAACTCGAAGATTCGACGATCACAGGCGCGCGTTACGGCCTCGTCGACGAATCGTCGCGTCTCAATCTTCAAGCCGTCCTCGAATGGGAGCAAGAAGAAGCGGGAGCGGGCCGAAACGCGCTCATGAAACTTCCCGGAATGACCCCGACCGCCGCCGATTCAATTCTCGACTGGATTGATCCCGACGAAAATCCGCGTCAAAACGGAGCCGAAGCGTCTTACTATTCGCAGCGCAAATTACCGTACAGCCCGCGAAACGCGACGCCTGTCTTCCTTGAAGAGCTGCTCCTCGCGCGCGGCGTCACGCGCACTCAACTTTACGGGGCGGACGAAAACTATACGTATAATACGGAAAAGTCCTCGGGAAACGAATCGCAATCGACGCTCGGAGGCTCGTTGCGCGGCGTCGCGTCGAGCGTGGGAAATGAAAACAGCGAAGGGATTACCGCGCCTTGGAACACTCTCGTCACGGTCTTTAGCGCGGAAAAGGACGTCGATCCCCAAGGGGAAGCGCGGGTCAATTTGAACGTCGACGATCTTCAGTTCCTTTATCAGGAACTCGAATCGCGCGTCGGAGCCGATCTCGCGAAATTCATCGTTCTATACCGTCAGTACGGGCCGAAGGCGCCAGAAGAAAGCGCCGCGCCGACGCGACGAGGTTACGGTCGCTCCGCCTCGCGTCTCGCGACTCCCGCCGCCGCAACAAACGCCGCGCCCCTCGCTCAAGCGCCCCTCGACTATAGCGTCGCCGCCACAACGCAACTTGCGACGCCCCTCGACGTCGTCGGCGCCGTCGTTCAGATCAACGACGTCGATTTCGCATCGCCCCTTCTCGACAGCGCCGCCAACGCCAATGTCAACAGAATCATGACGTTCCTCGACTACGCGTCGACGAGTCCGACCACGACAATCGTCGGGCGCGTCAACGTCAACGCCGCGCCCCGCCCCGTTCTCGCCGCGCTCCCAGGACTCGCGAACGCCGACGTGCAGCGGATTATCGACGCGCGACCCGATCCCGACGAAGCGACCCCGAGCGAATATCGTCACGCAATCTGGCTTTACGCCAAAGGAATCGTCACCCTCGAGGTCATGAAAAAGCTCTATAATAAGACGACCGGTCGCGGCGACGTCTTCCGCGGCCAGATCGTCGGTTTCCTCGACGACTCCAACGAAACGACTCGCGCCGAAGTCGTCGTCGACGGAACTACCGTTCCTCCGCGACAGGTCTTTTACAAAGACCTCACCTCACTAGGAAAAGGCTTCTCCGACGCGGTTCTCCTCGGCGGAAACACGACTTCGACGACGGATCCCAACGCAACCTTTGGCGTCTCCGAACTCGACTGGCAAGCCGTTCAAGAATTCCCCGACGCGACGGGGCAAAGTTCCGGATACAATCTCGGCGCGTTTTCTAACGAAGACCCCTTTGCGGCGGTGGAAATCGCCGCCGGCGTTTCGCCGACGTCAGACTTTGGCGCGACGACGCAACAGCCCCTCGGAGACTCCTTTATAGCCGCCGACGGCGCTCGCGACGCCACGGGAACCGATCCGCTCGCGACGGCTGGCGACGCGACGAACTCTACGACGACGAACGGAGCTCAAGACGCGTCCTCGTCAAGACGCGATCGACTCCTGCAAGCGCTCCAAAGTTCCCGCGCCGATCGGCAATCGCGCAACGAATCGCTCGGTTCGTCTTCGACGACGGACTCCCCCGCCGCAACGGAAACGTCGACTCTCGGCGCGACTCCCCCCTCGACGCAAGAAAGCGACGGCGCGACCGCGACGACGACGGATACTCAAGAATCCTCCGCGTCAAGACGCGACCGCCTCTTGCAGGCCCTCCAAAGTTCCCGCGCCGATCGGCAATCGCGCAATCAGTCCCTCAACTCCTCCTCCGGGGAGCGCGCGGCGTCAAACGCGAACAACTAACGCGACGCGGCGCTTCCGTCCGCTCTATTCCTTCAAAGGTCTGTATGAGAGAAATCAACCTTAATTCCATCCCCGTCCTCGTTACCGGAGCCGCTGGCTTCATCGGCTCCAATCTTGTCGCGCGACTGCTTCGCGATCTCGAAGGCGCAAATATCGTCGGAATCGATAATCTCAACGACTATTACTCCCCTTCCCTCAAATCTTATCGCCTCAAAATCCTCGACGAAGAAGCGCGGCGCTCGTCTTCTTCATGGCGTTTCATCCTCGGAAATATCGCCGACAAGTCTTTTATCGACGAGCTCTTTTCAGACTATTCCTTCGCAGTCGTCGTCAATCTCGCGGCGCAGGCGGGCGTCCGATACGGCATGGAAAATCCCTACGCCTATGTCGAATCGAATCTCGTCGGATTCGTCAATATTCTCGAAGCGTGTCGGCACAGTTACGACGGCGGGAAAAAAGGCGTCGAGCATTTAGTCTATGCGTCAAGCTCGTCCGTTTACGGGGGATCAAAAAAGATTCCGTTCAGCGTCGGAGATCCGGTGGACGAACCAGTTTCGTTATACGCGGCGACGAAGAAGTCGAACGAGCTTTTAGCGCACTCCTACGCGAAGCTTTACGATATTCCTACGACGGGGCTGCGTTTCTTCACGGTCTACGGTCCCGCAGGGCGTCCCGACATGCTTTATTATTCTGCGGCGGAAAAGTTCGCGCGCGGAGAGACGGTCAAACTCTTCAATTACGGAAATTGTCGCCGCGACTTCACTTACGTCGACGACGTCGTGGAGGGGATCGTCCGCGTCATGCGTTCCTCGCCCTCGCGCCGACGCGGAGACGACGGGCTACCCATCGCTCCCGCCGCGCTCTACAACATCGGGGGCGGACGCCCTGAAAACCTCCTCGAATTCATGACCGTCCTTCAAGAAGAGCTTGTCGACGCCGGGGTTCTTCCTGCGGATTACGACTTCAACGCGCGGCGCGAACTCGTCCCGATGCAACCTGGCGACGTCGTCGAAACGTACGCCGACTCGAGTCCTCTTGAACGCGATTTCGGATTTGTTCCCCAAACGACAATCCGCGAAGGGTTGCGTCAATTCGCGCGGTGGTTCAAGGAATATCGCGCGGAAGGCGAATCGACAAAGGAAGAATAGCGTATGATGCAAGAACCGTTGACCGCGAGTCAAGCGCGTCTTCAGGAAGACCTCCGCGGCTTAATTTACGGGGACGCGCGCTGCGACGACGTCATTCGCCAACTCTATTCGAGCGACGGAAGTCCCTTTGAGGAACGTCCGCGCGCGGTCGTCTGGCCCAAAACGGCGCAAGACGTTTCCGCCGTCGTGCAATACGCGGTTGAAAAAGGGCTTTCCGTACATAGTCGCGGTTCGGGGACAAGCGGTTCCGCCGCCTCCATCGGTTCGGGAATCATCCTCGATTTTTCGCGTCATATGAAGCGCACGCTACAGGCGGGGGACGATTACGTGCGCGCGCAGCCCGGCGCGGTGCGCGAACGCGTCAACGAACTCCTACGCCGTTCGCACGGAGCGTTCTTCGCGCCAAGTTCCGGGCACGTTCCGACGGGAACGATCGGCAGTATTCTTTCCGTCGACAATATCGGGCCTCGATGGTTGCGTTACGGTTCTCCTCATGAGAGCGTTCGCGAATTGAAAGTCGTCCTCGCCGACGGATCGCAGTGGGCCTTGAAGAACTATCCCGCCGCCGCAGACGCGCTTCCGACGGCGTGGCGCGCGCTCGCTCCGGAAAATGCGGAACACGCCTTTCGCGCTCAATTTCTCAACGTCGTCGCCGCCGAAACGCAAGGCGTCGATCCTCTCCTTGAGCTTCGACAATCTGAAAAGGGCCCCGACTCTCCCGACGGTCTTCTCTGCGGACTCGACTTTGACGACGGCTACGGGATCCGCTCCTTTCGCTCCGACTTCGTTCGAAACGAGTATTTTCTACGCGTCTTTGGCGACGGAGCCTACGAACTACGCAACCTTATTAAGAAAGAACCGTGGCGTTCCGCTCTCTTGGCCCTACGCGACGCGACGCCATACTTGGACGCCGAACAACGTCGATCGCGCCCGTGCCGATGCGGCTACGCCTTGCGCGACGTCGTAAGATTCGGATTCAACCCTACAAGATTCTTCACAGGCTCCGAAGGCACGCTTGGAATCCTCACGGAGGCGACCCTCGCGACCTTCGAGACGCCCCCCGCGTCCGCCGCGACTATTCTCCTCTTCGATTCGATCGATCGCGCCGTCCGCGCCGTGCCGCGCGTCTTGGATTTCGATCCGACCCTCTGCGATCTCCTCGACAGCCGCATCGTCGCGTTGACCCGCGAGTGGGATTCGCGTTTTGAAGAAACGTTCCCACAAGGAACGGAAGCGGCGCTTGTCGTCGAACTCGACGCCGATTCTTCCGACGTTCTTAGGAGTAAGATGGAAATTCTCCAGCGCGTCGCGCGTAAAGAGCTCGGTTCGTTCGGACGTTGGCTTGCCTACGCGCCGGAAGAGCGCGGAATCTTTCGCGAATTGTTGCAAAAGTCGAGCTGCGCGCGTCTTCGCGTCGCCCCTTCTTTCCAGATTTTCCCATACTGGGACGACGTCCAAGTTCCCGTCGACAAAGCGGCGGATTTTCTATCCGACGTTCACGCGCTCCTCAAACGCGCGGAACTCGTCTACTCCGTCAGCGGACATATCGGCAACGGGCAGCTTTCCATCCAACCTCTTTTACCGTACGACGTCGAGGAGGAACGCCGAGCGCTCGCCCTCTCCGACGAATTTGAGAATCTCGCCCTTAGCTACGGGGGAGAAATCGGTTCCGCGCGCGGGAACGGGCGCGTGCGAACGGCGTCCCTTACGAAACGCTTTCCTAAGCTTTCGCGCGCCTTCGTCAACATCAAAGACGCGTTCGATCCTTGCAACACGCTCAATCCCGACTGCGTAGTTTCCCCCGAGATGCGCCGCCTAGTCCGAGAAGATCGTCTCTTCTCCGACGTCCGCGCCGCCGCGCCGTCGAGGCAAGACGCGTCGGCGCCCGTCGGAACGCGTGAGGAGGACGACGACATTCTCGCGCCGGAATCAGACGCGGCGCTGCGCGAAAGTTCTCTCCATTCGCGAAACGTCAAAAGACGCGCCCCTTACGTCAAAGGCGCGACGGAGATCGGCGCGTGGAAGACCCAGGCCGCGGCGCGACGCGCCGATCCCCTCGAATATCAACTCGCATGGGATCCCGAACTCGTTTCCGCCCCCGCAAGGCAATGCACGGGCTGCGGACGATGCCGAATCCGCACGCAGGAGACCCGATTGTGTCCGGCGTTTCGCCACATGCCGGAAGAAGACGCCTCATGTCGGGGAAAGGCAAATTTGATTCGCGGGGTTCTCGACGGGGCGCTCCCACTCACAACGATGACGCGCGGCGTCGCGTTAGAGATCGGACGGCATTGTTTACGATGTCGACTCTGTCTGACGGAATGTCCAGCGCAAGTGGACGCGTGCAGACTTGCGTTCCGCATCCGTTCCGCTTACGTCGCCGCCGCAGGGATGAGTTTCAGCGAGCTTTGCGTCTCGCGCGTCGATTTGCTTTTAAGCGTCGCCTCGTTCGCGGCGCCAATCGTCAACCAAGCGCTTCGAAACAAGCTCGTTCGCCGAATTATAGAACGCGCGCTAGGGCTCGCTTACGCTCGGCGAATCGCTCCGTTGGCGTCGCGCTCCCAAACCAACGCGATTCTCAAACGCGGGCAAAATTCCCGCAAGATCGCTCCGGCGCTAGGTTCAATCGCGTCGCCCGGCGTCGCGGCGCGTAAGGCGCGAAAAGTCGCGCTTTTCGCCGACGTCTACGAACGCCGCTTCGATCCCGAGTTGATTGAATCCGCGCTCGCCATACTAGAGAAAAATCGGATCCAAGCGCGAATACTCCCTACGCCGAACAGCGCCGGGCAAACGTCCTTTGCGCTGGGCGATCTCGACCGCGCGGAAAACTTCGCCGTCAAAAATATCGCGGCGTTTCGCGAAGCGATGCGCGACGGTTCGACAATCGTCGCTCTCGAACCTTCCGCCGCCGCGTGCGTCGTTAAAGACTATCCGTATTTCTGCGACGATCCCGACGCCAAAGCGGTCTACGGAAATATCGTCGACTTTTGCGGTTATCTTGCGCGGCTCGACGCGTTGGGAGAATTGAACCGCGACGATTTGCAACCGATTCCCGAAGTCAAAACGATCGGGTATCACGCGCCGTGCGCCGCGCTGGCGCTCTCGGGAAAAGCGACGTCTACCGAAACGAACGCGCAAAATCTCCTCGGGTTAATACCCGGCGTCGAAATCCACCGTCTAGAACGCGGGTGCTGCGGCTTCGCATGCTTTGCCGGTTTCTCCCGCAAACGATACTACGAAAGCTTGCAATTAGGAGGTAAGTTATTCCTGGCCGCGCGGCGTCGAGAACTTCAGTTATGCTCCTCGGAGTGTTCCTTTTGCGCGTTGCAACTTGCGCAGGGAACGACGCGAAAAAGAACCTCGGGGCCTCCCGTCGTCCATACGATCAAAGCTTTGGCGGTTTCCTACGGCCTATTGTCTAAAGAATCAGCCGTGACGACGACTTATTCTCCCGAAGATTTTGAGGAATAATCGCTAGAAGCGGCGGAGAGAAACTTAAAGGCGACCAAACGCGGAAAACCATTTTTCAAGCGGATCGATCCGACGGTTCGGTACCCCATACCAAGAAAATTAGCCAGACTGTGCGAATTTTTCGGAGAGACGACGCCCGTCAACAAGCGAGCGCCTCGTTCCGCGCTATATTCTTCGATCTTCTGAAAGAGGAGCCGCTGTAGACCGGCCCCGCGATAGGGACGCGCAACTTGAATGAAGTCGACGTATCCGATTTGATCCAGCGTCAAATCCGGAGGCAAAAACGAAGAGAAGAGTTCCGTTTCTCGCGAGTTGAACGATACGGCGCCGACGGCGGCTAAGATCTTTGTCGACGAGCAGATCGCGCCCCAGACCGCCGTTTGCGGATTGCTAAAAAAAGCGCGAAATTCATCGTCGGTCTCTTCCATGCAGTATAGCTCTTCACGTCCCGCTTGAGCCAACTCGACGCGAATATCGCGCAACATCGTCAACGACGCCTCCGCATACTCGCGCCCGCACCTCGCCAACGTATAATTCTCTTGAACCTTCATCTCCGTCCCTCCTATTTAAAAAATCAGCCATGAAAATTATAACGTGCTCAGGCCCCAATTCGTCTCTAGTTCCTTAATTCCAAAGAGAAACGCTAAAGCCAAGAGAATTAACAAGGAAGATGTGTCGATCAATTTCTTATTGGAGCTTTTCGACTATGGAGAACAAGGAAAAGATAGGACGGGCAATACGTTTCAGCGCTCTTTCCCAAATCAATGGGACGGCTCTTATTTTGAAAAAAAAGAGCCGTCCGCAAAAAGTATGAACGTTCCATCCCGTCAAGCAGACGCAGGAAGAGACTTGCGCGTCGTTATCGCCGCTCCATTAGGGGATGAAATAGGAGCGACTCCCCCAACAAAGAGCGGATTTTGAGCGTTACCTCTTCATGCGTTGCTTTACTCTAAGAACGCGTTACGGTTTCACGCTCTTTTTACTTTCCTCCAAGATGTACAAACGATCCTGATCGCTAAATTCATTGAGAGAAAAGTATAATTCATATCCTGTTCGAGTTCTCATCGTCGCTATTTGTTTTTCGGCGTCATAGGAAACGAATTTCAGAACAGCCTGAATCGTTTTCGACGGTCCGGTTAGCGTCGTCAATCGAAAACCGTCGGCAAGCTCGCATTTGCCCTGGGCTAAATCTTCGTCGGTCGGTCGAATATCGTCCTCAAGGGTGCGTTGTAGCCTCATTTCGGTCGGCGGAACCAGTGAAGGCTCCTCTCCCCTATCATACTCGCGCTGATATACGACGCGTTGAGCGGAAGGATCCAAGAGATTGTAGATAGCCCTCGTCAACTTATAGTAATCTTCCTTGAGACTCTCGTCGCAAAGGATCTCGCCGTCGGTAACCAAATAAGAGCTCAGCGCTACGCGCTGAGGGTCAGGCAAACTCGCCAACCAATCCGCTATTTTCTGGCTTGATTCAGCTTTCCCTTTGTCGGTAATCGAACCGTAGTACTCCAGCAAAAGACAAGTTAAATGAATCTCGTCGCGAATCGAGCTTGGGGCTAGGCTGGATTCAAGTTCCCGCCACCCTTTCAGCGAGGTCGGAGAGTTCGGGTCAGACGGTTTTCTATTTCCAAGTCTAACAAATGAGCTCACATTATACTTGTTTAACCCAAGAGAAATCTGATTTGTACTCTTCTTTCCTCGGCCTTTCCAAAATTTTTTCCACTCCGTCTCATACGGAAGATATTTGTCGCTTGACGCCTTAACCCAATCTTCCAAGAGACTCATTTCACTTTCAGGCCTTGATTTCATGAGAAATTCGTAACAAACGCTTTCTTGCACGTATTTTGGACTAGACTTGTCTTCTGTATTCAAGGAGTGAGAATAATTAAACTTCAGCGAACATTTAATTCCTTCGGGGGTTACCTTATCGCGTAAAGCCTTCCAAAATGGCGCGTTCCAATCCTCCACAGGGGGAAAATCAAGAACTAGTCTCGATTTTATCACGCTTTCATTTGGGGCGAAATCCTTACCATCGATACAACAGTAATCGTCCTCGAAACTCGACGGGTACTCCTGCTTCCAACGATATTCTCCCTCGATCCCTTCAGCCGTTAGGACAACAGAATTGGGCTCTTCCCAAACTTTGACGAACGGATCCCCGAAAATCGGATAATCCTTGATCGTCTCGCCAGAGACGTTGGTTCTGCGTTCAAGAACATACGCGAAATCGCCATACGTCATTTCCTTAGGAAAAATTTCCAACGACATTTCCGTTTTTCCCCATCATGACGGATTCCCTTCACCGTAGCAGTTTCGGCTGATTGAGGAACATAGCTATCGGCGGGAGCCCTGTTCAAAATGCATAAGCACGCCAGAAGAGCCGCTACGACGGGAACTCTCCAAAATCTTTTTATCATAAATATCTATCCCTATTAAAATGTGTTTTCGAGAAACTTGAAAATACACTGTTCTTTAAATGCGAACGATCCTGTTCACTAATTTATTAACTTGAAAACAGTCAGCGTAACCTAATTGAGCTTTTATCCTCAATCAAGCGCGTCTATCAACTCGAAATACTCCTTTTGTAGTGTGGTATTGCGGAACAGATTTCCTTTCGATTTCAAGCTGGAAACCATTGAAACGCGTTGCGCTTGAGGCAAAGAATGAAGCCAATCGACGAGTTCTTTTCTCGCCTCTTCTCTTTTGGATTGGCTAGAGGATGAATAATACTCAAGTTGCAGTCGAGTAAAACGAACCTCGTCGCGCATCACGCTTGGAGACAACTGGGCTTCCAATTCCCGCCATCCTTTTAACGTCGTCGGATTATTCGGATCGGACGGTTTCCTATTTCCTGTTCGAATGAAGAGCCATGGATCCCATCTGTTCTCTCCGATTTTAATCTTACTCTCCTCACTCCCCTGGAGACATTCCATCCTCAGATCCAATATCTCCTCGCTGCTTTTGTCCTTACGCGGTTCTTTGCGGTCGCCAACATCGTTGGGCAACAAATCTACGGGAGTCGAGTGTAGCCATCCTTCTAAAAGTTGGGTTTCCTTTTCAGAACGCGGCGTCACCCAAAGATCTAAAACCACGTCGTGAGAGCTATCAACAGTCGAGAGATCGTCTCGAATTTCGGTCGTCGTCAAAGAAAAACGTAGTTGGCAACTCGCCCCTTCAGGAGGAAGCTTCTCTCGAAGTTCTTTCCAAAATGGCTCATTCCAATCTTCAAGAGGCGGAAATTCCCATGAACAGCTCCTCGAGAGCCTTTCGGCGCCAGGCTCTAAAATTTGTTCTTCAGGAAATCGTGAACATCTTATTCTGTTGACAACTTCCTCCTTCCATTGGTAGATTTCTGACGTCAAGGAAGATGAAAGCATAGGCGAAATATAGAAATAGGGACTTAGCGTATACTTAATCCTTTTATCCGACAAGTTTTTATTATATATGGCCAGATAGAAAGTATCCCCAACTGAAAGACGCTTCGGAAAAGCAACAACTTTCGTCTCAACAACGCTTTCTTCTTCGCCGCTTTGGTAAATTAACTCAATATCGTTTCCGTTGGGAAACGAAGATGCGAAGGATATGTTGGAAAAGAACAAATATCCAACGCTTACCGCTATTATATACAGAAATATTAGAAGATTATGTTTCATGGTTATCTTCTTTCGTTCATAGTTGTTTGAGGTCAATGGTCACTTCAATCCGGTTTTGATTTCGATTGAATCAAACGAAGTTCAAAATCTTCAAACTTCAAATTTTCAGGGGATAATCCTAAAAACACGTCTTTCTTTGACATTACCCCTTTGTATTGCTCTTCCTTTTTATCTTCAAGGCCAAAAGCATGTCCAAGCTCATGAAGAGTCACTCGACGACTACAATCCAAATTATCTGTAATCTGCAAATATTGATGCCCGTCATTCCAGTCAAGTCTATTTGCCTCTACCGTCCACTGGTATACTAAAAGTACGTTTTGTGTGAAATTTCCAGCAATTTTATTCGTTGTATCATACCGGAAAGAGCCTAAGGCAAGAACGTTCCAAAAAGACACGCTTGGTCCAGGAGAACTACGTTCTAATGAAAGACAAGGCGGATCCAAAGAAGTAATCACTTCGACGCCTTGAAATTCTATCCGAAGATTTGGCGTGTATTCCCTAATATCCACACAAGCACGTGCAAGTTCCGTTTTAACGAATCCATCAATCAAAACGGGATCAGCAGTCTGAACGCTTCCAGTTTGGTAAGTGAAAGTCATTCGGTCACGTTCGACCCACAATGTACGCCATACGGTAAGTAACGAAGTTTGGTCAAGAGGGATCGTATATGTATAGTCGCTTCCAGAACTTCCGCCGCTACTCGACGAACAGCCGGACGCGTCGTTATCTGTCGCTGGAACCGCTACGTTATTGTCATGAACTTCCGCTCGTCCCCG
>SFIW01000021.1 GCA_004556055.1 Planctomycetaceae bacterium
CATAGAAGAGCCCGTCATAGAAGAGCCCGTCATAGAAGAGCCCGTCATAGAAGAGCCCGTCATAGAAGAGCCCGTCATAGAAGAGCCCGTCGTAGAAGAGCCCGTCGCGGAAGAGCCCGTCGCGGAAGAGCCCGTCGTAGATGAGTCCGTCGCGGAAGAACCGGAAGCAGAGTGACGCAGTCAAATTTTCTCACAATCGAATTGGAAGTTTAATCATGACGCAGCGAACGATACGCCAACCGTCGTTCTTTTGTGCCGTCGGCGCGCTGAGCGTTCTCCTCTTTGCCAACGCATCGTGCCAACGTGAATCTAACGTGCTTCTTATCGACGTCCCCTTCGACGTCGCGTCCCAAGAGACGGCGCGCCCCGTCGCGGAGGTCGAGTCGGTCGCTCAACCGGAGAGCGCGGAGTCGTCTTCAAGCGAGCCTACGCCGCCAGCCGTCGGCCCTCGCGTAGCCGCGGAAGCAACCTTCGACGCGAAGGGAACGACCGTCGAGCTCAAAGGAGGCGTCTTCTCAGGTTTCGCCTCGGACGCGGATCGTGAAAAGTGGCGCAAAGTCAAGGTAGTTCGCGGCGAAGGACTTCTCCTCGCCTCTGGACTCGACGCGTTCGCGCAACTTCCCGACCTGACGGAATTCCTCTGGCTTGACGCGCAACTGGAAAAAAGCGCGGATCTCGAGAACGCCTTCAACCGACTTGCGCGCGCCCCGAAACTCAAGAAGTTGCGACTAACGCGCCTGCGACTCGAGGACGGCGCGTTCCCCCTTTTCGCGCTTAAAGCGCTCTCCGCCACACCCTCTCTCGTCGATCTCGACGTCAGCGGATCCCCCGTGACAGGCGCGGAGCTTGCCGACGTCGATTGGACAAAAGGCTACGCAAAATTAACAAAGCTCAACTTGTACCAGACGCAAGCAGGAGACGCGGGAGTCGTCGCAATTCTTCCTCTCGCCGACCGCCTTACCTGGTTGAATCTCGACGACGCGCGGCTCACGCCGTCTTGCGCGGGGAATCTCTCGCGCTTCGGCGAATTAACCTTCCTGCACGTCGGACGCAGCGCCCTTGACGACTCCAGCGTCGACGAAATAGCGAAGCTCTCCAAGCTCAAGAAAACGCACGTGACGCGCACCGCGATCACGGAATCGGGAGCGGATCGTCTCCGCGACGCCTTGCCTGAATGCGAGGTCGTTTCCCAACCCGAAAACTGACGCGTCGCTCGCTTTTGAGCGTCGCCTACTCTAACCCCCTCTGAGGACGTCGATATGAATAAACGCGTATTAATTTCGGCTCTTACCGCCCTTCTCTTCTCCTTTACCGCGCTAGCGAACGCGCAAGACGACGGATTTGTCTCGATCTTTAACGGCTCCGACCTGACCGGTTGGGTCGGGGATTCGAATCTCTGGAGAGTCGAAGACGGCGCGATCACCGGCCAAACGAACGATTCGGACAAGAAGATTACCGTCAATCAGGCGCTGTATTACTCCGAAGATCAGGAAATCGGCGACTTCGAACTTCGTTTTGACTATAAGATCAGCAACTGGGGCAACTCCGGTTGCTATTATCGCGGCTGGTTCCTTGAAGAACCGAACAAGTATCGCATGGGCGGCTATCAAGCGGACTTCGACGGGGACGCGACGTACGCGGGAATCATGTACGGCGAAGCGTTCCGCGGTATTCTTGCGAACCTCGGAACGGTCAGCCGCGTGACGCCGGAAGGTCAAATCGAGACGGTCGCGAGCTTTGCGACGCCTGAAGAGATTCGCGCGAACGTCAAGGTCGAAGACTGGAATCACTACGAAGTTTCCGCTCACGGTTACGTCTTTGTTCACAAGATCAACGGCAAAGTCACGAGCGTTTTCATCGACGAGGACAAGGACGACGTGCGTCGCGCGAGCGGCGTTTTGGGCTGGCAGCTCCACGTCGGCGAACCGATGAAGGTTCAGATCAAGAACGTTTACCTCAAGAAATTTCCTAAGTGAATCGGTAGGAACAGTTAAAATCGAATGAAAACGATACGTTTAGGAACGCGTCCCAGCGCGTTGGCAATGTGGCAGGCGACGTGGACGCGCGACGCGCTCGTGAAGCTCGGACTCGACGTGGAAATCGTCAAAATAACCACAACGGGCGATTCGAAGCGTCATGAGGCGATCGTCAATCTTGGCGCGCAGGGAGTTTTCACGAAGGAGATTCAAGGCGCGCTCCTCGCGGGCGATATCGATCTTGCCGTGCATAGTCTCAAGGATCTTCCGGTCGAAAAAGTCCCTGGTCTGAAACTTGTCGCGTCGCCGGAACGAGCGGACGCGCGCGACGTCTTCGTCTCCAATCGTTACGCTTCGATCGACGATCTTCCGCCAGGAGCGCGACTTGGTACGAGCAGTATGCGTCGCAAGAGCATGGCTCTGCGATATTGTCGCAAACGCTTCCCCCACGACCCCGCTTGGGACGTTCGCGAGATTCGCGGCAACGTCGAAACGCGTCTTAAAAAGCTTGACGACGGGGAATACGACGCGATCATCCTCGCAAGCGCGGGACTCACGCGCCTCGGCTTTGGGGATCGCGCGCGGTCGTTCCTAGACGCTCCTGAGTTTCTGACGTCGGTCGGTCAAGGAGCGCTTGGTTTTGAAACGCGCGAAGACGACGCGGAAACGATCGAGCAGGTCGTCAAACTGCGCCACGAGCCGACGTGGCTTTCGGTTCTCGCGGAACGCGCGCTTCTTAAACGTCTCGAAGGAGGATGCATAGCGCCGATCGGAGCGCGCGCGTCGGTCGTTTCTGTCGAAGGGGCCGAACTCATCTCCCTCGACGCAGAAATCCTCGCTTTTGACGGCGCGAAAGATTACCATACGCAGTCTCTGCAAGTCCTTCGCGCCAATGCGAGCGACCGCGAGTTGCCGCTGGAGACGAAGGAACAGCTTGCGGAACTCCTCGGCGCCAACGCCGCAGAAACGTTGCTTGATCTTGGCGCGACGGAAATAGTCGCCGAGATCCAAAAATCGCGCGCTGAACGCGCCGCGCGACTCTCCGCTCCCCATCAGAAATAAAAAGCGTTAATTCACTCAATCACCAAACTCCCGGCGTTTCGACGCTCGATTAAAAACATATTGTTAAAGGAGACAACCTCGGATGACTTCCATGACGCCCTTGGAAAAAAAAGCGATCGACACAATGCGCGCGCTCGCGATGGACGCAGTTCAGCAAGCAAAGAGCGGCCATCCCGGCGCGCCGATGGCGTTGGCGCCGATCGCCTACATGCTCTACAACGAGCGTATGAACTATGATCCCAAGCGTCCTAATTGGCCGAATCGCGATCGCTTCATTCTCTCCAACGGACATGCGTCGGCGCTTCTTTATTCCGTTCTGCACGTCGCCGGGGTCAAAGCTCTTTCCGCCGACGGAGAACCGACGGATCAACCAGCGGTTTCCCTCGACGATCTTAAATCGTTCCGTCAACTCGGTTCCAAGTGCCCCGGACATCCTGAATATGGCCGCACGTCGGGAGTCGAAATGACGACCGGCCCCCTTGGCGCGGGTATCGCGTCGAGCGTTGGATTCGCGATGGCGAACCGATGGCTCGCGTCGCGTTACAACCGTCCCGGTTTCGAACTCTTTTCCGGCGTCGTTTACGCGCTTTGCGGCGACGGCTGCATGATGGAAGGCGTCTCCTCGGAAGCCGCTTCCCTCGCCGGAACCCTTAAGCTCTCCAATCTCTGCTGGATCTACGACTCCAATCGAATCACGATCGAAGGTAGTACGGAACTTGCTTTTACGGAAGACGTCGAAGCGCGCTTTACAGCGTACGGCTGGAACGTTCTCCACGTGAACGACGTCAACGATCTTCCGGCGCTTCGCGCGGCGTTCGACGCCTTCAAAGCGGAAGAGTCGCGCCCGACCCTCGTCGTCGTCGAAAGCCGCATCGCCTACGGTTCGCCGAATAAAGAGGGAACCTCCGCTTCGCACGGCGCTCCTTTAGGGGACGAAGAAGTCGCGCTCACCAAGAAATTCTACGGGCTCAACCCCGAAGAAAAATTCGCGTGCGACGCCGACGTTTACGAACTCTTCGCGAAGAATCTCGGCGTCCGCGGCGCCTCTCTCTCCGCAGAATGGTACGCGCTTTACGACGAATACCGCATCCAATACCCAGCGGAGAGCGCCGAACTCGACGCGATTCTGAGCCAAACCCTCCCGGAAGGTTGGGACAAGAGCGTCGAAGCTTTCCCCGCAGACGCGAAGGGGCTTGCGTCTCGCGCGTCGAGCGGCAAAGTTCTCAATCAGTTGGCGACGGGTATTCCATGGCTCGTCGGCGGTTCCGCAGACTTGGGTCCTTCGAACAATACGGAGCTGAAAGACCCGTCCTACGGAGCTTTCGGACCGGGAGTCGCGGGGCGCAACGTACACTTTGGCGTTCGTGAAAACGCGATGGGCGCGATCACGAACGGCTTGACCCTCGCGGGGCTGCGAGGATATTGCGCCACCTTCTTCGTCTTCTCCGATTTCCTGCGCCCGATGATTCGTCTCGCCGCGCTCATGCAGACGCCGACCCTTTTCATCTTCACGCACGATTCGATCTGCGTCGGCGAAGACGGCCCGACGCACCAGCCGATTGAACATCTCGCGTCTTTCCGCGCTATGCCGAACGTCGCGGTCTTCCGCCCTGCGGACGCAAACGAGGTCGCGGAATCGTACAGAGCCGCGATTCAGATGCAGAAGACCCCGTCGATCGTCGTTCTCACGCGCCAAAATCTGCCGACCGTCGACCGCGCGAAATACGCGTCCGCCAGCGGAGTATCCAAAGGAGCTTACGTCCTGAGCGACAGCGAAGGAACTCCCGACGTCGTCCTCATAGCGACGGGGAGCGAAGTCAGTCTATGCTTGTCGGCGCAGGAGGCGCTTGCGGCGCAAGGCGTAAAGGCGCGCGTCGTCAGCGCTCCATGCTTCGAACTCTTCGACGCGCAACCGAAGGAATATCGCGACTCCGTCCTGCCTCCGTCGGTAAAGGCGCGCGTCGGCGTCGAACTGGGCGTCGAAGCGTGCTGGACGAAGTACCTCGGCGACGGCGGCAAGTTTGTCGGCATGACCGGCTTTGGCGACTCCGCGCCCGCGGGCGTTCTCCTGAAAGAATTCGGCTTCACGGTCGAAAATGTCGTCAAGACCGCGCAAGAAACGATCGCCGCGACCAAGTGATTCTCGCGACGATAACGCGATTTACAAGCCGAGACTTAACGCAAGCCTCGGCTTTTTTCTTTGAGAAAAATTAAAAAAAACAAAAATATTTTCTTTACTCTCTTTTGTCAAAGCTACCTATTTTAAATTCAAATTAGATAACATAAAACATTTAGATAAAATATCGCGCTTTAAAAAAATACTAGGCGCGCGCAAAAGGGCGACTTTACGTTAGCGTTTTAGAAAAAGCGGAACGCTAATCGCTAAAATCCCTTTTTTCCTCTCAACCCAATTTAAAGGCAATAAAGTCAAGACTTTAAAAAACGACGTCTTCTCCCTTGCTCTTTTTCCGCGCGCGACGCCGCCTCTCATACCCGTCGCAAAAACACTTTTTGTACAAAAAAAACCGATTCGACAACGGGTAATTCTACAAGAAATAACGGATATTGACGCATAAAAAGGAAGTGTCTATAATTCACCAGAGTCGGATAGTAGGCGCTCGTTCCTTCAACAAAAGACGGGACGAACGCGAGACTCGTCATAACGTAAAGCGTTTAATAAAAACAGGATGCGAGGAGGCGAATTTGGGAGGATTCGAGGGCGGTTCCTTCGATCAGCGCGAACAGATCCGCGACGCGATCGATATCGTCGACCTTGTCGGACGGTACGTCCCGTTGCGACGCCAAGGCGCGAACTTCGTCGGTCGTTGCCCGTGGCATGACGACTCCCGACCAAGCCTTCAAGTCAATGCGACGCGTCAAACCTTCAAGTGCTGGGTTTGCAATATCGGCGGCGACGTCTTCTCCTTCATTATGAAGATCGAGAACGTCGACTTTAAAGAGTCGATGCAAATACTAGCCGACATAGCGGGTATCGAACTCAAGAAGTGGGCGCCTCCCCGACAGCTTCACGGGAAAAACGCCGCACGGCTCGACTACGACGGCCCGCTCGACAGCGAGCCTCTTCCGGACGAAGCGTTCTTTTCCCACGACGAATTCCTCCGACAAAATGTCGCTTCAAACTATCCGCCCCCTCAGCTCGATAAGTCGACCCTCTATCGCGCGATGGAGTGGCTCGCCAAGAAGTATCGCGACGAACTTCTCAACTCTCCTGAAGCCGAGGAGGCGCGTCAGTACGTCGACGAACGCGGAATCTCCCCCGAGTACGCCGAGAAGTACCAGCTCGGTTACGCGCCGATGAAATACGACGCGCTCCTCAAGTGGATCAACTTCGACCGCAATCGCACGCTTGTTTTGGAAGCCGCAGGAGTCCTAGCCTACCGCGAAGATTACGACGAGCGCGGACGCGTCATTGCGCGACCGAACTTTGAGCAGACGCCGCAACTAACCGACCTCGAGAGACGAAAATACTACGACCGCTTTCGCGGAAGACTGATCTTTCCGATCCGAGACGTACAGGATCGAGTCGTCGCCTTTGGCGGACGGCTTCTTCCCAACACGACGCTCAAAAGCCCCGCAAAATACGTCAACTCCCCCGAAACTCCGATATTTCACAAATCGAAAATGCTTTACGGTCTCGACCTAGCGCGCGAGCCGATTCGACGCTCGGGTTTGGTTCTCGTGACGGAGGGCTATACGGACTGCATAGTGACGTCGCAGTTCGGGTTCCACAACGTAGTCGCGGTTCTCGGCACGGCGCTGGGCTCGGAGCATGTGCGGATCCTGAAGAGGTTCGCCTCTAAGATGGTTCTTCTCCTCGACGGGGATGAAGCGGGTCAAAAACGCGCGAAAGAGGTTCTTCGCTTCTTTGTCGAGCAGGGCGCCGACATGAACGTCTTAACCCTTCCCGACAACGACGACCCCTGCGAGTTCCTCCTCGAAAAGGGAGCCGACGCCTTCGCCAAACTCCTCGATACCAGAACGATTCCCGCGCTCGATCACGCCTTCAATACGGCGGTCGAAGGAATCGATCTCGACGTCGACGTCGTCGAAACAGCGCGCGCCCTCGATTCGCTCCTCGATATCGTCGCCCTCTACCCCGAAGATCGCGCCGCGCCCAACGACCCCGCAAGATTGAGAATTCTCGGCGCGCTGCAACGCCTTGCGACGCGTTTTCGCGTCGATCCGAGCGAACTTCGACGCCAACTTACGGAGAAACGCGCCAAAGCGCGCGCCTACGCCGCAAAAACGAAAGAACGCGACGCGCGGTACGAAGAACGACGTCAGGGCGACGACGCCCCCCAAGTCGCGGCGCCTGACCCGCGCGAACTTTGGATCTACCCCCTCCCGGGTAGCGACGGAGAAACGGACGAACAACTTCGTTCCCTTTTCCCCCCTTTCGAAGCGCGTCTTTGGGACGACCCGCGATTCCTGCCCAACGATCTCGAACGCGAGTATTTGGAGTTCATGATCGCCGCTCCCGATCATTACGGGCTCCTCGTCGCGCGTATAGAGAACGACGAGCTTCGATCGCCGATAGCGCGTCAGATCGACCAACTTGCGCGCGATTATTTGGAACAGGGCGTTTCCCCCTCCTTCGACCGTCTTATCCTGCGTTACGACGATCAGAGGATGAAGACGTTCCTGATCGAACTCGACGAAAGAGCCGCCGCCAAGGGACTCGCGGCGTCGATCGCCAATCCAGACTCCCGCGCGGCGCTGCTGCGCGAGATTTATCGCGGGTTCGAACGCGAAAATATTCGGCGCGAAGTTCCGAAGGAAATCAGCCAGCTTCGCGACAAAGACCTTTCCCCCGAGGAAAGGATGCGCGCGCTCCTCGACGTTCGCGCGCGGCAGCTTCAAAGAAGACGCGACTCAACCCCTTGAGTCGTTCGCGACGTCCCCCGCGCCGTTTTATCGTGAAATTAAAAATTACGAAAAAAGTTTGGAAGACGGCGCTTCCCGCTACGTATTACATAAGGCGCGCGTTTTAGCGCGTCCTCGATGATTCCTAGAACGTTCTCGAAAGGGACGTTCGCTTTTAACAACCCCGTAACTCGCAGGTTGACGCGACTCCTCAACCCCGGAGCAACCCCTCGCGTCGGCTAAGGAGAATTTTGTGAAACGTAATTGGAACCGCACCGACGCTCCGTCGTTGCTCGACATGGATCGCGACTACGTCACTAGTCGCTCGACTATTTCAATAACCCAGTATTCTCCGAGTTTAGAAATCGAGGAGAACGACGCGGAAGAGGAGGAAGAAGAAGAGTCCGAACTCGAAGAATCGTATGATTCTTATAGCGCGCTTAATCTTTCGAGAGCCGTCGGCGAAGGAGACGACTCCGACTACGAGACTCAAGGAGCGGATCCAACTCGCCAATATATGAGCGAACTTTCCCACCACAAAGTTCTTACCCGCGAGGAAGAATGCGCCGCCGCGAAGAAGATCGAAAAGACTCGACGTCGTTACACGCTTTACGCGTACTCTTCTCCGATTGTCATCCGGAACATAGTCAATTTATTGGAGGAATACCAGGCAGGGGCTCGGGCGTTTGACCGTACGTTTAGCACGGGGAAAAACATGCGTCCGCAGACGGACAGTCGCCTTCCTTCGGTTCTATCCACGTTAAGCGCGATAGTGGCGCTCATGGACGAACGTCAGGACGCGCTCCGCGCTCTTCGTCGTCAACTGAAAAGGGCGCGCAAAGAAAGCGAGCGTTTAGAAATACTCTCTCAAATGAAAGTTCATAAACGCCGCGTCGTCTCCGCGCGTCGGCACGCCGCGTATCTTATCAGCGAACTCTCGTTGCGTTTGCGTCATCTGCGTGACGCTACGGATCTTATGGAACAAGTTCAGGAGCGTCTAGTTCGCCTCAACACTCTTCTTAAATCAAAGCGCGGAAGCGAAAAGAGCCGTCGTCTCCAGAAAGAAGAACGCCACGATCTCCAAAGAATGGCGGGCGAATCCCCAGCCGCGCTCCGTCGTCGATTTAATAAGGTTCACTCTTACAGGGAAGAGTTCGATTCCGCGTGCAACGAGTTTTCCAATCACAACTTGCGCCTCGTCGTTTCTATCGCCAAAAAATTTCGAAACCAGGGGCTCGACGTCATCGAACTCGCGCAGGAAGGCAATTTCGGACTAATTCGCGCGGTTCAACTCTTTAACTGGCGACACGGTTGCAAATTCTCCACTTACGCGACTAACTGGATCCGTCAAGCGATCCAACGCGCGATCGCCGAACAGGGGGTGATCCGCATGCCCGCTCATATCGTCGACTACCTTAAGAAGATTCGCGACGTTCAGCGCGAAGAAAAGAAACGCACCGGGCGCGAACTCAACGTGTACCAGCTCGCGGAGCGAACGGGAATCGAAGTGAAAGCAGTCGAGCTCGCGTTGCAGGCGGCGACGCCAACTTCAAGTTTATTGCAAGCGTTCAACGAAGGCGACGACGGCAACCTCGTCGACGTTCTTCCCGACGTTAAGTCTCCGCGTCCCGAACGGATGGCCGACATAGCCCAATTGCGCGAAACCTTCGCCAAGGTCTTAAAGACCCTCACTCCTCGTGAAAGACGCATCATCGAGTTGCGTTTCGGCTTTATCAACGGTTACGAATACACCCTCGAAGAGATCGGACGCATCATGCACATCACGCGCGAACGCGTCCGTCAAATCGAATCCAAGGCGATGGATAAGCTTCAGTCGAAAGAACGCGTCAAGCTCTTCGAAGGTTTCCTCGATACGGAAGAACGTCGCGCTCTTCTCGAAGAAAGAGAATGACGTCGTTCGACGCGTAGCGCGTAAAAACGACAAAAAGAGGCGCGGTCAACCTCTCCGCGCCTCTTTCTTTATTTCTTAATTTCTTACCGGTCCAATCGGTCAAAGCGTCTCGCCGCTAAAAACGTCTCCGTCAAGCCCAACCAACTTCGTTTCCACGACGTCCCCCGCCGCAACGCTTCGCCCTGCGGGAACCTGAAACAGAACTTCGTAATATCGATCGGTCGTTCCGCGCGCGACGCTCGGAGCCAGGAGCGGAGTCTCGACGCTCTCGACGACGACTCGCGCGTTTCTTCCAATAAAACGTCGCGCGAAGCGTTCGCGCTCCTCCCGCGCGATCTTCTGCAAACGCGCGACGCGATCTTTCTTCACCGCCGGATCAACCTGCTCAGGGAGCCCCGCGGCGACCGTGCCGGGGCGCGCGCTAAAGGGAAAGACGTGAACGCGCGAAAAACCGACCTCGCGCACGACGTCGCACGTCCTCTCGAATTGCTCCTCCGTTTCGCCCGGAAAGCCGACGATGACGTCCGTCGTGATCGTCGCGTCGGGTATGCGGCGATAGATTTCGTTGCATTTCTTGATATACGGCGCGCTCAACCATCGTCTCTTCATCGCGCGTAAAACGGAGTCGTCGCCGCTTTGCATCGAGAGGTGGAAATGCGGGCAAACGATATCGGGATAGCTTTCCACGACGGACAGGATCTTGTCGCCAATCTCGACCGCTTCCAGGCTCCCCAGGCGCACGCGCATTTCAGGCAAACGCAACTCCGCGATCGCGCGCAAAAGCTCCGCCAAACCAAAGCGGCTCTCTTCAGGAACCGCCTCTTGCCGCGCCTGGTACTCCTCGAGCGTCAACCTCCTCTCGGAAGGATCGACGCCTTCCGCGCGCGCAGCGTCCAGTTCCGCCTGCGTCGGAGGATAGAGGTCGAGCCCGTAATGCCCCAAGTGAATCCCGGTAAGGACGATCTCGCGATATCCGTTTTCCGAAAGAGCTCGCGCTTCCGCGCAGACTTCTTCCGCCGGTCGGCTCCACAAATACGGTCGCGTCGTCGGAATGATGCAATACGCGCAGCCGACGCGGCACCCGTCTTGAATCTTCACGTAGGCGCGGCAGCGTTCCGCCAAACGCGAAACCCTTTGAGGTATAATCTCCAGCCCGCGCGAGCGCAAAAATTCTGCCATGCGTCTCTTATCGACGACGACTTGCGACACGTGCGGAAGGGACGCGACGCGCTCAGGATCGGACGACGCGTAACACCCGCACACGACGATCTCGGCGTTGGGGAAGAGTCTGGAATAATGCGCGACAAGCTTGCGACTCTTCGCGTCGCTCTCCGCCGTGACGGAACACGTGTTGATTAAAACGAGTCCGACGTCTTCCGGGGGCGTATTGCGATCCGCTTCGTACCATCCGTTTTCAAGAAACGCGGAACGGAGCCACTGCGTTTCATATTGATTGACCTTGCATCCGAGGGTAGCCGTTTTAAAAATCATCTTCGCACCGTCGTTTTGCCTTATAATTAGCTCCGCGCGATCGCAGAGTATAAAAAACGCTTCCAAAAGTTCCCGCCGCATCGAGCGGAACCTTCGGAAGCGTCGCGTTAAACCCGGTCGTTAAAAACCGAACGACAATCTCATTTTAAGATCGAATCGAGAATATACCAGTTGAGTTCTTCATAATCGCGCGAACCGATCATTTCAGCGATCTTGGAGTCGTCGAGAGAGCGGCTAATTTCAAGGAGACGCAGGAAGATTTTGCGGCTATATTCGAGGTGCTTGAGGCAAACCTCGTCGCGCTGCGTGCGCAAGACCTTAACGTCGAGCCCGACCCATTCGCCGTTCGTTCCATATCCGTGCTTGTCGAGAACGCGAACCTGATTGAGCGCGCGGCGCGGATCGACCATGCCGAACGTCTGATCTTGGTCGAACTTCAGACCGTTTTGATCGTTAAGATGGACGCTCCAAAGCTTCTTGTGCGCGAGAGCGAATCCCATTTCTTCCGACGGACAGAGATTCGCAAGGATCGCGTGCGCCGTCTCGATAAGGCATCCGACGCGGTCTGGCGCGCTCGTCATCAATCCCATAGCGATCGCGTGACCGATCGTCGGAATAAAGGCGTGATCGACCGGTTCATTCGGCTTCGATTCGATCATGACGCGGATATCTTTGTTGTAGTCAAGAACAGTGTTGAGCGCTTCGGCGATCTGTTCCGTCGCGACGACCGGGTCTTTCGATTCGCGAATATAGGTACCTTCGCGCGCAAGCCAGAACACGATGTTCTTCGTGCCGAGGGCGGTCGCGATATCGGCGGTCGTCTTGAGACGTTCGATCGCGTATTTGCGACATTCAGGGCAATTGGAGGTGAACCCGCCGTCGACGGTGTGGGGATCCATCCAGAGTCGAGGAGCGACAAATTCGGCGGTCAGTCCGTGATCGTCCAAAACTTTTTTGAGATCCTCGGCCTCTTTAATGATCTGCGACTTCGACTTGTTGTTAAGATCCGGAACTGCGTCGTCGTCATGGAACTGCACGCCGTCGAAGCCAAGCTTCTTGTATAGCTCGAGCTTATCGTTAAACGCGATCGTATGGCGCACTTCTGGGCCAAACGGATCGGCGCCCTCGTGAATATTCCACGGACCGAAAGAAAATCGGAATTCACCCTGCATAGATCACTCCTTTAACAAATGAAAACAGCGACGCGATCAAGACGCCTCTATGAATCGAGGGTCACACTAAATCAACTGCGAGGATATTGTAAAAAACGGTAATCAAAAGTCAAGAAATTTTCGAAGATTCCGACTTTTTTGGCCAATTTGCGAGAAAACGCTTTTCGTTAATCGCCAATTGACGGAAGAATTCGCCGGTCGAGGTTTTTCGAATCCGCGCAATTTCCTCCGCCGTGCGCAGAAGCGAGCCGGGCTCCGCAAGACGCTCGCCGTTCATGGTCGCGGGCGCGACGATCGTCGTTCGACGCGGCGCGGAATCGTCCTGCTGGCCGTAGCCGTCGGGGGGCAGGAGGGTCGGACCGTCCGATTCTAGCAAGATCCGGTCGCGTGGGACAGCGGCGACACATTCGCGGGAAAAACGCGCGCGCGGCGCTACGGAACGGTTCGAGAAGGAAAAGAAAGCCCCGTAATCCAAAGCGCGCTCGATCTCTTCGCGCGTCGCCTGCCAGCTATGAAGGATCCACGCGGGGACGCGAGAAAAAGACTTCATGATTTCAAGGATGCGGAAATTAGCGCGAACGGAGTGAAGCGTGACGGGAATCGCGCGATCGTTGGCGAGTTGGAGCTGGGCGAGAAAGAGCTCTTCTTGCTCTTTCTGCAATGTTTCGTCGCATCGCCGCACGGCATAGTCGAGTCCGACCTCCCCTAAAGCGGCTTTTGTGACGCCGTCTTTGGCGACGTAAGAATCGAGAAACATCGTTAGCGCTCCGAGCCAGTCCCCCTGAATACGCCGACACGACCACGGATGAACGCCAAAAGAAGGATAGATCGAATCAAAACGTCGCGCCAGTTCCGCGGTGCGATTCCAATCCGCAGGCGAAGCGCTCACGCAGAGAAAGCGTTCAATTCCGCTCTCCTTGGCGCGCGCAAGATACTGTCCCACTTCGTCCCAAGTTTCGCCAAATCGTCTATCTTGAAGGTGGACGTGCGCGTCGGTAAAGCCATGTTCCTTAGTTTCGGCATTAGTCATTATTCAGATTCACCTCCATGAAATATGGGCGTCCCTTTCGAATCAGATAAACGCGCGCCGCTCCTGCGTCGACCCTGGCAAATTCGTCGATTCGTTTGGCGATATAGTACATATTTTCGATCGACGCGACGCTCAGTTGTCCATCCGCCTTGTCGCCGACGCCAAATCCGAAGATGAAGTCCCCTTCTTGAATTCTGGCGTCGCCTTGCGCGAAGAGTCCCTTCGGATCAACTTTCGTGACGTTCACGCCGCCAGACGGCACAAAGTTAAAATCACCAATCGAGACCGCTTGCAGATTCGGGAAACGTTCGCGGTATTCCTTCTCCGTCGCAGTCTCCGCTTCGACGCCGAACGTTTTCCACACAAGGCGTTCCACGACGCTCGCTCCGGCGAACGTTTCGCGATTAGAGTCCGCCGCGACTTCGAAAGAGACGGGGGAGCTCTCCTCGGCGAAGGACGCCTCTGTCGAGGCTTTTTGGTATTGCTTTTGACCTGCGGAAGCGACGACCGAAGAACTCTTTGCCGCAGCGAGGTCGCTGAAGGCGATCGTCGCGTCAAGATCGTCGCCGTTGCGTTCGAAGACAAGATTGGCGACGTCGCTCAAGCCTAAGCCGATGAGAGAACAGGTGAAATCAAGGGAGGTGTGAATCGCGTATCCGTTTGAAGAAATCAAGACGTCGCCGGGCTTGACGCCCGCTTGCGCGGCGGGACTGTTCTTGTCGACCGCTTCGACGACGAGGTAATCTTCGCCGTTGCCGTCGGCGGGATAATCGACGGCTTCGGAATCAATCACGCGGAATTTCAAACCGTGATGCGTCATCTTAGCGACGGTTTGACGAATCATTCTCTCGGCGACTTCGGAGACGACGTCCACGGGAATCGCAAAAGCGATATTCTCCGCCTCTTCGCGCACTGCGGCGTTTAATCCAATCATCTCGCCGTCGACGTTGATCAGAGGGCCGCCCGAATTGCCGGGATTGATCGCGGCGTCCGTTTGGATGACGCTCGCGTAGGAAAGATTCTCGTTCACTTCGAGAGGTCGATCGGTCCAGCTAATAATACCGCGGGACACGGAGCAGCTGTATCCGTACGGATTGCCGATCGCGTAGACGTCTTCGGCAAGCTGAACGCGGTCTGAGCGTCCCATACGAATCTTCTTCAGAGGAGTCTTCGGCTTAATCTTCAAGATAGCCAGATCGGTAGCTACGTCGTTGCGCACCAACTCCACGTCGCGATACCGTTCGCCGTCGGCAGTGATCACTTCGAGCTTGAGCAACCCCTTCACTACGTGGTAATTCGTGAGGATATACCCGCGTTCGTCGACGACGACGCCCGTTCCCATCCCGTTGAAAACGTCGTAATGAGCGCCGCGTCCCGCCGTTCTTGGACTCGTCTCATATTGCTTTTCGCCCTGAATGCTCACGACCGACTGGCTGACCTCGTTTACAATGTTTACGAAACGAGGTCTTTCCGCGCGCGTCCAACGCTCCTGCGTCGTCTGCTCTTGGGCGCCTACCGCCGAACAACATGCGACGCAGAACAAAAGGAATCCGGCGCCGAAAACGCGCATCCCCTTTGCTTGTGTCAATAGAGTAATGATATTTGTCATGGAACAACCGTAAAAATTCACGAAGGCGACCGAGACCGTCTTCGTCGTCGTTTCGGGGCTCTTTACTCAGGAGCCCTCGACGATCAGCTCTTTCTTTCTTTCCGTTCGCAATTTCGTTCCGGATAAGAATCCAAAGAATCGAAACAATGTGAACAGCTGTTAAATCGGCTACATTCCTTCCCAATCTTCAACGAAAGAGTCGGAAAAATCGGAAAAGGTTGAGTAAGGAGCGTTAGGATTGCGCGTTCCTCATAACTGCGCTCTTCGGCACAATCGAACACGAAGGGGAAAAGAAAGACAAAAGTTGGGAAAAAAACGCGCTCGACACTTGAAAACGATCAAGCCCCGACTTATTATATCAGGTTGGATAGTCGTCCATTTTTATTAGTTGACGCAGTTTTCGTCAGGAGTCGGAATATGTTAAAAGACAGACTTTATCAGGCGTCTTTAAGCCTTGCGGCGTTTGTAGCGCTGGGCGCGACGTCGGCGGTCGTTGCGCAGAGCGACGCGGCTTCCACAGGGACGCGCCCTTTGGCGGCGAAATCGATTCGCCCTATGCAGCGCGAAGAAATCCCGGCGAATAAAGCGCCAAACCTCTACGATGAAACGTCGGACGAGTTCGATTACTTCCGCGAAGAACTCGGACGTTCTGAGACGTCGACCGCGACGAAGAAACGTCTCGCGCAAATCGCCGCGCGTAAAACCTACGAAAATCCGAACGACAAGCCTGCCGCCGACGGTTCTCCCTTCGTCGATATCTACGCCGATATCGTCTCCGACGGCGAGCCCTTTGAAGACCCGAACGATCCCGACGTTATCTATTACGCCGACGAACACAACGTTCTAGCGAAGGCGGCGACCTTCTGCAAACGAGCGACGACGTTCCTTGAACTTTTCTCCGCTAGTCAGGGAAACGGCTCGTCCAACGGCTTGACGGGAAGTCGAGGCGATATGGACTCCATGCCTTCCTACGACATGGATTCTACGGGAAGCATGAGCGGAATGGAAGGCCCCGGCGGAACCAAACCGAAAGCGGATAAGCCCGCTCCCGAGAGTAAAGTCGACGACACGAAGGTTATCTTCCCTGATCCGGTTGATAATCCGTACAAATCGGAACTTGGCTCAGCCGTCGATCCCTTCGATCTCTTCAAAGCGGATCGCGATTTCAAACCTGCCCCCGCGCAGACAGGCGGCCCTGGTTCAATGGGCTCCATGAGCCCCATGGGATCCGGTTACCCGATGGAAGAGCCGTGATTGCCTTGCGTGAGAATCATTGCGCCAACTTTTTACTATTCTCCCGTTAGTCGTTCGCTCTCTCCCGAGCCAACGGTCGACGGGATTCTTTTTTGTCACGACGCCAACGCGTTTTTTCTCATAGTCTAGGAAACGTCGTCATGCCTCAATCACTTCAACAAAAACGCTTCTTCCCCCTAGCGGTCGTCTCGCTTGCGCTCCTCGCACTCGTCATGACGCTTATGATCGCAGGATATGGAAAACTTAAAGCGGTCAAAGAACGTGAGAAAAGTGCGCGCGATCCCAATAAATTGCAAGTTCTCGTCGCGGTCGATCCCTGCGCCTACTTCGTCGAAAGGATCGGCGCCGACCGCGTCCAAGTTTCGACCCTCACTCCTGAAGGGAAATCGCCCGAGACCTTTGCTCCCACCCCCGCGCAACTCTCCGATTTCGCGTCGTCCCAGCTCTTCTTCCTCACCGGTCTACCCGTCGAAGAGCGTTTTCTCGCCAATATCCAGTCGATCGCTCCTAACGCCGTGGTCGTCGACCTGCGTCGCGGGCTCGAACTCCTCCCTAATCCGCACCGTCACAGCCATGAGGAAGAGGACGCAGACGAAGACGCGCACGACCACGACCAAGACCATGACGTCGCGCGTCTGAGCGAAACCTCCCAACTTCCTGAAAACAACGCCTACGCCGACCGCCACGAAGAGGATCTCTTCTCCCTCGATCCGCACCTTTGGACTAGCCCGCAAATCGCTCGTTCGATGACCGCCAAGATTCTCGAAGCGCTTGTCCAACTTGCGCCAGACGCGGAAGAAACCTTCCGCGAGAACGCCGCTCAACTCGATCAAGAACTAGCCGACCTCCAAACCCGAACTCGCGACGCCCTCGCTCCGTACCAGGGTAATTTCTTCCTCGTCTTCCATCCCGCGTACGGATACTACGCGCGTGAATTCGGGGTCGAACAACGCGCGATCGAAAACGAAGGCAAGACGCCCTCTCCTCGCGAACTTGAGGCGCTGGTGCGCGACTCGCGCGAACAGAAGGTCGCCGCGCTCATCGTCCAACCGGAATTTAACCGCGCGTCCGCCCAGGTCGTCGCCGACGCTCTCGGCGCGAAACTCGTCGTCCACTCCCCTCTTCAAAAAGACTATTTCGAAAACATAGACGAACTCACCGCCGCCATCCTTCAAAGTTTCGGCGTAGAAAGACCCGCGGCGCTGCCCGCGTATTCAAGGAGATAACGCGCCATGTATGCCACCCTTTCCGAATCGTACGCCGCGCTCGACAAGCGCTTTCAAGATCTGCTCAATCAGGAAGAGAGCGACTCGGCGCGCGCCGACCTTGCCGTCAAAAGACTCGAACTCTTCCTTCTCGCGCCTCGATTTGGAGTCGAGGAAAACCCTGAGGCGCGCGTGAAAGAAGCGCGCACCTTCGTCGATCAAGTCGTCGACCGCAACGAACGCGATTATCTACGCCGTATTCTCGTCAACGCCGCGCTACGTTTCGACCCTTCCCCCGCGCTCGACGAAATTATCGAAGAGATTATCCCCGAGATCTTCTCCGACGAAGAACGCCAAAACGCGCTCTACGCGCGTCTCATATCCCTAGGGAAACGACCCGGCGTCGATTGCGAAAAATTGCGCGATCGAATCGACGAGCTCGACGATCTCCGCCAATATGAGAACGCGACCGCGTACCTTCACGCCGCCTATGAAATCGCCGGGATCGAATACTACGACGATCTCGACGCCCTCCCCGCGCGCGTCGCACGACACGACGGCGCGCTCTTAGAGCTCTTGGCGGGCCGCGATTCTCACGAGACCCTCGAACTCTTAAAAGAACAAGCGGAAAAGACGTTCCAAACGTTTCTCTCATCCGGCGCGGCGCTTGCGCGTTTCGAGGCGGGAAAAGCTAGGACGACCCCGCTTTATGACGATCCTGAAGAAGAAGACGTCGATGAGGAAACCCTCGACGCTCTCAGGAATGATTTTAAAAGCGTCGGAGTCGTTTCTCCTTTAATCCTTGAACGCTGCGAAAAGTTGCGTGGGATCTTCGAACTCAACGACGGCTTCGAGGGGACGCTCTCGCTACTTAACCTCCTCGCGGAGGCGCAACCAGGAACGCTTTATTATCCGCAAGACGCGACGACTTATGAAGATGAACGCGTCAAGACGGGAGAGCTCGCGCAGAAGTTGGCGACAGGGGACGCGCGACGTTTAGCGCGGCTCGCGCAAGTAGCGCTTGTAAACGAAACGACGCGCGACGTCGGGAAGACCGCGACGCGCGACGCGCTCAAACTTCTCGGCGGAGACCGAGCGAGCGATAGTATCGACGCGTACGCGACTCTCGTGCGCGCGCACCTCGACGCGGGTATGACGAAACCGGCGTCGAAGTTGTCGACGCTCCTCGCGAAGGCGATCCTCAGTTTCGAATCGGAAGCGACAATCGAGTGTTATGCGCGGCGTTATCTCGACCTTTTCGACGCAAAGGCGGTTGAACTCTTTAACGAAGCCGCGCTTCCAGAAACGCTAATTAGCGTTCTGAACTTCGCGGCGGACGCGCGGGTCGCGCATGACGACGCGCTTCCGGAGCTCTTCGAACGCGCGCTTAAAATTGGAGAAGACGCGGAGCCTCTCGTTGCAGGAGCCACCCTTCTAGACCTCGTCAAACTCACGCTGGGAGTCAAGGAGACGACATGACCGCTCAGAACGAATCGTATTTGAATATCGGAGACGCGACGATCGATCTTGATCGCGAGGAACGATGCGGATTTTCTGAGGTTATTTATGGAGAGAGCAAGACGGCGGACGCGATCGAGAGGATCGCGCTTGCGCAGATCGAGCGAAATATCGACGTTTTAGCGACGCGAGTGAGCCAAGAGAAGGCGAACGCGATCCTTCCGAGCCTTCGTCGCGCGCGGCGGGAGGCGTATTACAACCCGGTGGGGCGAGTGATTCGCGTACCGTCGCCGCGTCGTCCAGAAGCGATGTATCAGGGACGAATCGGGATCGTTACGGCGGGGACGAGCGATCTTCCAGTTGCGGAAGAGGCGCGAGAAACGGCGGCATGGACGGGCGCGATGGTCGAGATGATCCAAGACGTCGGCGTCGCGGGCCCTCAGCGGCTTGTGGCGCACGTTCCGCGTCTGCGCGAGATGGACGCGTTGATCGTCGTCGCGGGAATGGAAGGAGCGCTCCCGAGCGTGGTTGGCGGTTACGTCTCCGCGCCGATAATCGCCGTGCCGACGAGCGTCGGCTACGGGGCGTCCTTCGGGGGCGTGGCGGCGCTGCTGGGGATGATTAACAGCTGCGCGTCGAACGTCACGGTGGTAAATATCGACGCGGGTTTTAAGGCGGGTTACGTCGCGGGGCTCATCGCGAAGAATATCGCGGGGGCGGCGGAGGACGGATATTACGAGGGTGTGAACGAGTCGCGCGCGCACGCTTCTCGACGCGGCAGGATTGGGAGACGCGAATGACGACAAGCGGAGAAAAAACGGATCAGTTTCATCGCACGCGCCTCATTTTGGGAAGCGACGGGCTATCGCGACTTCAGAATTCGCAGGTGATGATCGTCGGCCTCGGCGCGGTGGGGAGCTACGTCGTGGAGGCGTTGTCGCGCGCTGGGATCGGGAGGTTTCGCCTGGTCGATTTTGACAAGGCGCAGCTGAGCAATATCAACCGCCAGCTTCTTGCGACGCATTCGACGTTAGGGCGTCCGAAGGCGGAGCTCGCGCGGGAACGCATCCTCGCAATCAATCCCTCCGCGCAAGTTGAAACGCGTCAACTCCTCGTCAATCGCGAGACGGTCGCCACGCTCTTCGAAGACGACTGGAGCGATCCGGCGGACTACGTCGTCGACGCGATCGACACGCTTGGTCCGAAAGTCGCGCTCATCGAGGAGACGCTACGACGCGGGGCGCCCCTCGTCTCGAGCATGGGCGCGGCGCTGCGAGTCGACGCCGATTTGGTGCGTTTCGGGAAGCTTACGGGCGTCTCCAACTGCCCTCTCGCGGCGCAGTTGCGCAAAAGGCTGCGTCGAGTCGGAGTCAACACGGACGACGTCGACTGCGTATACTCCCCCGAACCGATACGCGACGCGCTCCGCGCCGGGGACGAAAGGATCGAACGCGTCGCCGAGCCCGAGCCGCTCCGCTCCCCCGACGAACGCTCCCCGCAAGGGCGCCCGCGCAACACCCTCGGGAGCCTTTCCACAATAGTCGGAATCTTCGGTCTGCGCCTCGCCCACGAAGTTGTCCTCCGTCTCGCGCGGCGCTGACGCGCGACGCCCCTACGAGTCGCAAGCGTCCCTTTTCCTAAACGAAGGGGGACGCTTTTTGCTTTTCACATTCTCTTGGAAGTCCTATCTCAAAGACGTCTTGGTCAAGAAATTTCGTCTCTTTCTTTTCCCAACTTGCCTAAAAAAAAAAAACGTTACAATGCAACCAACTAAAAATAGTCGGCGTCCCTTCCTCCCACTCCCTACGCAAAGATGACCCTCAAAATTACGGAAATTTTGGCCCAAAAGACTCATGGCAAAAGCTATCGAGCCCAAAAATTTAGCTATGATAACGTAGGCCTTCCCGAGGGAGAGACCGATAAAACGGAAACACGTTCTTTTCAGGGACGCGGCGAAACGCAAAAGAATTCTTCCGCAATTGACCTTCGGGATAAAATGAAGCGTTTAAGAGAGTGCGATCCGCTCGTCAATCTCTTTTTAGACGGGTCGCGGCACGTCTTCAAGATCGACGACGTCGCTTACGGAGATCGTATCTATCCCATTCTCGCCGGACAGATCGCCGTCGCCTGTTGCCAGCTTCAAAATAAGCGTATCCATTGCCAGTCCCTTGAACGCAAACTTGTAGTCGTCATCCCCGACCAGGCGTTCCCAAACTTCGGGCGCGAAAAAGAGAAACTTCGAGAGCTATGCGACTTCTTCAACAAAAATTCGGGACTCCAAAGGCTCGGATATTCCATCTCCGACGTTCTAATGTACTCCCCTAAACGAGGCGAGAATTATGAAAAGCTGCAAAATCGCGCGATAGCCAAAGTTCAAGACCTCATGATCGAAACGGAGCAGAAGACGGTCTTCAAATTGGTTGAACAGAAACTCGTCGGCAACGCCCATTACTTACTCAAAGACGGTTCTCTCGAATACAACACCCGTTATAGAAGCGGCAGCTCCGACGAAAATGCGATCCGCGACGCCTATCGACATGTCATAGGGGTTTCTAAATCATTCAATCCGGAAGGTTGCGGAGATGGAAAAGATAAAGCGCGCGGAGTGGAAATTGCCGATCTCCCCCTCTTCCATCGAACGCCCGTTGCGCATTACTACAACTCCCATCAGAACGAAAACGTTCATTTCGGCGTGTGGTACTTGAGGGTAAGAGACCGAAGTCGAACCCCCGGCCCTCTCGACGGAGTCGTGAAAGTCGAAAAGATCATGACGGATGAAGAGCAAAAGATGGGGGCGCTGGACTCCAATTCCGTCGACAACCTCTGCGCCCACCTCCTTAATCTACGAACGCCAACGTGCTACGGAGTCGACAGGAGATGGGCCAACCATCTTTATCCGGTCTATCTCGCCGAACGTTACGCCAAAAGCAGATATCTTAGTCCCGCCGTATTCTTACAGCTATTCTAGGGGAAGATCATGGTTCAAAATAAACTCATCGGACGCGTTGTCGCAACGGAAAAGAATCCGACGACGATCGACTCCTTCACGTTTTGGACGCAATCGGATTTGATTCTCAATCCCTTTGATATCGTGAAAGTAGAACATGTCAACGGCTCGTCCTCGTATGGAGTTATCGAGGAAATCTCGCATATAACCGACGCGACAAGTTTCCTGACGAACTACATTTCAAGCGATTTTGGGGATCTAGACGTCGAGGACGCGACAATGCGCATCGGGATGAATTACGTCTCCGCCAAAGTCGTGTGCAACGACAAGAATATCTATATTCCCCTACAAAACAACGCCAAAGTACTCCTCGCGACGAAGGAAGAGATCACTTACGCGCTAGGGCTCAAAAGCGTCGATAATCCTCTCATTTGCGGTTATCTCGAAATGTACGAAGGGACGCAAGGATGCGAAAAGGTTCAACTTCCCGTGCATTTGAACTCGAAGTTCATTATCGGCCCGGAAGGCGCCCACTTGAATATCTCCGGAATCTCGGGGCTCGCCGCGAAGACGTCCTACGCAATGTTCCTTCTTAAAGCGATTCAAGACAAATATCTGGCAATGAACGACGAAGAAGACAGCGTCGCGTTCGTCCTCTTTAACGTTAAGGGGAAAGATCTCCTGGCAATCGACCAACCAAACGACTTTAGCGACGACGAGCGGCCTAAAGAAGCGCAAGACAGAGCCTATAAGCTTTATCAATCTCTCGGACTTGAACCGAAGCCCTTCAAACAGGTTTCCTATTTCCATCCGTACTCGGAGCATTGCGGCAAATCGAATTCCTACCTATCGCGCGACGAACTTGTCGAAAACGCGAAAATGAACAAGAGCAAGTTCTTCAAATATCTTTATCCGGAAGATAAGGAAACTCTCGACCTCCTCTTTGCGAACATAGACGATACGAATCAAACGATCGAATCAATCCTCAACTACATTTCGAACGAATCTGACTCAAGCTTCAAAAAACTTGAGGGCTGGAAGAACTTACGCGATGCGGTACAGGCTAAGACGGAAGCGGGCGGCAAGGAAGGGAAAGAGATTAACGTTATGAGTTGGCGAAAATTTAGCCGCCTCCTCAAGAAAGCGACCGAAGGATGCCAATTCTTCGCGCGAAGGCTCGACGACTATGCGGAGATACCTGAAACTCGACTCGAAGACGCGATTAAACAAATCTCTAAGAACGACGTTTATGTCGTTGATATCGCGAAACTTTCGGAAGATCAACAGGCCTACGTTTTCGGAAGCGTCATGCGCTCTATTTATAATCTGCAACTCGGGGAATACGACGAAGAAGAAATCAAGCCTCCGCGGCGCATAGTCGTCTTCATCGACGAATTGAATAAATACGCGTCGAAAGACGCGCCGAAAAACTCCCCCATTCTCCGTCAGATCCTTGACGTCGCAGAACGCGGGCGCTCTCTGGGCGTCGTTCTCTTCGGCGCGGAACAGTTCAGGAGCGCTATCAACAACCGCGTGACGGGCAATTGCTCGACGCACGCGTTTGGCCGCTCGAATACGATTGAAGTCGGAAACGAAAACTATAAGAGTATTCCGCCGGTTTACAAAAATATGATTACGCGTCTCAAACAGGGCGAGTATATTCTCCAAAACCCTCTCTTCCGCTCTTTGCTTCACATCAAGTTTCCCAAGCCTATCTACAGACAGTTTAAGTAATTATATCCCCTATCATGGCACATTCGTCTAACCCCGCGACTATCGGCAAGAATGTTTTGGACAACCTCACGACAGGTCTCTATAAACACTCGAAGGTCATCTACCGCGAATATATTCAAAACTCGTGCGATCAAATCGACGTCGCTCTTAAAGAAGGGCTTATCCAAAGCTTGGAGGAGTGCGAGATCGATATTGAGATTGGCGACAGTCAAAACGAACGATACGTTTCGATCACCGATAACGCGACAGGGGTTAGCGAGTCGCATTTCCGAGAAGAGATCGGCTCTATCGCGAACAGCAATAAGAGAAATGGGGAAAGCCGCGGTTTCCGCGGAATCGGTCGACTTTGCGGCGCCGCCTACTGCCAAACCCTCCGATTCTCGACAAGCTATAAGGGAGAGGCTTCCCAATCCTCCATGACCATCGACGCCAAGAAGATGCGCGAACTCGTTGGCGGAAACGTCAAATACACGGTGGAAGAAGTGTGGGAGCAAGTCGTAAGCTTTGAAACGCGCCCTTGGGATGAGGAGGAGCATTTTTTCAAGGTCGAACTCTTCGATATCAATCCGGAAAACGACGAAATTCTAAATAAGCGCGAAATCGTCCAATATCTCTCTTTCGTGGCGCCGGCGCCCTATGATTCGATGATGTTCGGTTCTTTTCCTCAAAAGATTCATGAGGAAATGAAAAAGCGCGAAACTCAACCGACGGAATATATCATTCGCGTCAACGGTAATCAAATCAAAAAGCTGTACAACGAAATAATTAAGGACGATAACGATCAGGAAAAAGATAGGATTGAAGATCTCGAAATCCGCGATTTTACGGACAGACAAGGGAACCTCCTCGCTTGGGGATGGGTCGGCAGATGCGAAAACAGCGAGCAAATACCCCAAAAGCATAATCCGATGCGCGGAATCCGTATTCGAGCTGGAAATATTCAGATTGGAAACGACGACGTTCTTCGCGATTTTTTCAACGAGCATCGCGGCGTTCATTATTTTGTGGGCGAAATCTTCATTGTTAGCAAAGATTTGATCCCCAATTCGCAGAGAGATTACTTTAACGAGAATCCTGCGCGCAAAGAGCTCGACGCCCAACTGCGCGAATATTGCGCGGAATTAACACGTAGGTATCACGACTCTAACAAAATTGTCAACGATATAAAAGCCGTACAAAATTGCGAAAAACTCAACAAAGAATTCGAGCAAAAATGCAAAGAAGGATTTGCCAACGAGAAGGAAGAAGAAAATTTCAACGACAAAGTGAGGAGAAGTTCGGAAAAGGCCGACAAGGCCAGGCGCAAACTTCAAAAACTCGAACAGGACTTCCAAAAGGATCCCAACAGCCCTAAAAGCATCCAATATCAAATTATTAAGACGCGACGAAATCCCTCGCAAGCGCTCGAATCGGCGTCGAAAGCAGAAAGAAAAGCGGACAAGGCTAAGACGAATAAGGCGCCTTATCTCCGTCAGCAAATCGATTTGCGCACCTCGCGCGAGCGCAAAATCGTCGATACCATTCTTTCGATCATCACCGACCGCCTTCAAGAGGACGCCGGACCGATCATCGGAGAAATAAAGGAAGCGATAAATAAACTCTGATGGGCAAGCGCAAAGTTCTTTTAGTCGAGCCGAACTACAAGAATAAGTACCCGCCGATGGGACTTATGAAGCTCGCGACGTATTTTCGCAGACGCGGCGACGACGTTCGCTTTTATAAAGGGGATATGAAAGCGTTCGCCCTTCAACTCGTCTGCGAGGATTTGATTCGCAATCTCTCTTTTCGCTTCCCCGACGTCTGCTGGGCTGAATATTATCCTACCCTCAAGGAATACGTTCGACTCGGAAAATCGAAGACTTTGGCGGGGAACGACCTCCTTCAAGACGAAACGGTCTTCGATATTCTGAAGGTCTACCGCGAAAAGTATCGCAATCAGGACTATTTCATCCATCCCCGATTTGATCGGGTCTGCGTCACCACCCTCTTCACCTTTTATTGGCAAATCACGATCGACACGATCAATTTCGCTAAGCGTCTGTGCAAGCCTGCGGAAACAAACCTTTCAGCGGAACCAAGCCTACGCCCCGTAATGGTGGGGGGAATCATGTCGTCGCTAATCCCCGAAGAGGTGGAAAAGGCGACGGGAATAACGCCGCATCGAGGACTTCTCGATCGCCCCCATCTCGTTGACGCGGACTCGGAGGACGTGATCGACGAACTCCCTCTCGACTACTCGATCCTCGAAGAGATCGACTACGCATACCCCGCGAATAACGCGTATTTCGCGTACATGACGCGCGGCTGCGTCAACAAATGCCGATTCTGCGCCGTGCCTCGACTCGAGCCGAATTATCGAGATCACGTCGGTCTGCGGAAGCAAATCGAAGAAACCAAGCGGCGTTTCGGGCCCCAAAAAGACTTGCTCCTTCTCGACAATAACGTGCTCGCCTCAAAACGTTACAACGAGATTATCGACGAGATCAAAGCGTGCGGTTTTGCTAAGGGAGAAACCGTAACCGCCGAAAATCCCTATCTCGTCGCGTTCCAAAACTTGAAGGATAATTACAATAATCGCGCGTATATCCGCAAGATTGTCAAGTTGTACGACGAACTAGCGACAAAATTGCCGGAGTCGGAGGAAAAGAAAGAGTTTGAAGAGCGTCGTAAGAACGCGCGGCTCCTCCATGATTATACGGCGACGCGCGACGCTATTCTGGCGCTCGACGACTTCGTCAAGCCTCTTTTTGAACGAACGTACCATGCTCGCCCTCGCGCGAGAATCGTCGACTTTAACCAAGGGATTGATTCACGACTTGTAAACGACGAAAATATGAAGAAACTCGCCGAAGTGAACATCCAGCCGTTGCGAATCGCTTTCGATCATTGGAACCTCAGAAACGTTTACGAAAGAGCTGTTAAAACCGCCGTTAGAAACGGAATAACCAAGCTCTCCAACTACCTTCTTTACAACTTTGAAGACACGCCCGACGAGCTTTATAATCGGCTGCGTATGAACGTGGATCTGAGCGAAGAACTCAAGGTTTCTATCTATTCCTTCCCGATGAAATACCATCCGTTAGACGACCCAAAGTACTTCATGAATCGCGATTTCATCGGAAGACATTGGAACCGCAAATTCATCCGCGCGATTCAGGCTATTCTGAACTCCACGAAGGGAAAGGTTGGTCGAGGGGTCGAATTTTTCGAAGCCGCGTTTGGTAAAGATCTGAATGAATTTCACCGTCTCCTGTGGACGCCGGAGACGTTCCTCATCTATCGACGGCGATATAACGCGACGTTCCGCGAAGAACTCGCCGGTCGCTACGACGCCAACATCGCCAAGGCGTGCGACGAATCCGAGATATGGTGGGAGAAATTCAACGCATTGTCTACCGAACAACTCGACAAAGCGAAGAAGGTCGTCGCAGAGAATAAATTCACCGACCATGATATTCAAAGCGACGACGCGCAAATCGTTGACGTCTTGAAGTATTATCAAATATCGCGAGAGGACAAATAAAGGGGGACGCGTCGTCGAGGCGACTATATTCTTTAACGTTTACGCGACGAGAACCTTCAATAGAAGAGGACGCCGAAATCGCCGTCTTGTCAAAGAGGGGTCTCGGCGTCCTTAATCGTTTCACGACGTCCCCAGAGGACGTTCACCGTTCCGAACGAGGGTTAGGAAGCGGTTTCTTTTCGAGGGAGATTCCTTTGTTTTTCGCGCGTTCCTTGATCTTTTCCTCGAGGTCGTTCGTCTCCTCGGGGGGCGCGGCGAAAGGATCGTCGACGGGAACGGCGAAGTCGACGTTCATCCAGAGTTTATCGGAGGGCGACGGGGGATCGCGTCGGGGCGTCGACTTTTTTTTCGAGGTCGTCGCGCCGCCGGGCGCCGTCGGCTTCTTTTTCGGACGCTGCCTCGGTTCGGGGCGTTTGGGACGCTCGCCGCGAGGAATTTCCGACGCCGGTTTCGCCCAAATCTCCGTTTGTCGTCCTGAGTCGAGAGAATCCGCGACCGACACGTAAAGAAGACTCCGCTCCTCGTCGATCGGCTCGTTCGGATCGCGGAAGATGAACGAGCGTTCTCCAACGCGGACGACGTCGTCAAAGGTAAACGGCGTCAGAGCGACGACGGGTACGTCGTTGACCCAGATCTGCGTCTTCTCTTTTCCTGAGTCGCCGAAGGGTCTCACGAAAAGCTCCTGGCCGAGTTTGAGCGCCATGAGGTACGCGTCGCCGATTTGGAAACGCGCAACTCCGCCGTCTCTTAAACCGCGAAGCTTATCCACCATCCTACGACTATACCTCGGAGCGCTCATATCACCTCGATTCTTCGCCACCCAAACTAAGACGATCGCGACGCTCAGACGCGCTTCGCTTCCAAACCGCTTTCATTCGAGAACTCGACGTCGTATCCGTCGGGCGTCTCGAGAGAATAGAGGAGCTTGCCGTCCTTCTTCTCCCAGCGCAACTTGATCGCCGAACCGTAAAGCGGCTGAACCCCCGCCGCCCAGGTCAGGGAATCGATCTTCGGCAATCGAATCACAATCTTCTTCGCGGACGGATCGACGCTGCGAATTCCGACGACGTCGCGATAATAGACGCGCTCGACGTGCGACGCGAACCCGTGGTTGCAGCTCGCGAAGTCAGTGTCGTTCTCCCACAGCGTTCCCGTTCGATCGACCATGTACTCGTTATACGCAACCGATTCGTCCAAGAGCTGATCCCCGCGATTCGCTTGTGAAATGAGTTCTAGACGCAGCACGTTGCCGACGAAGGAGTTCGCCTTGTGAATCTCCGGATATCCGCCCTCCTTCACGCGATTCGGGCCGAACTTGTCCAAAAGCGTCGCCCACAGCTCCGGATGAGACTCCGGCGTCGCCGTCTTGAAGAAGAACGCGAAGTATTGGCAGACCTCCGTTCTGTCGCGGCAGATCTCAAGGGTTCCGTCCTCTTTACGAATCGCGTGGTCGACGAAGAACTCGCCGTCAAAAGATTGCTCGATCACTTTAGCGCGAACTTTACGCGCCTTTTCGCTCCATTTCTCCACGTCGTAAAGCGCGCCGACGATCTCCAAAATGCGCGCGTACGTCATATTGCTCGGGTAGTTCACGTCTTGAACAAAATCGTTCGCCCTCGACCATTCGACAAAAACCCAGCTCGGAAGCTTTTCAAGAAGTCCGTCGGAATTCTCGTACTTCTCGAAGAAGGCCATCAACTTCTCAATCTTTTTGCGCATCGCTTTCACAAGCCACGGATTCTGCGCGCGCGACGCAAATTCGCCAAGCTCCATTACGAACCACATCGCCCAGTTCGGGATGTACACGCCGTCGTAGTGATCCGAAGGATAGCACATCGGCAACATTCCGTCGGGAATATGTTTGAAGCTCTCCGGCAACATGAAGTTTTCCAAAAACGCCTCTTCCGCCGCGACGGAGCCCGTGAGGTCGAAGGAAGAACGCGCCGTAAAGAAGCTGTCGCAAAGCCAGCCCGCGCGCTCGCGATGAGGACAGTCGGAGAAAACGTCGACGGCGTTTTCGCGGAAGGTCAACTGCGCGGCGGCGTAAATCTTCTTCAAACGCGGATCGGAAGAGTCGAAGGACGCCTCGCGAGTCGGCGGATACGCGTATTCGCGAAGGAAGAATTTGTTTAGCTTAAAGCTACCCTTCAGGCAGTGCAACTTCGCGTAACGACCAACTTGCGGCGCAATGCACTCGATTTTCTGCCTTCCGTCTTCGCTAAAGCTCCATTTTACTGCGGAGCACGTTCCCAAACGCAGGAAGTTGACGTCCCCGTCCGCAGTCATAATCTCGTCGAAGGTAATCACGACGTCCGTCTCGCCCTTCGTCTCGATCTCCAATCCGAAGAAACCGCAGTAGTTGGCGCCGAAGTCGACGACCTGCGCGTCCGACTCCTTGTAAACGGATCCGACGCTCAGCGGCTCCTCGTCCGTGAGTTTCGTCTCAAGACGCTGAACTTCGTCTGAAAGAACGACCGTCAATTCGTCGAGAGGATATCCCTTGAGTTCCGGGCCGATATTGACAAGAGAACGGTCGCGCCACGGATTTTCGAGCTTTTCGCGAGGGGTCACGACGCAGCGTTTGCCCCACGCCTTGGGTTCGAGGATCGCGAACTCAGGATACGGAAGGCGGCGCGGAAGATGTTTCACTTCAGGTTGACGCGCGAGTTCGACCGCTTCCAATTCATGCGCGTGACGAAGATCGTAGACCTCGATAAAGGGGCGCTGGAAGCTAAAGCGCTGAACCTTCTGAACGCGCACGCCCGTCATGTCGCACGCCTCAAAGGGGACAACCCCTAACTTCTTCGCGTCGAGAGTCGCCGCGACGACGCGACCCGATCCGTCGACAATTTCCGCTTCAAGGAAGGAAGGTTGATCCAAAAGGTCGAAGCTGTTGCTGTTGTATCCGCAAACTTCAATCGTGACGAAGTTTGAATCTTTCGTCAGCTTCGACGCGATATCCCATTCGTCGACGCGGAACCATCCGTGAGGGCCGCGGCACGGTCCGTAACCGACGTATTGACCGTTGACCGTGACGCGATAGATAGTGGCGCCGGCAATGCGCAAAATAGACCCGGCAATATCGTCTTTCGAGTTAAGTTTGAAGGACGCGTAGAAGGTCAGCGTCACGTTCATTTCCGTCTCGCGTCCCTTTTCCCAAAGAGGAACGGCGACCTGGAATTTTGGAGTCTTTTCATTATCCGCTACGGCGGCGTCTTGAGCGAATCCGCGACTCGAAATCTCAAGAGGCAGACTTGAAGCGGCTAGAGTTAGAGCGCTCGTTTTAAGAAAATTTCGACGATTGGTTCCGTTAAGCGGCATATTCAATCCTTCCTGTTATAAGCTAGACGTCGTTTTAGAACGCGCGAATTGCGCGCGCAAGGTATGATACCAAAAGAAAAGCGCAAAGTCAAATTTTTCCGCGCGAAAAAGAGAAAATAGTTCCAAAAGATAGACGCCCTTATCAGGGGGACAAGGGCGTCGTAACCAAAGAAAATCCGCAAGGTAGAAGAAAGGAAAAGACTACTTAAGGACTTCGTTGGTCAAGTTTTCGACGGTCATGTCCGTCTCCTCAAGAGGTTCTTCCACTAACGCTTTCTGAGCGTCTTCAACTTCCTGCAAAACAGCGGCGCGTTCCTGAGCCTTGGCAAGAAGATTCACGCCGGTGGAGAGCTCTTCCTTGAGGAAGTAACTTTCGGGCATGTTGTTGTTTCCTTCTTGCTTCGTCTTCGAAGCGAGTTCTTCAAAGCTCACGCCGTTTTCAGCGTTCCAAACGGCGGCCTGCACGGCGTTCTGATTGAGTTCGGGATCGCCGAGCATAGAGCAGAGAACTTGCGTGGTTTTGTTCTCGGTGTACGTATCGATCGGGACGATGGTATACTCGACGGAAGGACCGGGTTCTTTTTTGCCATGTTCCAGGCAAACGGTGCGAACGGATTCGCGATGGGTCTTGTTAGGAGCGATGGAGAACATACCGCCGCCGCCGCGACCGCCCATGCCGCCCATACCGCCGCTACGACCGCCCATGCCGCCGCCGATGGATTGATTGCCGCCGCTACGGCTGGAGGAGCCCATGCCGCCGCGACTATTCATACCGCCGCGTCCTCCGGCTTCGCCGAACATACCGCCGCCAAAACCGCCTTGGTTACGACCGCCGCCCATCATTCCGGCCGCGCCGCCCATCATGCCGCCCATCATGCCGCCCATACCGCCGCGTCCGCCCATCATACCAGGCTGAGCCAACACGGGCACGCCAGCGAACGCCGAAGGCATCTCGACAACGATCGGCTTATCAGTCTTGTTCGTAACGGCGATGCTACTTTTGAGGGAGTTTTTCGGCGTCAATTTAACTTCGACAAGTCCTTCGTCAATAGCCTGAAAGAGTTCGACGGACTTTGCTTCGTCAGCCTTAGGAGCGTCGTCGGCAGCGTTCGCGCGAACGCCAGTCATCGGCAGCGAAACCGCCAACATTACTAGTAAATGGAACATACTCGATTTCATCTGGATTCCTCAATTCGCGCTACCCCAAGGCGAAACGCGCCCTATTGCGCGCTTCAACGCTCGGCGTCAAAACACTTGAGTCAACGACGTCAATAGGACGCCTGAGTAAATACACTGTCAATAATGATAATCTGAGCGGCGTCAAACGTCTACTATTTTTGGCGGGAAAATTCAACTTTTTTTCAGAATTTTCCAAATACGCCTATCGTTTACGCCAGTTTTAACGGCGACATTTACGCGACGCTATTTTTCATCAACGGTCTTGTCCGTCTGCGCTTCGATCGCAAGCGCCAGGTAGCTTTTTACGATCGTATCGCGCAATCCCAACGCATCGGCAAGCTCTTTGACGGCGTCGCGCGCCTCCTCAAGGTCTCCTTCGGGAGCAAGCGTTTCGATCTCGGTGAAAACGCCGAGTTCCGCGAGCGAGTCGAGCGTGATCGTAAAGCGTCGACCTTTGAATTCGCAAAGCGCGGTTCGCCGCGTCTTTTCAACGCTTTGCGCCTCTTGAAATCCCAGACGACCGAAGAATCGCGCCCAGTCGTCTCGCGTTCGATCGACGAGCGCTTTGCGAATAGCGGAATCGTCGAAGCCTGGGACGACGAGGGGAAGTTCGATCTCTTCGCGCGTCTTCGTCGTTTCGTCGAGTCTCGGGCCCTTATACGTTACCGCCAAAAAGGAACCGCGACGACGAATACGGAGCATCTTACCCGCGTTGGGAAAACCGAGCGCGTCGCACCGAAAAAACGCGTCGCACTCGACGGACGGCTCGCCGAATACCGCGTCGAGAAAGGACTTAACGCGCGCTTCATACGCGTCCGCGTCCTCGACGCGAAACTTCATCTCAACCTCAAGCATCTCCGCGTCCTTACAGCAACGTCGAGAACTGCTCGTTCACGCGCAGATCGCCGCAATTCAAATAACGTATATCTTTGACGCCGTACTTCATCATCGCCAAACGCGTCAGCCCGACGCCGAAGGCGAAACCGCTGTATTCGCGCGGATCGATTCCGCCGTGGCGCAAAACTTCCGGGTGAATAAGTCCGCAAGGAATGAGTTCGATCCACCCGTCGCCGCACGTCGGGCACCCCTTGCCGCCGCACAATAGGCAGTTTAGATCCAGCTCGAAGCCCGGTTCAACAAAGGGGAAGTAGCCGGGGCGCAAACGCACTTTCACGTCGCGTCGGAAAACTTGACTCAGAATCGTGCGCATGACGGCGATCAAGTTCGCAACGGAAATATCTTTATCAACGACGAGCCCTTCGCACTGATAAAAGGTGTTTTCATGGCTGGGGTCGACCGATTCGTATCGGAAACATCTTCCAGGAAAGATCGCGCGAATAGGAGCGCCAAAACGTTTCAGCGTGCGAACTTGATTGGCGGAGGTATGCGTGCGCAAAATCAGTTGGTTTTTAAGCCAGAAGGTGTCTTGCATATCGCGCGCGGGGTGGTCGTGAGGGATATTCAACGCCTCGAAGCAGAAATATTCCGACTCGACTTCCGGGCCGTAGAGAACGGAGAACCCCATCCCTTGAAAGATATCTTCGAGCTCCATCTGCGCCAACGTAATCGGATGAAGCGCGCCAAAACGCCGCCCTTTTCCTGGCGCGGTTAAATCAAGATCGTTCGCCTTGCGACGAGGCGCGCTCTCTTGAATCGCGGCGTTCGCGGCGGCTAGGCTCTCAGTCGCTAAATTCTTGAGCTCGTTCAAGCGGCTGCCAAAGCTCTTCTTTTCCTCAACCGACATCTTGCTGAAATCGACGTTCTTCGCAAGCGTCGTAATCATGCCTTTACGGCCTAGAAAATCAATACGAACCTTTTCGAGCGCGTCCGCCGATTTCGCCGACTTCGCCGCTTCAATCGCCTGAAGAAGCTTTTCCTTAATCTCTTGCACCGTTATGTCCTCAAATCTATAACTCAACCGCCACGCGTCTAAGGAGGCGTTCCTTCATTATACTCGGCGTTATGGTTTATGTTAGCCCCCGGCGTCGTCTATCTAAAAAAATACCGATCAGGAATTCTTCAAATTATAAAAAATTTTTCACCGCAAACAAGCGAATGGCGTCTATTATGCATAACTATCATGCGAACGCCGGTTGACGTCTCAAAACGGCATGACACGAGCGTTCGTAACACAATGCGATCGAACAAGTTAGAGTCGATCCATTATGAAAGGAGACCCTATGAACTTTTCATCAGAAAAATTAACGGTCAAATCGCAGGAAGCTATTCAGAGCGCGCAGCGTCTCGCCGTCTCCAAAGGAAATCCGGAAATAGCCGGCATTCACTTGCTCGCCTCTCTACTCGAAGAAACCGACGGCAATATTAAACCGATCCTTCAAGCGATCGGCGCGGATTTCAAACGCCTCAAGCAAGCCGTCGACTCCGAAGTCGATCGTCTCCCACGCGTCTCCGGCGCGACCCCGAACCTCTCCGCTGAGTTACAAAGAATTTTCGTCAAGGCTGCGGAAGAGGCGACGACTCTCACCGACGAATTCATATCCACCGAACATCTTTTCCTTGCCCTCGCCGAATGTGAAGGGAAGGCTCAAAATATTCTAAACCTTTTCGCGATCGATCGCACCAAGATTCTCGAAGGCACAAGCGTCGTGCGCGGCGGTCACCGCGTCGTCGACCAAGAGCCCGAAGGAAAGTTGCAAGCGCTTGAAAAGTATGGAATCAACCTCGTCGACCGCGCCAAAAAAGGAAAGCTCGATCCCGTCGTCGGACGCGACCAGGAGATTCGTCGCGTCATCCAAGTCCTCTCCCGCCGAACGAAGAACAACCCCGTCCTCATCGGCGAGCCTGGCGTCGGCAAGACCGCGATCGTCGAAGGACTCGCCTTGCGCATCGTCGCGGGCGACGTTCCCGAGAGCTTGAAAGACAAGGTAGTCGTCGCGCTCGACATGGGCGCGTTGATTGCGGGCGCGAAGTTCCGCGGCGAATTCGAAGAGCGTTTGAAGGCGGTTTTGAAGGAAGTCGAAGACTCCAACGGACGCGTCATCCTCTTCATCGACGAGTTGCACACGGTCGTCGGCGCGGGTAATCAGCAGGGGGGCGCGGACGCTGCGAACTTGTTGAAGCCGGCGTTGGCGCGCGGCGAGGTTAAATGCGTCGGCGCGACAACCCTCGACGAATACCGCAAATACGTGGAAAAGGACGCCGCGCTCGAACGACGTTTCCAGCCCGTTATGGTCAACGAACCGTCGATCGAAGCGACGCTCTCGATCTTGCGCGGATTAAAACAGCGTTACGAGCAGCACCATAAAGGGGTGAAAATCACCGACTCGGCGCTTGTTTCCGCAGTAGAACTCTCGAACCGCTACATCTCCGACCGCTTCCTTCCCGATAAGGCGATCGACCTTGTCGACGAAGCGATGAGCCGACTCGCGATGGAATTGCAAAGCGTGCCGACGGAGATCGACGACGTTCAGCGTCGAATCGTCCAGCTTAAAATCGCGGAAAGCCAACTTGTCAACGAAAAGGATCCCGACGCCGTCGCGCGTTTGGAGGAAGTTCGCGCAGAGATCGCGAAGAAGAACGAAGAACTCGCGGAATTAAATCTTCGCTGGGAAAAGGAAAAAAGCGGCGTCGGCGACGTCCACCAACTCCGCGAAAAGATCGCGCAGACGGAGCTCGAATACAAGAATCTCGACGCTGCGGTCAAACAGTCCTACTATAGCGGCAAACCGGCGGACAACTCGCAATTTCAGAAGTTGGCGGACCTTGTCAACGAGATCAAGTCCCTCAAAGAACGTCTCGCGCAGCTCGAAGCTCAAGAAGCGGAAAACAAAGAGCAAGGCGATTCCGAAAAAGCCCCGCAAAAGAGACTCCTGCGCCAAGTCGTGGGTCCCGACGAAATCGCCGAGGTCGTTTCGCAGTGGACCGGCGTCCCCGTATCGCGCATGATGGAGACGGAGCGCGCGAAGTTGCTGAAGTTGGAAGATCGTCTACACGCGCGAGTCGTCGGCCAGAACGAAGCGGTCGACGCGGTCTCGAACGCGGTGCGTCGCAGTCGAAGCGGCTTGCAAGATCCGAATCGACCGATCGGCTCCTTCCTCTTCCTCGGGCCCACCGGCGTCGGTAAGACGGAGTTGTGCAAGGCGCTTGCGGAAGCGCTCTTCGACGACGAAAGCGCAATCGTGCGTATCGACATGAGCGAGTTCATGGAAAAACACACCGTAGCGCGCCTCATCGGGGCCCCTCCAGGATATGTCGGCTATGAAGAAGGGGGCGTGTTGACGGAAGCGATCCGTCGCAAGCCCTTCTCCGTCGTCCTCTTCGACGAAATCGAAAAGGCGCATCGCGACGTCTTCAACATCCTCCTCCAGGTTCTCGACGACGGACGTCTCTCCGACAATCAGGGACACACGGTCGACTTCACGAATACGATCATCGTCATGACGTCGAACCTCGGAAGCCAAGTCATTCGCGATATTACGTCGAACCATGGCACGGCGAAAGAACTTGAAAACGCGGTCAACCTCGTGCTACGCGACAAGTTCCTTCCGGAATTCCTGAACCGTATCGACGAAACGATCGTTTTCCATCCTCTGGAGAAGGATCAGATTCGTCAAATCGTCCAGATTCAGACGAAAAAGCTCCAAGCGCTTCTCGCGAAACAGGGAATCGACCTCTCGATCTCCGACGCCGCTCTCGACGCGATCGCCGATCTGGGGTACGAGCCGGAATATGGCGCGCGTCCCCTCAAGCGCGTCATCCAGCAACGTCTCGAAAACCCCTTGGCGCTCGAGCTACTCAAGCGCCCTGGTTACGTCGATCCGACGCAAAGAACGCGGCGAGCGATCACGCTTACTCGCGAAGGGGACGAATTCGTCTTCAAGTTCGACGAACAGAAATAATGAGCCAAGGCGAGGCGCGCGCTTAACGCTCGCGTCGTAACCTCCAATAGGAAAGCGCCCGAACCGTCGGAAAACGATTCGGGCGCTTTTTTATTTCTTGAAATAAGGGACTGTCAAATTCGACGTCGAGCGCCAAAACGACGCGTCAAAAAGACGCGGCGACGCGAGTCAACGAACGCTCTAAATGAGAGCGCGTCGTCTCGAGGCGAATATCGGCCCAGCACGCCCAGTCGCCGGTGGAATCCTTATGCGCGTCGGCAATGAAGCTCAGCGTGACTTTTTCACCGACAAAAAGTCCAAGTCCCGCCTCTATCGGAGCCCAACCGCTGGACATGTAGTACACGTCTGTAACGGTCATATCCTTGTCCTTCGGTTCGCCTTGACGACGCGCCGCGATTCTATATACGATTCCGTTTCCAGGATCGGAACCGTCCCCCTTCCCGACTTTTGCGCGAAGCGTAAGCGGCTTGTCCGCCGGAAGATCGACGTCGTATTCAAAATAGACGCAGCCCGTAGGCCCGTTAAGGTACGGCGGATGAACGCTATGCGCTATTTTCTTATCCCCTAAACTCGAGACTTCGGTTATACGATTGAAAGAACCGGTTCCGTTCAGATTATCGGTCGGTTCTTGACCGTCGCGCTGAATGAACGTACGGCCAGGATTCGCAGGATCCATGAAGTCATACTCGAAGGGATCGTAGACCTTCTCAACCATAAAGGTGAAAACGAAATTGCCCCCGTCGAAACTCGCGTCGATCGTTTCCTTTCCCCTCTTAGTCGGTTCCGCCAACTCGACGACCTTAAACTCTCCGTCTTTCTCGGCGGAAACAAAGGAGTAGCGCTTTCCTTTGAGAACGCCGTCTTCACAGCGGAATACAACGTTATAAGGCGAGACGACGAGGAAGTCGAGGGCGTCCCCAGAAGGAAGATCCGCCCAGACGTGTTCCGCAGCCTTTTTCGCGACCATAGACTTCGCGCCGTCGACGCCCCAAGCGCGTTCCTCAAAGACGAAATCGCTTCCCGTAAAGGGATTGGGCGCCGTCCATTCCACCGTTTGATCGCCGACTTGAATCGAGACTTTTTCACCCGGCGCGACCTCAAAGGGCGCCGTCGCGTCAACGGTCGTCGCGGGCTCGTCCGTCGTCGTAATCATGTACGAAACGGCGTTGGGAACGGGAACGACGTAGGTGAAGCCGCGAGAAACGCGCAGCGTCGCGGGGCCGATCTCGGATCGATCTTCCGCGAGCGCCACGGCGACGGCCTTCTTACCGCGCGTGTCCAGACGGAATCCGACTTCGCGATTGTCGTACGGAATGATCTCGATCCCCTCGTCGAGGAAGAGACACGCGGCGGCGCCGACGCCCTCGGCAAGTCGACGTTCCACCCAAGAACCGCGACCGTCAAACCAAATATACTCGGGTGATTCGCAATAATCGAAGCGCGCTCCCGCAGGGGACATGAAGGATTCGACCAAGACCTTGCCGTCGGCGGTCCATGCGACGTATCCGTTCGGCGGCAGTTCGACGTCGCGCCCTTCGATCGTCGCGCGCATCGGCTCGGTCGTCGACCCGTTCGCTACGACGATCGTTCCGTCCTTATATCGAAGCGCGATTTGACTACGCCGAACTATATCGAGCGCGAGCGCTTCCGAAGTCGCGCGACCGACTCCGTCCGCGTCGTAATATCGGATCGTATCGATCGACGCTTGAGTGTAGTAACTCGCGATCTGTTGAATCATGAAGTACGTGCGCGCCCCATAGATTAGACCGTAATCCTGGGCAAAGAAACCCGAATGTCCGAAAGCCAACGTCGCGGCGTTAAAGCGATCGATGAGAGCTACCCGTTCCAAGTCGGTTTGAGGCGAATAACCAGGCGCGAACATTCCGACGTTCCCCATGCCAAAATCGACCTCTAGATCGTGCATTTTCAGCAGATCGAAATCGACGAGCCACGGATTCAAGAACATATTGTAAGGTTGATCCTGGGCGTAATTACCGTCCGTAAGGCCCGCGTAGAAACAATGGTGCGGCCCCTCGGAATAGGTCGGGCCCCCCCACGCCTGCTTCTGGAGAAGGAAGATTTCCCCGTAGGGATAGAAGACGCTCATGAAAGTTCCGGCGCCGGGAACGCGTTCGTCGTAGTCCGTGCGCGTCCATGCGGGGACGGAAGAGTGAACGTCGCAATAGGCGCATGAGAATTTGAACTTTTCTTCGTTAAGAGGAGAGAGTTTTTCGCAATATTCGACGGCGCGAGTCGGTTTCGGCGCATAGCAACGCGCCCACGCGGTTCCGAGGGACCAGTCGGCGTTGCGGTTGATCATGTCGGGGGACCAATACTCGTTGACGGGCGCAAAGTCGGTGAAGTTATTGTAGAGCCCGTAGACGTACCCGAGCGTGTCTTGCATGAATCGCGAGTAATCGATCCATCCTTCGTCGCCCCCCTTCTTAGGCGCTGGCTTCGTGCGGAAGGTGAAACTTTCGCCGCCGTCGCGCCAGCATACTTCATGGTCGGTGACGATCATATGGCGGATTCCGCGACGCTGCACGGAGGCCCAATAAGCCTTATCGCCTTCGCGCGTCGTGGCGCCGTGCGCTCTCCATACGCCCTTGCCCGCGACGGCGCGATAGGGGGACGCCGGGTTGGCGATTGTCGGGAGCGTCTCTTCGAAAGAGGGCGAGAAGGTCAAAATGAATCGTTCGTAAACGTCGTTGCGCTTTCCGTCGGTTTTCACGCGATATTCCGCGCCCCCGTTGAGGATAACGCTCGCGGAGACGCCTTTGTCGGGTTGAGCGATTGAAGCGCCATGTTCGCCCCTCAAATAAGAGGCGCCGCTACGATACCAGTCGATATGAGCGCTTGCGTAGATCGGCTCCGCGTTATCCCCTTGAGGGCAAATGAGGCCGATTCCTGGGCGCTTGCCGTAGTCGTAGAGATAATACGGGACGGTGAAGACGCGCGAGGATTTGAGACCGGTCGTTTTTCCAAAGGCGACCTCGGGGACGCGTCCTCCCTTCGCCAGCGTGTCGATAATCAGGCTCTTGCCCTTGATCTGCAAACGATATTCGACTTCCGCCTGCGCGGTTTTCGAGAGCAACCGCCATCGCGCGGAATATCCTTCGTCTAATTTTTTGAATTCGAGAAGTTCCGCTTTTTCAACGTTCTCGATCGATCCGTCGGCGCCGACAAGTTTCGTCACGCCCCCATCCGCGCACGGCTTGAAGCTCTCGCCCCTGCCCCATTTCGCGGAAAGATC
>SFIW01000054.1 GCA_004556055.1 Planctomycetaceae bacterium
CATCTCTGAAAAGCTGCCCAGCGACCGTAATGTGTACTCCATTTCAAACCATCCTAACCAATGTATTTTCTGTGTGCCAGCTTCACATTCTGCTGTTTCACCATCGCATAGCGCAAGGTGGTATCGATCTTTTTATGTCCCAAGAGTTGCTGGAGCTGTTCGATGGGCATTCCTTTTTCGATAGCGTTTGTCGCCATCGTTCTTCGGAACTTATGAGGGTGAACTTTTTCGAGGTTCATCCTTTTTCCGAGGGTTCTGAGGCGCGCTTCGACGCCGCCGATCATCAGGCGACGCCACGGCGCTTTCAGGGAGACGAAGAGCGCGGGGGCGTCGTCGACCCGACTCGACAGATAATTCTGCAAATGAATTTTCGTCCGCGCGTCGAAGTATGCAAGGCGCTCTTTGCTCCCTTTTCCAAAAACTAAACATTCCCGCTCCTGAAAATTCACGTCCGAACGATTCAGCGCGACAAGCTCGCCCACGCGCATACCCGACGACGCCAGCAGGTCGATCATCGCCAAATCGCGCGGGGTCGCGCACGCGTCCCTCAGCGCTTCAAGCGTTTCGTCCCCGTACGTCTCTTTCACCCTTTGCGCCCCCTTCACCTTCTTAATCCTTCGCACCGGGCTCTTCACGACGTAGTCTTCGTCCTCAAGCCACCGGAAGAAGCTCGAAAGAACGCGCCGGATATTGTCGAGCGTTCCGCGACTCGCGCCCCTTTCCTCCCCATACCGCGTCAGATATTCCCGCACGTCCTCCGTCGTTACCTCCGCCGCGCTCTTGCCCATCCCCTCGAGCGCCCGACCTATCGTCGTCTCATAATACCGAAGCGTCTTCTCCGACGCTCCCTCCAGCCGCTTCGCCTCCAGAAAGAGCCGCGCATGATCCGTTTGCCGCGCCTCGCCTCCCTCCGTCTCCCGCAACCCGCGCTTGCGCACCTCGTAACGCGACGCGACGCGTCTCACCGCCAACTCCAACTCTCGCGCGTCTATCCCCGCTATCCCCGCGACTTCCGCCATTATTTCTCGGATCATTCGTTCGCGCATCTTTCGCCTCCTAACTTCATAAATGACGGTATCATAATGTTTTGACGGCGACGATTGAACATAAAAAACGCGACGATTTGACGATTTCTAATCCGAAGGTGTTGTATTTTTTCGAAAAGCGTGGTTTAATAAGCCTAAGACGCGCGGAAAAGAGTCCGCGCGTCTCTCTATTCTTAACGCCCTGGGGAGATTCGCAGATTGGAGATTTCGGAATGACGCCCTCGGAAAACGCTCTACGCTTGAGCTCGGACGATTCTTTCGACGAAGAAAAGTATGAAAACGCCGTCGTCGAGTTGCTGGTAAAGACGGGGTACAAACGCGTTGACGGCGCAAATATTGACCGGGAACCGAACGAGCCCTTCTATCTCAAAGAACTAACGGATCAGATCAAACTTCTGAACCCAAGTCTTCCGCGCAACGTCCATACTAAAGCTCTCGAAAAGTTGCGAAATATCGAAGGCGCGACGCTCGTTCAGAAAAACAAGAGCTTCATGGATTATCTACAGAACGGCGTGCCTGTGTCCTATCTTCTCAATGGCGAGGAGCGCTCCGATCTCGTTTATCTCGTCGACTTCAAGAACCCGGAGAATAACTCCTTCGTCGTCTCCAGGCAATTCGTCTTCAAAGATAAGAGCGATCGCCGATTCGACCTCGTCCTCTTCGTCAACGGGCTCCCTCTCGTCGCGATCGAGCTTAAATCCCCGTCGCGCGACGAAACCGACGCGTCTAAAGCGTACCTTCAGCTTCGGAACTATATGAAGGATCTCCCGAAATTCTTCGTCTACAACGCGATCTGCGTTATGAGCGATATGTCGATCTCCAAAGCGGGGACGATCACCTCTTCCGAAGATCGCTTCATGGAGTGGAAGACGAAAGACGGAAAGCGCGAAGGCTACAGGATTTCGCAGTTCGACGTCTTCTTTGAGGGACTCTTCGCCAAGTCGCGTTTTCTCGATATTCTCAAAAATTTTCTCTGCTTCTCCTGCGACGGGGTCAACGAGTCGAAGATTCTCGCGGGTTATCACCAGTATTACGCGGTTCGCCGCGCGATCGACAAAACGGTCGAGGCGATGAAAACGGACGGAAAAGGGGGCGTCTTCTGGCACACGCAAGGGAGCGGAAAATCCCTCTCGATGGTCTTCTACGCGCATCTTCTTCAAGAGGCGGTCGACTCCCCGACGATCGTCGTCCTCACCGACCGGAACGATTTGGACAATCAGCTCTACGGACAGTTCGCCAAATGCCGCGATTTCCTGCGTCAAGAACCAGTGCAGGCGAAGAGCCGAGCGCATCTGCGCGAATTGCTCGAAGGACGTCGGAGGAACGGAATCTTCTTCACGACGATGCAGAAATTCACGGATTCCGACGAACCTCTTTCGGAACGGCGCAATATCGTCGTCATGGCGGACGAAGCGCACCGCGGTCAGTACGGACTCGCCGAGAGGTACGAGACGACGACGAACGAGGACGGGAGGGAGAATACGAAACGCGTCGTCGGCGCCGCGCGGCGTGTGCGCAATAGCTTGCCGAACGCCACCTATATCGGCTTCACGGGAACCCCGATCTCGACGCGCGACCGATGCACGCGCGAAGTTTTCGGGGACTATATCGACGTCTACGACATGTCCCGCGCCGTGAAAGACGGGGCGACTCTGCCGATCTACTACGAAAGCCGCATCGTCAAGCTTGGACTCAACGAAGAGACGCTGAAGCTTCTCGACGACGAATACGACGCCTTCGCGATGGAGGCGGACGAGACGGTCGTCGAGAAGAGCAAACGTTCCCTCGGGAATCTCGAATCGATCCTCGGCGCGGACGGAACGATTAACTCCCTTGTCGACGATATTCTCGAACATTATGAGAAATATCGCGAAGAGCTCCTTACCGGCAAGGCGCTGATCGTCGCGTATTCGCGCAAGGTTGCGATGAAGATCTATCGGCGGATGCTGGAGCTTCGCCCCGATTGGACGGAAAAGGTCGCCGTCGTCATGACGGAGAACAACGCCGATCCGGAGGATTGGCGCGAGATCGTCGGAGATAAACGCCGTCGCGACGAATTGGCGCGGCAATTTAAGGACGACAAGACGCCGTTAAAGATCGCGATCGTCGTCGATATGTGGCTTACGGGGTTCGACGTGCCGTCGTTGGCGACGATGTACGTCTATAAGCCGATGTGCGGTCACAACTTGATGCAGGCGATAGCGCGCGTCAATCGCGTTTTTCGGGACAAAGAGGGCGGGCTCGTCGTCGACTACATCGGGCTCGCCGCCGCGCTCCGTAACGCGATGAAAGACTACACGCGCGAGGATCAAGACGCCTTTGGCGACCCCAACGTCGAAGAGATCTCCTATCCTCAGTTCAAGGAGAAACTCGCCCTCTGCCGCGAACTTTTCCGCGGGTACGACTACTCCGAATTTATGAAAGTCGACGGTTCGAACGAGTCGAGTTTGACTCAGGGGAAGATCATCTCGGAGGCGGCGAATTTCATGTTCGCGCCCGAGAGGAAGGAGACGCGTGAGAAATTCCTGAAGGAGGCGCACTTGATGAAACGGGCGCTCTTCCTCTGTTCGTCGGTCGCTAACGAGCCGGAGCGCGTCGAGGCGGGGTTCTTTAACGCGACGCGCGTAATTTTGACGCGCGTCTCCTACGGCGCGACGGGGAATAAAATAACGTCCTCTCAGCACAGCTCGCGCCTCGACGAACTCATCAAAGAATGTGTTAAGTGCGACGGCGTCCTGCGCGTCTACGCCAATTTCGGCGACAATCAAGGCTTCTCACTCTTCGACCCGAAATTTCTCGAAGAGATTCGCAAAATGAAGCAGAAGAACCTGGCGTTCGAGACGCTCAAAAAGATCGTCTCCGATCAGGTCAAAACCTATCGTCGAACGAACCTTGTTAAATCGAAGAAGTTCAGCGATATCATGAAGGAGGCGGTCAATAAGTACATCAACGGGCAGATTACGAACGAACAGGTGATCGAAAAGCTCGTCGAACTCGCCAAGGAGCTCATGGAGGAGAAAGAAAAAGGGAAGGAGCTTGGACTGACTTTCGAGGAGCTCGCTTTTTACGACGCCCTCTCCAAACCCGAAAATATCGACGACTTTCGTAAGAACGGACAGCTTATCGCCCTCACAAAAGAGCTTACTCAAACGCTCAGGCTAAACCGAACCCTCGATTGGAATAAGAAAAAATCCGCCCAAGCCAAGATGAGGAGGGCTGTGAAGAATTTGTTAAAGAAATACAATTACCCGCCGGGGAATTGGGAAGACGCGATCCACTCGGTCATGGAGCAATGCCGACTCATGGACGACGCAGGGGAAACGGAGGAAGCCGTCTTCTAGTCCGTCGCGACCGCGAGGCCCGAGCGCGCGTATTTCTCGGGGCCCCATACCCCGACGGGGAAAATCCCCTATACTGGATAGGGAAGCGCTTCCCTGGGAATTGCGATCGACGGGGAGTCGGAAGGGATGAATCGGCGGTCAGACGTCCGAAAGGTTGGGATCGCGCCCTGTTAAGACGAGACGGAGGAATATCGAATCATGGTTAATTTGCTCTTCGTATGCCACGGGAACATCTGCCGCAGTCCGATGGCGGAATTCGTGATGAAGCGTCTCGTGAGCGACGCGGGGCTTGACGCCTTCTTCCACATCGAATCCGCCGCGCTCAGAGACGACGAGCTTGGGTCTCCCGTGCATCGCGGCACGCGCCGCGTCCTCGAAAAGCGCGGGATCTCATGCGACGGAAAGACCGCCCGAAAGGTCGTCCGAAAGGATTACGACGCCTTCGATCTCATCGTCGGAATGGATCATGAAAACGAGGAGGATATGCGCGATTTCTTCAACGACGACCCTAAGAATAAATGCCGCCTTCTCCTCTCCTTCGCCGGTTCCAATCGCGTCGTCTCCGATCCCTGGTATCACGGCGACTTCGAGCAGACCTACGACGACGTCGTCAAAGGGTGCGAAGCGCTCCTGGAATATTGCAAAAAGAACTATTTAAATCGCTAATCTGCCGAAACGCCTACAAAAAAGACGCTCCGCCCCCCGTCAAGATTCGAGGGACGCGAGCGCCTTTTTTCGTCTTTTTTCAAAATGTTTTTTTGACAAAATTCTGACAAAAAAGAGTAAGTCAAGATATATAAACGAGATGCGACGCGAGTCAGACAACGCGTTAATTTCCCCTTCCAATTTTTTTGAGCCCTGTTTTTTCGGGCTCCGACGCGTCGACCTTGCGATTAAGAGACCAACTTTCCCCTCGACGTTCGCTCGTCACTCTCGTTATATCCCATTTTTCCCGAGTGAAACCGTTTTTTCTTTTTAAAAATAACCTAGGACTCTTTGAGTCCGATGTGGAAGATCCTTTCTCTTGACTTGATCGAAATACCGCCTAAATTGAAGTTACAAACGAGTATTCTATCGTTTTGTCGACGTTTATTTGCTCAATTCTTGGCGCTCTGCGCCTCGCTCATTTTTCAGAGGAGACATAGGCGTGAATAATGATGTTACGGAATTGGTCTTAATTCTCGATCGCAGCGGTTCGATGAGTAGTTGCGCGAGAAGCACGGTCGACTGCTTCAACGATTTTATCGAAAAGCAGAAGCAGGAAAATTCGGGAGCGGTCTACGTTTCCGTCGTGCTCTTTAACCAGGGCCGCGAAGTCCTCTATAACCGCGTCGGATTGTACGAGGTCAGGCCGTTGACCGTCGGGGAGTTCCGCGCGAGCGGAGGCACGGCCCTCTACGACGCGCTCGCTTCCGGAATCCACCATATCGGCAAAGCGTATAAATACGCGCGTCCCGACGAAGCGCCAGGCAAGACGATCTTCGTCGTTATCACCGACGGCGCGGAAAATTCCAGCCGACTCTATACTCTCGAAGAAACGCGGAAGATGGTGGAACGCGAAATTCGCGAATACGGCTGGGAGTTCCTTTTCTTTGGGGCCAACCTCCAAGCGAAAGAGGTCGCCCAAGCCCTCGGTTTCAAAGAAGAAAACGCCGTCGATTACATCTGCGACGAAATCGGTTCGACCCAAACTTACGACGCCCTCAATAGCTTCGTGTCCGAATTCCGAAAGGAAGGCCGCGTCTCAAGCGATTGGCGCGGAGGCGTCGACCGCGATTACCAAACCCGTAAGAAATCACGTTAAACCTCTATAGAAAGGGCCAAAAAATGTATTGTCCAAAATGCGGCGCTCAGCTACCCGACGGAAGCGCTTTTTGTAATCTCTGCGGCGCGCAGTTGAACGCCGTCAACGTTCCCCCTAGCGCCGTTCCTTATTCCGCTAACGCGCCGATCGGCGTTTCCTCTCGCTCCGCTATCGCCTACTTACTATTCGCCTTGTTTCTTGGCGGGTTCGGCGCCCACAACTTCTATATCGGAAAGACGGGGTTGGCGGTTACTCAGTTGCTCGTATCCGTTATAGGAGGGATCCTTCTTTTCGGAATCCCCTCGCTTGGCATTGCAATCTGGGCGACAGTGGAAGGAATCTTGGGGTATACCGGAAAAGTTACCGACGCCGAAGGACTCCCTCTCGCAAAATAATCCCGATTCGACTCTCCGCGCGTTCCTCTTTCGCGCCTAGTCGACCGTAACGCAAAACGCGACAAAAAAAACGCCGACGCGCTCTTTCCCCGCGCGTCGGCGTTTCATTTTTCCCACGACTCTTTATTGCCCCGTTTCTTTCTGTTCCTGATTGTCTTCGTACGACGGCAACGCTCCCGGCGCGGCGCGTTCCAAAAACGCGTACGCGCTTCGCTCCGAGAGAACTCCCGTCTCGTGATTCGCCTTGAGAAGCTCCACCACCGCGTCTAACGGCGCTTCCGCCCCCAAATACGAAACGTCCGGCTCGTACTTGATTCGTCGGCGCGTCTCGTCGTACGTCGCCCCAGACCAAAGGGACGCGAAACAGAGCTGTTCCTCGATTCCTCGCGCCCCCGTCTTGTCGATCGCCGCGATCGACGCCGTTCCCGTCGTCGTCCTGATTCTCAGCGCCTCGCTCGACGAATTCGCCCCCGCCCGTTCGATCAGTTCCCGCAACGACGCGTAGCGCAGCGTCTCGCGAAGTTCCGTCTTCGCGTTACGAAGCTCCGCGAGCCCCGCGCCGTTCGTCTCCAAAATCGAAACCGTCACCGGAACCGACCCCGACCCGCGCGGCCAGACGACTCCCCCGAGTCGGACGTCCGTCGATTCCCGCGACGCGTTGCACACCGCAAGGGTCGGCGTCGCGTGGAAATACAAACCCATCTTGTACCAGCTGTCCACCGCGTAATTCTCCACCGCCAGCCGCGCCACGTCCAAATACGGAGGACGCGACCAGGCGTTCAAACCCAGTTGCTCCACGTTGCAGACCGTAAAGGGAATGAACGAAAGTTCCCGTCCCTTAAAGCTCGGGTAGACCACGTTCTCCCCGCGCGGATTGTCAAGATCGAATCCTCGCCACTGCGCGTCCGCCGTCGAACCGCGAAAGACCGCCGTGTAATACCGTCCTCGCGCGTCGAGCGCCAGAACGCGGCGGCGCGGCTCCACCCGCCATTCCTTCGCGCCCCTGTCGAAAAGACGCGTCGTCTCGTCCAATAACGCCCATCTCAGCGCCGTAAAGGGCGTCGGAGAGTTCGCGTCAACCTCGCCGTCCAATATCTTACGCGGCGCGTATTCGACGATCTGAAACGCCGGACGAAGACCGTTCGGATCCGTCGTCACGTCAAGAAGGAGACCGTAACGCCCGTACAATATCTGCGCGAAATTGACCCGAGATTTCAGACCCGCGAGCCCGTCGTTGTAACGATTGCACCAATCCCGCAGCTCCACGACCTCCGCCGCGCTCTCCTCGTCCTTCGCCACCCCGAAACGCGCGCGAGCAGGGTTCCGCTGCATGAGCCCCACGACGTCGTCCACGATCGGTCGGAAAAAGTTCTCGAAGGACGCCGCCTGACGACGAAAATAATACCGCGACTCGTGAAACGCTACTCGCCCCGATCGGAGCTCCTCGCGCTCCAAACTCTGCAACGGAAGGTACGACTCCGCGTTCGGCCCGTTCTTGATCCGCTCCGAGCCCATGTAGCAGTCCTCCGCGTACTCCCAGAGCCGCGCGTGACGCTCGTAATTCTCTTCATATTTCATCGGCGATCCTTTCTCTCGCGTTTTATCGTTGCATGATCTTGAGAGAATATCGCCGCCGCGCGCTATTTTAGAACGACTTTTTCAAAGCGACCCTCAACTCGCCTTCGGAAGGTCGTTCCAGTTCGTCGTGTAGCATGGGGAGATGAAGGATGAATTCGGGGACCATGGGCGCAGCGCTCCTTCGCTGGCGAAGAACGCGGCGTTCTTCCCGAATTTGAGGCGCACCGCGTCGAGGGTCGCGCAGAGGCGTCGTTCCCGCTCGCGCCGCGCCGCGTCGCGCGTCGGATCCGGTTCGAAAAGATAACGCCGCTCCGCCGCCGCTTCTTCCGTTATGAGGTCGAGACCGACGATTCCCGCGCGTTTGTACGAAAGTTTCTCCTGATACACGCCGCGGAGCAATCCCAGCGCCGTCGACAGAAGTTCCGGCGTCAGATTCGTCGGGCGCGGAAGGTTGATTCCCCGAGCGACGCAGCGGTACTCTTGCGTCGTCGCGAATCGACTCGTCGACGCGTGCAGATAGATCCCGCTCGCGACGAGTCCGTTCGCGCGGAGCTTCTCCGCCAGCTTCGCCGTGAAGGTCGAGATCGGCTTCTCCAGCTCCTCCAGACTCTCGATCGGCTCCCCGAAGGAACGCGAAACTTGCATCGACTTGCGCGGCTCCGGGCGCGTTCCCACGTCGAAGACGAACTCGCCGCGAAGTTCGCGAATCGTGCGCTCCTGCTCGATCGTGAACTCTTTTCGCGCCTCGCGCGGATCGAGTCGCGCTAAATCGTACGCCGTCCGCAATCCCCCTTTGAGAAAGCGCTCGCTCAGCCTCCGACCGACGCCCCAGACGTCCTCCAGCGGTAGACGCTTGAGCGCCGCGATACGCGCCTCTTTCTCGAAAAGAAGCGCGTATTTGCGTCCTGTGCGCGCCCCGTCGAGCTTCGCCAAGCGACTCGCAACCTTCGCCAACGTTCGGTTCGGACCAAGCCCCAGAGAGACGGGGATACCCGTCCAGCGCCGCGCGACCGTCACGATCTCTTGCGCGAGCGATTCGAGCGCGTCGAGCGTCTTGCCGGGAAGCTCTCCCTCCGCGGGGCCGTCGGGCCACGTCGCGACGCGGCGCCAGCGTTCGTCGAGACGCTCCGGGCGCGAATCCTCCCCGTCGGGAGTCGACCCGAAATAACGACCCGACGCGTCTTTGAAGCGGCTCGAAAGATCCAAAAACGCCTCGTCGATCGAGTACACGTCGACCGTCGGCGTCCACTGTTCGAGCGTCTGCATCACCCGGCGGCTCAAGTCCCCGTAAAGCGCGTAGTTCGCCGAACGCACGACGACCCCTCGCGCCCTCGCGAAATCGCGCAGACGAAAGTACGGCTCCCCCATCGGTATTTGCAGCGCTTTCGCCTCCGCCGACCGCGCGACGACGCACCCGTCGTTATTCGAGAGGACGACGATCGGACGCGTCGCCCAGTCCGGTCGAAAAACTTTTTCGCAAGACGCGTAAAAACTATCGCAATCGACGAGTCCAACAATTCGCGTCGCCATGGCTTCTTCCTCTCTTATTGTGGTGAAAAAACGTGTTCTCCCGCGTTGCGTTATTCTAAGGAGGCGTTCTTTCCGGTCAACATATTTCCGTACGGTTATTTCTTAGCGTTCCCACTTTCGGGGGGCGTCGTTACTTTTCTGCTCGGACAAATAAGGGGTTTTAGGGGCGTTGCGACGACGCTGCCGACGTCTTTTTTCGCCGACTCTTTCTAAGAAAAATAAATCAGAAGATAAAATGGGTTGTTTTTAACGATTTTAACGCGCGGCAACGGAGGCGTTATTTTAGCCTTCCCGAACGGCGTCCGCGTCTCTGGGAAGGCGCTCAATTTTCGGCTCCATATCCGTTTAGGGTGTTTCTTTTCTTCTGCCCGCTTGGTATAATCATCCTCTACGTTTGCGCTGATTGCGACGTTATATTTGAAGGAGATGACCTATGAAGAAAACGAAATTAACGGCGATCTTGGCGTCATGCGTCATGGCGACCCTTGGCGCCGC
>SFIW01000002.1 GCA_004556055.1 Planctomycetaceae bacterium
GCGCACGACGACGTCTCTAAATATCGCGCGGCGAACGCGATCGCCGAGCAACTGGTAAAGGACGTCGACTTCACCGTCGACGAAAAAGACCACACCACGAATCTTACCGACGAAGGGGTGCGCCGCGCGGAACGTCTCGCCGGCGTCGAAAGCTTCTATACCGTCGGAAATATGCATTGGCCCCACCTTATCGACAACGCGCTCAAAGCGCACCACCTCTATAAGAAGGACGTCAATTACGTTATTAAAAACGGCGAGATCGTCATCGTCGACGATTTTACCGGACGTTTGATGGAAGGACGTACCTGGAGCGACGGTTTGCACCAAGCCGTTGAAGCAAAGGAGCGCGTCGAGGTCAAGCAAGAGAATCGCACTTTGGCGACGATCACCCTTCAAAACTTCTTCAAACTCTACGATAAGATCGGCGGTATGACCGGTACCGCTATGACGGAAGCGAGCGAATTCTGGAAGATCTACAAGCTCGACGTCCTCGCCATTCCTCCTAATAGGCCCGTGCAGCGAATCACGAAGCCCGACCTTATCTACTGCACTGAAAAAGAGAAATACAACGCCGTTGTCGACGAAATCGAACGCGTCCACAAGTGGGACTGCTTAGAGTTTAGCGACGGGAACGAAGCGTACGGTCTTCTCGGCAAAGAGACGGACGAATATGTCGAATTCACGGAAAAAGGCGCGCGCGACGCGGTGAAAGTTCCGCGCGACAAGATCGTGAAAATCCGTCGCAAGGGCCGACCGATCCTCGTCGGAACGGTCTCGATCCAGAAGAGCGAGTTGATTTCTCAGATGCTCAATCGACGCGGAATTCGTCACCAAGTCTTGAACGCGAAGCCTGAGAACGTTGGTCGCGAGTCGGAGATCGTCGCGCAAGCGGGTCGTCTTAACGCCGTCACGATCGCCACGAATATGGCGGGACGCGGTACGGATATTATCTTAGGGGGTAATCCCGAGACGTTGGCGTGGTCGATTTTCCAGACGAAATATCCTACGCGTTTGGACGTTCCTCAAGACGAATGGCGCAAATGCGTCGAGGAAATCGAGAGTCGCGAACATATGAAGGAAGAGGGGGAACTCGTCCGTTCTCTCGGCGGTCTTCATATCATCGGTACCGAACGACACGAAGCGCGTCGTATCGACTTGCAATTGATAGGACGTTGCGGTCGTCAAGGAGATCCGGGCGAAGCGCGATTCTATCTCTCTTTGGAAGACGATCTTGTTCGCATCTTCGCGGGGGATTGGGTGAAGAACCTGCTCTCGCGTCTGGGAATGGAGAATGGACAAGCGATTGAAAGTCCGATGGTGACGCGTCGTATTGAAGGCGCGCAAAAGAAGCGTGAAGAATTTAACTTCGATATTCGTAAAAATCTTCTGGAATACGACGAAGTCATGGATATGCAGCGCAAGCGTGTGTATTCTTATAGACAGCGTATCCTCGACGGCGGCAATACGAAAGATTTCGTTCTTCAGATGATCGACGCGCAGCTGAAGAAGCGCCTTAACGGATTCCTCGCGCCGAATTACGGCGCGGAAGCGTACGCCGTTTACGCCGCGCGACAGTTGAACGTCGAATTTGACGCTAAGCAGTTCGTCGGTATGAATTCCGGCGAAGCGATAGAATACGCGCTCGATCATGCGCGTCGCATGTCGGAAACGATCGCCCTCGACCTTGTCGAAGAGAATCTCCCCGACGACGCCCCCGAGTCGGAATGGAACTGGCAAGCGTTGACGAAGGCCGCTAACGCCCGCTGGCGATGCGCTTTGAGCGACTCGGAGTTGCGTAAGCTTGGACGCGAAAACGTCGCCGAATTTCTCATCGAGCGCGCCGAGAAGTTCTGCGACAACACCGATCTCTCCTCGGGATCGCCGCTCCTCGCCGGGGACTACGGCGTTCGCACCGCTTGCCGATGGTTGCGCGACAAATTTGGCGTGACGATCAATCCTGACGAAGCGGTCAAACTCGAACCGTCGGCGTTCATGGAACTTGCGCGTCAAAAGACGCTCGAAGGCTATGCCGAGCGCGAAGCGAGATTCCCCGTCTTGGTTGGATTGGCGCACTTTACCATTCGCGATATGAATGGTCGACATTACGACCGAGAAGGCGTCGCCGACTGGGCGTCCCGACGTTTCGGCGTCCGCCTCGACGTCGAAGAGTTGCGCAACAAACAGCGTCACGAGATCGAACAATTACTATACGACGTGAGCCGTCAGTCTTCGCAGCAGGCGCTTCCGTACTATGAGACGATGCGCGAAAAGCTCTCCAAGCTCTTCAACGAAGAAAACGTGAATATTGACCTCATTCGCGCCAAACGCGAAGAGAAGATCGCGCGAAACGATCGTATCACGTCGAACGACGTGCGCAAGATTCGTCGCGACGCCCCCGCGCTTGCCGACTTGTGCGACTGGCTTAACGCCGAGTTGAAGCAGAATCTGACGGTGGAAGAGCTGTCTCAGTGGGACGTGCTTCTCCTCGAAAACCGAATCGAGTCGATGATCGAGAACGAGTTTAATCCCGAAATGCGCAAAGTGGAACGATCTCTCATTCTGGGAATTCTCGACGCGTCTTGGAAAGAACACCTCCAAGTGATGGATCACCTGAAGTCGAGCGTAAGCTTCCGCGGTTACGCGCAAGTCGACCCGAAGGTCGAATACAAGCGCGAAGGTATGCGCGTTTTTGACGCGATGTGGGACGGCGTTTTTGAACGCGTCACCGACTATGTTTACCGCGTCGAACAGCTTGACGAGAACTTCATCAGCTCCACGTGGTCCGACGCGGATCGCGTCGGCGCCGCGCAGCATCCGCAGCAGACGGCGGTTACGCCTGAGGTTCAGAAGACGATGCGTCAGCAAGAAGAAGCGATTGAAGCGAGCAAGGACAAAAAGGTCGAAACGATCCGAAATAAGTCGCCTCGCGTGGGGCGCAACGATCCGTGCCCATGCGGTAGCGGCAAGAAATACAAGCATTGCTGCGGACGCGAATGAGCGTTTTTCGCAATGACATTTTAAAGCGACGCGATCTCGACGATCGGCGTCGCTTTTTTTGTCTCGACCAGGGGAGGGAAAAGAAAAAAAACGGCGATTTTCGCTCGTTTAGAGCCCTTTACGCCTCTGTCGCGCCGGTTGTTATTTGACTCTTTTGAGATATAATGGACGAAAATGTTTTTTTAACGCATAGAGCGCGTTTGCGGCGGTTTTCGCCGTTCCGAAAGAGAAAGATTACGCAATGGCTGACGATGAGAATTTCGAGAATCGCGACGATCTGAACGCGAATAATTTTGACAACGGAGAAGGGGAGCGCCCATCCGACGCTTACCCGCTTCGTCCAATACATAACGCGAACGGGCAGTTGATTCTACCGGACGGTTCGAAGTTGGTGAAGTTGCCGATCCAAGACGAACTCAAAGAGAGTTATCTGACATACTCGATGAGCGTCATTGTCAGTCGCGCTATCCCCGACGCGCGCGACGGTCTCAAACCGTCTCAGCGACGTATTCTCGTCGCCATGAACGACTTAGGACTTGGGCCGCACTCTCAACGCGTCAAGTGCGCTAAGATTTCCGGCGACGCGTCCGGTAATTATCACCCGCACGGCGAAGCGATTATCTACCCGACTTTGGTTCGCATGGCGCAAGATTGGAATATGCGTCACGTCCTTGTCGACAAACAAGGAAACTTCGGATCGATCGCCGGTTTGCCCCCTGCGGCGATGCGTTATACGGAAGCTCGACTCTCCGGTTTCGCCACCGCGATGTTGGAAGATTTGAATTCCGACGTCGTCGACTTTACGCCGACATACGACGAAACGCGTATGGAACCGCAAGTCCTTCCTTCCAAGGTTCCGAACTTGCTCGTCAACGGGGCCAACGGTATCGCCGTCGGTATGGCGACGAGTATTCCGCCGCACAATCTCGGGGAAATTTGCGACGCGGCGATAGCGGTGATCGACGATCCCGACGTTACGATCTCCGAACTTCTAAAACTTTGTCCCGGCCCCGACTTTCCGACCGGCGGTATAATCTGCGGATCTAAGGGAATTCGACGCGGGTACATGACGGGACGCGGAAATATCGTCGTTCGCGCGCGCACTCATATCGAATATGGCGCTAAGGGGAAACGAAATCGGATTATCATTTCCGAAATCCCTTATCAACAGGCGCGCGACCGTATTGAAGAAAAGATCGCCGAGACGATTAACGAAGGCCGCATTAACGGCGTCGCGACGATTCGTAACGAATCCGACTTGAAAGAGCCGGTGCGCCTCGTTCTGGAACTCAAAAAAGACGCCGATCCGAACGTCGTTCTCAACCAGCTGTATCAGTACACGCCTCTGCAAGACTCCTTCTCGATCATCCTTCTCGCGCTCGTCGACGGTCGTCCGCGCGTGATGAACTTCAAAGAGCTGATCGTCGAATTTTTGCGTCATCGTCGAACGGTGATTCGTAGGCGCACGAATTTCTTGCTCAATAAAGCGATTCGTCGGCAGCATTTGGTTGAAGGTCTCTTGATCGCGCACGCCAATATCGACGAAGTCATTCGCACGATCCGCACCTCTCCGGATCAGCCGACCGCCAAACGTCGCTTGATGGAGATCCAGTGTCCCGCCGCGCTCCTGGAGCGCTGCTTAGGGAACGACGGTTTCGAGGCCTTCACGAAGGCGCGCGGCGTGAAAGAAGGATATACGTTGACGCCTGTTCAAGCGGATGCGATTTTGCGCATGACGCTCGGACAACTGGTCAATCTCGAGCAACAGAAACTCGCCGACGAATACAACGCTCTCCTCTCGGAAATCGCCGAATACCGCAGAATTCTCTCCGACGAAGCGAATATCTTGGCGATTGTTCGCGACGATCTCGAAGAGGTCAAGAAAAAGTTTGCCGATAAGAGACGCACAGAAATCCAGCACGACGAAATCGTCGACGTTGAGGACGAAGACCTTATCGAAGAAGAGACGATGGTCGTTTCGATCACCTCCAACGGCTACATTAAGCGAACGCCCCTGGACGAATACAAGGCGCAGCGACGCGGCGGCAAGGGCGTCAAAGGCGCGAAGATCGTCGACGAAGATCCGGTTCGTCATCTCTTTGTGTCGAGCACTCATAACTATTTGATGTTCTTCACAAACAAGGGACGCGTTTACTGGCAGAAGGTTTACGGAATTCCGCTATCCGCGCGCGACGGCAAGGGACGCAACCTTGTGAATTTGCTTAGTTTAGATTCGGACGAAAAGATCGCAAGCTGCCTTGCGATTCGCGATTTCGATCAGGAGAACGCGTATCTGGTCATGGCGACGCGCGACGGTCTCATCAAGAAAACGACGTTGCAGACCTTTGGCAAGCCTCGTAAGAAGGGCGTCTTTGCGATAAAATTGCGCGGAGAAATCGATCCCGACGCGACGCCGGAAGAAAACGCGCAGGCGGAAGCGCTGGCGAAGGAGACGGGAGAACGTCTCACGCCGAAAGACGCGCTTGTGGCCGTCGACGTGTGTCGCGACGGAGACGAAATCTTCTTGTCGACCGCGTCTGGACGCACGATTCGCTTCCCGCAGGGGAACGTTCGCGCGATGGGGCGAACTTCGTCCGGCGTGCGCGGCGTGAGACTCGCATCCGACGACGTCGTCGTGGGGATGGCGATCGCCGAAGAGAACGCGTATCTTCTTTCCGTCTCGGAACACGGATTTGGAAAACGCACGCCGATCGGGCCTAACGCGCCTCTCGGCGGTTCGGGAGTCGACGACGAAACGGACGACGACGCGACGACTCTCGAGGACGCGACGAACGTTGACGAAGCGCCTTCGAGCAAGCCGTATCCGACAAAGCGACGCGGCGGCAAGGGAGTCCTCGACATGAAGACGTCGAAACGCAACGGCTCCGTCGTCGACGTTTTGCGCGTCGACGCGGGGGACGAAATCATGACGATCACCGCGTCGGGTATGATTCAGCGCTTCTCCGTCGACGAGATTCGCGTGACCGCGCGCAATACGCAGGGCGTGCGCCTCATGAAACTGAAGGAAGACGACCTCATCGTCGCCGTGAATCGTATTCCGCGCGACGAGATCGATCCTTCGTCGAAGGACGAGCCAGATTCGGAATCGGACGACGCTGAAAACGCAAATTCCGATTCCTCGGAAGAATGATTTTTAAAGCGTTTAAACGTTTGCGTCGCGGACGTTTGAACGCGCCTTGATATATTATATTGAATCGCGTCTTCGGGCGCGAACGCTTGTCATTATTTAGGACGAGCGACCCGTGAAAAGGTCGCCGCAAGGGCGTTGATATGAGTCTTTGGAAAATAGCTTGGAAAAGTATCCAGCACCGATCGTTGGCCTCGACCCTCACCGCGCTGTCGATGGCGCTTGGCGTCGCGCTGGTCGTGACGGTTTTGGTTATCAACGGAGTCGTTGGAAAATCGTTTCAGCAAGGCGCTCAAGGGTACGATCTCATCGTCGGCGCTAAGGGAAGCAAGTTGCAGCTGGTTTTGAGTTCCGTCTTCTATAATCAGGATCCAGTTGGACTCATTCCTTACGAATATTATGAACTCATGCGCTCGTCGCGGTACTCCGCTGAAGTCAAGACGGCGATTCCGATCGCGCGCGGCGACAATTATCAGGGTTCGCCCGTCGTGGCGACGACTCCCGAGTATTTCCGTTCCGTCACGAAGTCTGACGGTAAACCGTACACCCTCCAAAAGGGAGAATTCTTCAAGAACGTCGATTATTACAGCGCCGTTATCGGGTATGCCGTCGCGAAGAAAAACAAGCTTCAAATTGGGGACGAGATCCGTTTTGGACACAATAGCGGTCGTCGTGACGACGATCTTCACGAACCCTTTAAGGTCGTTGGAATTCTTGATCACACTGGCAGTCCGAACGACCGCGCAGTCTTCGTGAACCTTGAAGGATTCTACAAGGAACACGAGCACAGCGCTTCTTCGGAAACGGTCGACTATTCGTTGCGAGACGAAGAACTGGCGAAGAAACGCGCCGAACTCGGTTTGGAAGAGATTGAGGTGGAACATGAAGCAACGGAAGAGGATCATGACCACGAAGGGGAGGGGGAACACGCCCACGCGCATGAACCGCAGCCGCGACGTTTGACCGCGATTCTTCTCATCACGAAGGATCAAGAAGTCGCTGCGGCCGCAACGAAGGAAGAGATTGACGCCGCGACCGTCATGCCTGGAGTCGAAATCTCGGAAAGTCAGATTGTAACCCCCGACCGCGTCCAGGTTATCGATACTGCGGTAACGGCGCTTCCCGCGAAGATTGACGGCGAGCTTTTGGAAGCGCAAGCCGTCGCGCCAGTGCAGGAAATCGCCGCGTTCTTCCAGGACGTCATCGGTAATATCCAGAGCGTGTTGATTATCTTTGCGATCCAGGTCGTCATCGTCGCAGGCGTAGGGATGATGGTTAGTATTTATAACTCGATGAACGAACGCCGCCAGGAAATCGCGATTATGCGCGCGTTAGGCGCGCGTCGTTCGACGGTTATGTCGATCATCCTTCTCGAATCGATCCTCTTGTCCCTTGGCGGCGGCGCGTTGGGCGCTCTTATCGGACACTTGGCGATTGGCGCGCTTGCTCCTTTGATTATGTCCTATGCGAACGTGATGATTCGTCCTTGGGACTTCCAGCTTGCGGAATTGATTCTGATTCCCGGACTGGCGGGTCTTGCCTCGATCGTCGGTTATTTGCCCGCCGTGGTCGCGTATCGCACCGACGTCGCGCAATCGCTTCAGTCTTGACGCGGCGCGTTCCCTCGTTACTTTAACGCGTCGCCTTGCGCGGCGCGTCAATCTTTAATCCTTTGGCTTTTCGAGGAATGACGCATATGGCTAAAGATATTTTTGACAGCTCGCTCAAGGGCGTCTATCATAATATTGACGTTTCTCAGCCGACGGAAGAGACCGTTGATTACAAACAGGTCGCGACCCTCGGCGTCGAAGCGTTAGTCGCCGCGATCGTCGGTATTTTAGGCTTTTTCTGGACGCCCTTTATCATCGCGTCTATTTTAGGACTCGTTTTGGGAATTTTGGCGCAGCGTAAGATTATGCGCGCGCCGGAGGAGATCACGGGGGGCGCGATGACGATGGTCGCGATCGTGTTGAGCGCAGTGTTGGCCGTGACGTCGAGTTGCTGGCGCGCGTATGCGTTCTACGTTTCGGCGCCTCCGGGGTATCAGGTTCTTCCTTTCGACAATATGGCGCTGACGAAGGACGGCGAGGTGCCCGACGAAATCAAAGCGTTGGACGGCCATAAGGTCTATATCGAAGGCTTTATGTATCCGACGAAACAGCATGCTGGTATCGAGAATTTCACTCTTGTGCGCACTTTGGGGCATTGCCAGTTCTGTTCGCCTGGGACGAATCCAGCGGATATGATCGCGGTGCAGATGGAGCGCGGTCAGTCGGTGAAATACAAGGCGAACAAATCGGTTTCCGTCGGGGGAATTTTAACGGTCGATCCCGATTGGCGCAAGCGTCAGGGGTCGATCCCGTACAGTATAAAGGCGAGCGTTTTCCGTTGAGACGCCGACTTAAGGGCCCTTGTCGCAAGGGCCCTTTCTTATACAATAAAACGACGCATATGTAGGTCGTCATGGTTTTTGCGCGCGGCGCTGGACGTTCTCAAACGCGCAAACGGAACGACATAACTTCTAGTTTTGAAGACGAGGTAGTGGAATATGGCTTACGACGTTACTCTTATCACCGGAGATGGAACAGGTCCCGAATTAGCGGAGGCGGCGCGCAAATGCATCGACGCGACTGGCGTTCAGATCAATTGGGACGTTCAGGAAGCGGGCGTCGACGTTATGGAACGAACGGGCAATCCTCTGCCCGCTTCTGTTCTCGAGAGCGTTCGTCGCACGCGCGTCGCCCTGAAGGCTCCTATTACGACGCCGGTTGGAACCGGATTCCGTAGTATCAACGTTCATCTCCGCCAAGAGCTCGATCTCTTTGCCTGCGTTCGTCCCTGTAAGTATTACCCCGGCGTTCGCTCTTACTTCAGCTCCGTTCCTGTCGACCTGGTGATTTTCCGCGAAAACACGGAAGATCTCTATTCTGGAATCGAATTTGAACGCGGAACAGAAGCGACGAAAGAACTCATCGAGCAGGTCAATCGTCTGGCGACGGGACGCGGCGTTGCGACCGGCTATGAAGAAACGGGAGTTTCGATCAAGCCGATTAGCGTTTCGCGCTCCGACCGGTTAATCCGCGCGGCGTTCAACTATGCGCGTGAAAACAATCGTAGGAAGGTCACCGTCGTTCACAAAGCGAATATCATGAAATTCTCCGACGGCTTGTGGCTCGAAACCGCGCGCAACGTCGCTAAGGATTTCCCTGAGATCGAATTTGACGAACGCATCGTCGACAACATGTGCATGCAACTCGTCCAAAAGCCTGAACTTTACGACGTCGTCGCGCTCCCGAATCTTTACGGCGATATCTTGAGCGACCTTTGCGCGGGTCTCGTCGGCGGTTTGGGCGTCGCTCCCGGCGCGAATATCGGATACAACGGCGCCGTCTTCGAAGCGACTCACGGAAGCGCGCCGAAATATAAGGGACTCAACAAAGTCAATCCCGTCGCTTTGATTCTTTCCGGCGTTCTCATGCTCCGCCATTTGAAAGAAACCGACGCGGCGAATCGCCTTGAAAACGCCATCGCGGAAGTCATTCGCGAAGGCAAAGACGTCACGTACGACTTGAAAGCTGACCGCAACGATCCTACAGCAGTCGGAACTCAAGAAATGGCCGAGGCGATCTGCAAGAAGCTTGCGTGAGATTTTTTCTGACAAGAGAGTGAACGAAAAGAACCGATTCTGTTCTGATAGGATCGGTTCTTTTTCTTTATTCGTTCATATTTCTAAAATGCGCGTTCTTCTAGCATATCCTTGTATCGAGAGGAAACGCTTCTTGAAGCAAATATGCGCATATTGTAGAAATTTCTTATATTTAGATTTGTTTAATATGAGCGGCGCCTTTGTTGTGGAGATGTGTTATACTTGATAGTCGAGCGCATTGCATAACTCGCCGACGCGCTGACGACTAGGAGATCTGATTTGGACGTAAGCGTTTCGGTATCAAGGAGATCAACAATGAAGTTAGCTAAAGAGTTTGCTCGTTGTTTCCATCGATATTTGGGATGGGGAGCGGGTATTGTCTTTCTTTTCTTTTGTATCACGGGCTCTCTCTTTCTCATTAAACCTGAGATCGAGCGAATTGCGGAGCCGTCGCGTTATGTGACTCCCGCGCATCCAGGCGAAGAAATTTTAACGCCCGACGCGTTTATCAAGGAATTTGAAAGCATAGAATCGTCCAGCTTTAGCGTTCCGACGACGATTCGCGTTTTGGAATTAAAGACGTCGAACGACACGCGCCGAGCATGGAGCGTCCTTGTCAGCGCGAAAAACGACAAGGAATCGTGGGTTTACATGGCGACCGCCGATCCATACACGGGGGAAGCTCTTAGTTACGGTCCTGGAAAACTGAGTCATTTTTTCAAGACCGTTCGCTCTTGGCATGATTCTCTCGGATTGACGGGGGAGAAAAAGAAAACGGGGCGCGCTATTGTCGGGTATTTAGGATTGGCGATCGCGGTCGTGCTTTTGACCGGTCTAATCATGTGGATTCCGAGCCAATGGAAGAACAAAAAGGCGTTGGCGAATTCTTTCCTCCCCGTCGTTTCCAAGGGATCGCGCCGCGCTGTTTTTAGCCTTCACAACGTGTTGGGATTCTATTCGACGCTTGCTCTTTTATGCATAACTCTGAGCGGCGTCTGGATTTGCCTCCCGTGGTTTCAGAAGACGGTCGACTGCGCTTTATGCGTCGAATCGAAAGACTCCGCGCACCCTCGGGCGCCCTCGCAGCAACTTGACGCGTGTAGTTGCTCTGATTGTAAAGGCGAATGTAAGGGGAACTGCTCGTGTCAAGAAAAGGGTCAGGGACATGGCCAAGGCTTAGGGAAAGGTCAGGGCCAAGGCTTAGGGAAGGGCCAGGGACATGGCCAAGGTTTAGGAAAAGGTCAGGGGCAGGGCCAAGGCTTGGGGAAAGGGCAAGGTCAGGGCCATGGACAAGGAAACGGCATGGGCGCCGGACATGGAATGGGGCAAGGAAAGGCTGTCGACCCCGCGTACCCAGATTCAACATACGGACTTGGAATTCGCACCGCGCGATCTCCTCGTAATACAGGGGTTAAGCCCAAGATTGTCGCAATGCTCAACGCGCCGACTCCTTTCAAATCTGGAGATAAAGGCGACGCGCTCGCCGTCCTTGGAGAGGTTATTTCGGCTCAAAGCCGAACGACTCCGAAGTTTGCCGGATACGATATCATTCTTCCCGAAGAGGGGTCTGACAACGCTCTTTCGATTCGCGAATACGATCCGATCTGCGGAGCCTATGAATCGGACGTCTATTATTGGGACGCTTCGTCGGGAGAACTTCTCGGCGTGAAATCGCCCTCTGACAAGCCTTGCGGAGAAAGAATTCGCGGTTTAATTAAGCCGTTCCATATGGCGATGTTGGGCGGCGCAATTTGGCGTTACATTCTTCTCCTCTTTACCCTCGGCGGCTGTCTTTTGTCCGTGACCGGATACCTGATTATGACCAACAGATTGTCGGCCAAAAACGGTAAAAAGTGAAGGAATTGATGAAAGAGGCGCCTCCGACGCGGGACGCCTCTTGCTTTTTTTGATACGAAAAGTAGAATGTCCCGTGAGAAAGTAGGTTATAACTTTCATTACGATTGTGAAAAATAATCTAGTTGGAATAAGGCGTAGGAAATGAGGACGTTGAATCGTCAAAAGACGCGAGGAAGGGGATTGGCGGTAAAGATAGCCGCGTGGTCTTTGTCCTTGTATTGCGTCCTACTATATTCCGTTTTGCCGTCCTTTGTCTATAGCGCTTGCACTGGAGAATATTTCGTCCTTGGTTGCGAGCCGTACGAACATCAAGCGCGATGGCATGGTCAACTCGGTCATATCGTTGACGAGGAGTTGATCCATATGAATCCGGTGACGATTCAGTCTCACTATCGCGACGCTGTTCGAATTTGTTTAAACCGTCTTTGCCGAGACGGTTCCCATCATGAGCGACATTGTTGTTGCGTCGATTTCTTTAGATCCCCCGCAAGCGCGCGCGCTTCTTTCAGAGATAGGATTGGATTTGTTGAAAAAGCGATTCCTCTTTCGGTTCTTCTTCCTTCCTTTGAGTCTGATTCGCTCGGAGCGATCGGCTCGCTTTATCGCCTAAAACCGGACGAGTTCAGTCATGCTTCGATACGTCTCCATCTGTTTCTGAACGTCATGCTGAATTGAAGATAGTCGACGCCGTTGGCGTCTTTTCCCTCCGCGCGGAGGAGAAATAAGGCTGGAACGTTGTCAACGCAAACGTTCCAGCCTTATTTCTTTAGATTTCTCGTAATGTCTTATTCTCAGACTTCGAAATTGCAGTCCGGTTCTTCCGCTAATGGATCGCCGGTGAGCGCGTAAGCGCGCGAACGGCTCCCGCCGCAAACGTGACGGTAAGAGCACTTGCCGCATCGTCCCTTGTAATTGTCAGGGTTTTGAAGCAATTTGAAGAGGGGATTATTTTGATAGACGTCGACGACTGAATCTCGCGGGAAGACGCCGCAAACGATCGGTAAGAACCCCGCGGGGAAAATCTCGCCGTTATGTCCGACAAACATAATGCCGCGTCCGTCGGTAATTCCTAGCGGAGCGCGCGAACGACGCGTTTGACCGACTTCCGCCATTCCTTCGTTTCCTTGCGGCGCAACGTTGATTTCTTGCGATTGCGTTTTCATTGCCGCCGTGAATGCGGAGCGAGGGAATTGGGGCCGATTTTTCGGCGCGGCCAGGGGATCGCCTCCTTGTTCAAGCACGAAACGTCGATAGTGGGGCGCTTCCGTCGTTTTGACGGTGTAGGGGCGCGTCTTCGAATGTTCGTAGAGTCGAGCGAAGACCTGGCGATATTCGTCGGGCGAAATACGCGTTTCTTCAACGCCGCGTCCGACGGGGACAAGGAAGAAAACCGACCACATCATGACGCCTTTGTCTTCGAGCATTTCCGCGATTTCGTCGACGAGATTCCAGTTTCGACGCGTGATCGACGTGTTGACCTGAACGGGGAGTTCGAGGTCGCGCGCGTATTGGAGCATCTCCATCGCCTTCTTGAAGCTTCCTTCGAAGCCGCGGAAGGCGTCGTGAACTTCGGGATTCGGACCGTCGATGCTAATTCCGATAGCGGAGACGCCCGCTTCTTTTGCTTTTTTAAAGGCGTCAAAGGTCGCGAGAGGCGTCGACGACGGAGTGAGCGCCGATCCGATCCCGAGATCGGTAGCATGACGAATTAACTCGAAGAGATCGGCACGTTTGAGAGGATCGCCGCCGGTAAAGCAAATCGTCGGTTTACGCGGGAACCGCGCGACGTCTTCGAGAAGTCGCATCGAGTCTTCGTGAGAGAGTTCGTCAGACGCCGCGCTCTCTTGCGCGCTCGCTCGACAGTGTTTGCAGACGAGATCGCACGCTCTGGTGACCTCGTAATAGAACATCAAGGGATTTTTGCCGAAATCGTCGACCGTGTAAGGGGTATGATGCATTTTACGCTTCTTTATGTTGGGTAGTAACGCGCATGGCGCGGGACGTTGCAATAAAAAAAGGCCGAAACGAAACGTGAAACGTTTCGCCTCGACCGCTAATCTTTGAAAATCACATTCCGGGACGCGGTTGACGCGGCGCCTGCATCGCGCGGTTTTGCATACGCGCCGCGGCGTTCATTTGACCGTAGGGGTAGAAGTTCGGAACGAACGGGGTGAAACCGCCGATATACGGAGTTGAAAGAATCGCGTTTTGCGTTTGTTGTTGACGCAGATCGTTGAGGTACTGCATGAGCACCTTGGAGTTGATCGTCTCGAGCTTAACGACGCGAACTTTACGCACGCTTTCTTCAAGGATTTCCTTGTCGACTTCCTTGACGTACTCTTCAATCTCCTTCGCGAGCTCTTCAGGGGCGTATACTTCAAGGCATCCGGAGGTCGGATTGGGGGAGATCCTCGGAGACAAGTTTCCGGGAAGGAGCGTCGTTTGGAACTTGCGAGAAAACGCGTTCATGACCTGTTGCGCCATACGGTTGGGCGAGGTGTTCTCTACCTTGATCTTATAAGGTTTAGTGATCGGTTGCGGGAAGAGACTAACGTCGTCAAGAAGGACGAGCATGGCCCCGACGGCTTCACGATCCGACTTTGAACCGTAGACCATCAACGTGTTAAGGGCGACGTCCGCTTGAAAGGTCAACGGCGTGCGAGGCGAAATATCGCGAATATTTATGCCGGAACCATAGCCGTACAGCCCATACTGATTGGCGTTATTGTTATTGATACGATCGGCGAGGTAAGTCTGCAATCTCGGGAGAAGTTGATTAACGCCGACGTTTTCAATACGATAAACCGTGTAATTCTTGCTTTCCAAAAGGATGCGTTCGCGCGCCTTTTGCAAATTCTCGTCGGTCATATAGGAGAGGTATTTCTGAGAAGAAGGATTCAAATACTCCGAGGCGTCGTCGAGGTCGCTTTCGATTTCCTCGTTTGCGGCGCCGCTTACGTTTTCTTGAGTTGATTCCATTTCGCTGTTGAACTCTCCGACAGTCGCCGCCAAGCTTTGCTGAAACGCCTCTAAGGCGGAAGGATCGCTTGAAGAGACGAGGAGGGAGCCGTCAGGATTCTTGACGACGTAGACGCCCACGGGGACGTTTTGATTCTCTTGATCTTGAGGAGTCTCCGCCGCGACGGGAGTTTCGACGTCGCCGTCAAGAACGAGAGCGCCAAACGCGAGGGACGTCAAAGGGGAACGTTCAGCGGTGAAAAAAAGAGGCGCTAAAATTGAAGCAATAGAAGAGGGGGCCCCTCCGTCTTCAGACGCAGGGGCAGATTCAACGGATTCGGCAGGCGCAGGCGCGGGTTCAGCGGGAGCCGGGGCTGGTTCAGCAGGCGCAGGCGCGGGTTCAGCAGGAGCTGGGGCCGGTTCGGCAGGAGTTGGGGCCGGTTCGGCAGGAGCCGGGGCTGGTTCAGCGGGAGCTGGCGCGGGTTCGGCAGGAGCCGGGGCCGGTTCAGCGGGAGCAGGGGCCGGTTCAGCGGGAGCAGGGGCCGGTTCGGCAGGCTCAGGCGCTGGTTCAGCAGGAGCTGGGGCCGGTTCAGCAGGAGCCGGAGCTGGTTCGGCAGGCGCAGGCGCGGGTTCAGCAGGAGCTGGCGCGGGTTCGGCAGGAGCCGGAGCTGGTTCGGCAGGCGCAGGCGCTGGTTCAGCAGGAGCTGGGGCCGGTTCGGCAGGAGCTGGGGCCGGTTCGGCAGGCGCAGGCGCTGGTTCAGCAGGAGCAGGCGCGGGTTCGGCAGGAGCCGGGGCCGGTTCGACTACATGGATCGGATTATCGCGATTCCAAGCTTTGAGGACGGCGTCGAGGACTTTCTCAGGATCAGCGCCTTTAATTTCGACGGAGCGCATTGAATCAGAGACGCCTTTAACGTCGAGTTCCGCTTTAGCGGAGTTAAGCTTGTTGATCGTCTCTGCGGTAACTGGTTCGAGGCGCGTTACGTCGATTGTCGTCGAGGTTACGTCCTCTTTCGGATAGAGATTATCGTTCATGTAGACGCGCTTGTTGTCGGTGGAAACTGCGCCCTTGGCAGTGGTTTCCACGAACGGCTTCATCTTCTGAAGATCCTTTTCTCCCATCTTCACGAGGAGTCGACGAATTTCTTCAAGTTTCGTCGGCGTCGCGCGAACGTAGAGCTGATTCGAGTTCGAGTCGAATCGAACGTCAACATACGTGCCGTCGTTTTCCAACATGCTGAAGACTTGACGAGCCGCTTGCGGATCGACGTAAACGAGCTCGAAGACGGCAAGTTCCGTTTCTTCTGGAGCGATCATATCGAGCACGTCTTGAACCATCTTGTGCTCCTCAGGTCGTCCAATGACGACGAGCTTTCCGGTCGAGTAGTCGCGATACATGTTGATATCGCGTCCCTGTTCAAAGAAGACGTTGTAGAGGGAAGTGAGCGAAGACTGATTTTTGAGCGTGTACGTTTGCATATACGCTTCGGAATCCGCCATACCGCCGGTTTTCAGTTCGTTGATGAGATCTTCGACCGCCTTATGCTGGATGGATGTGCCGCGAACGATAAGGCATTGTTGCGCGGAGTCGAGCTGGATTTGGAACGCTGAATCATTAGCGTAGAAGTTCCTCAAAGCGGGAAGAAGACGATTGAAGCTGATCGTTCCGATGTTGAAGACCTTGAAGGAGGTGTTTCTTTCGGGGTCTTTTTCGTCGATTTCTTTGATGAGCTGAGCGATTTTCTCGTGTTCGTCCGTATAGGCTTTGACGAGGACGGAGCGCGAAAGTTGATCGATAACAACGACCGCTTGCGGATACATCGTCATGATCGCTTGCCGCGCGACGGCGAGCTGCGAGTTCTTTAGACGATAGACGCGCGACGACATTCCGTCGTCATGATCCTCGTTGATCTGCTTGATGAGTTCGGCGATCTTCTCATGCTCCGCCGGCTTAGCCAAAATGATCACTTGGTTGGCGTTCGTTCCGACGCCTATCTTCACGTTTGGATAGAGCGGAAGAAGGAGCCCGGAAAGTTGCGCATAGGTCAATCTTTTAACGGTGTAAGCGACCATTTTCTGCTGAGCGGAGTCGCGTTCCTTCAAAAGTTCGTCGACAACTTCGCCAAGTCTCTTTTGAGTGGCGGGACGCGCGTAAAGAACGACGAATCCAGGCGTGGAAGACGGGAGGATAATCGCCGTGGGGTCAATACGTTGGATGTTTCCGACGAGGAGCGGATGCGACGTGGCGGGAACATCGCTCAGGTCATACGCAACGGGGACAAATTCCATATCGGGATTGCGCGCGTCGAGACGCTGAATAAGGCTTTCAACCTGGGTTTGGATATCCTCGGGGGCTTGGCACATCAGTTCGCCGGTGCTTGCGGGCCAGAAGACCGCTTGACCAGCAAAGCGCGATTGGCAGAAGGAAAGGATATCGGTAACGTTCAAGTTGACGACGGGGTACTTAGCGAGAACCGATTCAGGGAAGGCTTCCGCAAATGTTTCTAGGACTTTTTCCGCGTGCGCATGCTCAGCCTCCGATCCCCAGACGATGATTCTGTTGTTGGGGAGAGGGTACATGACGACGCCAGGCAGTTGGGGTTGGAGCGTCGGGATAACTAGGTTGGCGCCGAGAGTCGAGATCTTGTAGATCTTGGGCGTAATACCTTGGGCTTCCGAGTCGGGAGGCAACGCTTCCATCGCCGCGATCAATTTCTTGAGCTTGGCGTGGTTCTGAGGCGTCGCGACGGCGAAGATTTCATTCGTACCTTTACCGGCGAATATCCAAACGTTGGGAAGGACATATTGGGAAACCTGGACGAGACGCGTTAAGCTGAGGTTTTTCAAATAGTAGGGCTCAAAGGCGAACGCATTGTCGACGACCGACGTAATGCGACGCGAAATGTAATCGCCGAGTTTATCTTGAACTTGTTTAGGCGCGGTTACATAGTACTGGGAACCAAGCGGCATGATCGTCGCTTCGGGGAATCGCTGACGCAATTCGGCGAAGATCGCCCAGAATGTCGCCTGATCCGTCCAATCGTAGGTAGCGCCCACAATTTCGGCGCCTTCAACAACGGGTTTGTCAAATTCCTTGAGCGCGTCGGCGACGGCGGTTTGCATTTCAGGCGTCGCGTAGACTACTAGGCAATTGCGCGTCGGATCGGGGGTGATCGAGGCGTTCGGGCAGACCTTCGATAAAAATGCGACGGCGAGGTCAAGTCGCGTATTCGTCAAGGGATAAGTGACGTAGGACGCTTCGTTAGGCGTCGCAACAAGTTCGTTAAACCACTTGGAAACGAATTCCAAAGAATCTTCGCGTCCCCAGATAGTGATTTGATCCGGGGAAAGTCCCGGATAAGGGGAGATTCCTAGGCTTGTAAAATGACCTCTAAGGATTGTGATAAGCGTATCGCGATTGTAATTGGATTCTGCGGGAACTTTAAGCGTAAGGAAATTGCCGATGCGATCGTATTGTTCTTTGTTCAATTCGCCGACAAGCTCTTCGCACTTGGCGACTTCAGTTTCCGGACCGGTTACGATGAGTTCGTTCCCGTTAGTCGCGAAACTCGTGCAAGCAGGATACGTTAAACGCAGACCGGTGGCGACCTGATAAGCGACCGGGGAACCGAGACGTAAAACGCGAGTAATTATCTTCGCTTCGTCGCCGCTTGTGGAGGCGATCTTTTCAATCGCGCCGCGCACGGTCTCATGTTCCTCCTGAGTGGCGAAGAGGGCCACCGTCTTGGACGCGCTGTCTATCCGATAGAAAGGAGAGGGCTTAGGTTCCGCGTTGTAACGACCGCTTTGCATCGATCGCTGACGCATATACTGCATACGGCGAGCTTGACGCGCCGCGACCGTTTCGCCCATCTCCGGTTGATCGATCGCAATCGCGCTAGGAAGCAAATTGCAGAGGATTGAATCGATCATCTCAAGGGACGCTTCTCCGTAGGGATAGATCGCAAACTCTAACTTATCTTCTTCCGACGTCTGATTGAAAGAATCGACGATCGCCTTGATTCGTTCATGGTCGTGACCATTGGCGAGAATCGCAAGTTTTTCCTTTTGACCGGTGGACGGCCCGTAGGCGTTCATACCGCCGAAGGATTCCGCGTCGGGAATCAAGCTATTGACAACTCCGCGGATTTGAGCGGCTATCTGTGGCGTGTCGACTTCATAAACGATGACGCGCGGACCGGGCGCGACCGTTTCCCCCGTCTCGGAGGAATACTCTTCGTTAAGACGCGCGATTTCCTCAGAGATGCGGACATGATCCTGAAGCGTCGCGCGAACGAGGAGTCTCGAACCGCGATCGTCGGCGGCAAAGGACGCGGCGGGATAGGCCTTCGTCATGTCGGCGACGAGGGAAGCCACTTTCATGCTATAGACCGGATACGGAATCATTCTAAGATCGGTCGAGCCGTAGGTTTTCGCAAGACGTTCAATATTGTCGGCGACGATTTTATGTTCAGCGGGCTTCGCGATGACGAGGAGCTGCTGAGTCTTTTCGTCAATCGACACAAGACTGGCGTTTGGAACGAGCGATTTAACCGCGCTGATCAGATCGGGAGAGGGCTTAGCGCCCGCGTCGTAGTATTCGAGAACCGGATCAAATTCTGAGACTTCTTCAGGATCGAGAAGTTCGAGAAGTTCTTTGACAGCGTCGAGACTTACTCCGTTGGCCGCGCGTATGAGGAGCGTTTTGGAAACGGAGTCATAAGTTGCGACTGCGCGCGGATAGACGGCGGCGATCTGCGAAGTTAGCGTCGAATAGTTCGCGCGACGAATCTGCCAACGCATGATTCTTTTGTCAACGCCGGTGTTCTTCGTGAGGTCGTCGATGATTTTCGCGACGATCGCATGTTCCTCCTCCGTACCCCAGACGATGATTTGCTGATTGTAGTAGTCGAAGGAGACGCGAGCGGCGGGAACGAGCGCGCTAATATCGCGCAAGTAGTACTGCGGAGAGTAATAGTTGCCGACTTTATCCGTCGTGTAGAAGCCTTGGATGGGGTACGCCTTGTAGACTCGGACGACGGCGTCTTCTTGGACGACGTCGAGCGCGGCAAGGGTTTCCTGCGCTGCGGCGAGCGAGTCGGCGGTTCCGCGGAGAATCAGACGAGCGTTGACTGTGTCGTTTGTCGCTTTAACCGAAGGATGAAGATCGGTTAGGATCGAGATCAAGGTCGGAGCGTCTACGTGCTTGGGCTTATAGAGGGCGGCGGTCGTCTTTGAAACGGAATCGAGATTACCGAGTTCTTCCAACAACTTTTTGAGGGCCGCTTGTTGCGCAGGCAAAGCCCAGACGGAAAGAACGCCCTTGGAACCGTCGTCGAGAAGTTTAATAGCGCCGTGATCTTTTTGGAAATCGTCTTTCACCTGGTTGAAGCGCGTGACGACGTCGCTCGTGACGAGATAAGTCGCGAAGCTATTTTCATCCTTCAACGGGTACTCGGCCTGGATTTTTTCGATCGCCTGCGCAATTTCTTCGTGTTGGTACGGTTTGGCCGTAACGCGCAAGACGGCGTTATTGCGAGAGTCGCGTTCGATCTTAGAGACGTTCTTCACGCGTTCGTTGAGCAATTCGATCATTGTGTCGGAGACTTGCTCGTCGAACTTGTAGTAGCGCGTTTCATTCTCCGGAGGAAGGTTGACGATCGCGTCGTTGACGAGTTTGGCGGCGGCAAGCTGCTCAGTCGGCGTGCCGATGATGGTGAAGCGTTTGTTTTCCGAGGAATAGGTCAACTCGACGCCTGGGACAGCGCGTTTGATGTAATCCTGGATTTCGCCGGGAACGTCGCGTTCAACGTCGAGATAGTAGACCGATTCAGGTTCTTCAGAAGTTTTTTCTTCAATCTGCATAACGTAAGACTTGAGTCGTTCGACGTCAACTTTACGTCCGGTGAGAAGAAGGCGATTATTCGACTTATCGTAGGTGGAGACGACCGTCGGTTCGATACGGGGCAGCGCGGAGATCACGTCGGCGGGAAGAGGTTGGCTGAGCGTGATAACTTCGAGGGTGGCGTCGAGCGCGCCGTCCAATTGCGCGGCGAGCTTGATCGACGCTTCGACTCCGGACTTCGAACCGTAGACGATGAGCGAACGAGTTGAATATTCCGTGATGACGTCGAGACCAGGGATCGTCGACGACAACATGACGTTTGCCGTGCTGGGATTGACCTTGCGTATGGGGATTACCGCCATGTAGGCGCCGCCGTTCTGGAATGTCTGAGCGTTCGCGAGCAACGCTTTTTCAGCGTCGGCTTTCGCGGCAATTTCCGCAGGGGTCGGCTTTGCCGGAGCCGTTGCGGCAGGCGCGGGGGCGGGAGCTGCGGGAGCAGGCGCTGGCGTAGCTTCGGGCGCGGGGGCGGGAGCTGCGGGAGCAGGCGCTGGCGTAGCTTCGGGCGCGGGGGCAGGAGCTGCGGGAGCAGGCGCAGGCGTAGCTTCAGGCGCAGGCGTAGCTTCAGGCGCAGGGGCGGGAGCTGCGGGAGCAGGCGCTGGCGCAGTGGGCTCAGCTTCAGGCGCGGGGGCCGGAGCTGCGGGGGCAGGCGCTGGCGTAGCGGGCTCAGCTTCGGGCGCAGGGGCGGGCGTAGCGGGCTCAGCTTCGGGCGCAGGGGCGGGAGCAGGCGCAGGAGCGTTGGCGTCTTGTCTTACTGGCGCAGGAAGGCCTTGAGGTTTAATTTCTTCAAGAGAGCTTTCAACGTTGACGATTTGATCGATAATTTTGGCGACTTGCGCTTGTTGGACGGGGGTACCCCAGACGGCGAATCGCGTGGGAATAATCGGATCAGGAAGTCGCACGGCGGTGCGCATTTCGGGTAATGACCGCACTCTTTCGAAGACTTGAGCAAAGCGCGCCATCTGTCGAGTCGTCAAAAGATAAGAGCGAAGGACAAACTCTTTGTCAGGATCGACGACGGAGGCGTCGTATTCTTCAAGCGCCTTTGCGACTTTCGCGTGATCTTCAGCCGTTCCGAGAATGAGGATGGAACCGTCTTCAAGGAGCGACGGACGCGACTGAGGCGCGACATTTTGGATGACGGCGTTGATGTTCGGATCGCTTTCGGCGTTCGTATTTTTGAGGTGATAAACCTTGACGACAGCTTCTTCTTCAGGTTTGACGTCTTCCGCAAGCTTGTCGAGCGCGGCTTGAATCTTCTCATGGTCTTCCGGATTGGCGACGGCGAAGATTTTGCGCGCGGACGCGTTAAGTTCAAGAGTAGCGTCGGGAACGAGTGTCTTTAGGGAATCCAAGACGTAACTGTAGAATTCCGCGATAGCGTCGCCGCTATATTGACTGAAGGCTCCGCCATACTGTCCAAAGGAGCCGTTTCGACTCATACGACGGGACATGGTCCAGAGTTCCGAAGGCGACAGAGAAGCGATCTTATCGAGAGAGTATGCTTTAACCGTCGCAACGCGAGTCGGATCGGCTCCTTCCTTCATACGCGTCATCAAACCGTCGATGATGCCATGGAGACTCGGCACGCAGAGATAGTTAATAACATTAGACTGCGGGTTATAGAGAGCCTTCGCGCCGGGGGCAAAAATATCCACCTGTTGAACGACGGTGCTATATGATATTCCTTCGAGAGGATAGGAACGCCATTCGGGAACCTCTGGAGCCGGACGATTACCACCGGAGCGTATTGGTTGATCGCGGGGAGGATCCGGATTGTGAACGGACATAGCGGCGGCGTAAATTTCTCGCAGAGCGTTGACGGAGTCGACGATCATGAGCGAATTTCCCGCCTGAGTGCGAATCATGCAGTGGGGGCCCTGGAAAGGCGCAATCGTCTGCCTTACGGCTAGAGCGCTACGCTGTTCGAGCGGAATCGTCAAGGCAACGTAATCAAAGCGACTTTGATTGGGCAGCTCTTCTGGAGTGATCTTGGGAAGATACTGGAGGGGGATCGCGCCGTTTCGGAAGTCGTGGAGGATCAACATCGCGCCGTTTCGAATCAAGGTATACCCTCTGAAGTTCAGGTAGCCGTTGAGTATGTCAAGAGCGTCTTTGGGCGCGTAGGGAGTTTTATCGTTGTAAGTAAAGGTTCCCTGGGGGGGCGCTGACATCACGAGCTGAAGTCCGACTTCCGACGCAAACCAGTTCAGAACGTCCGCCCACTTTTCCTTACTAAATCGAAGGACGATTGTTTTTTGGCCGATACCGCGTTGGAAACGTTCGTCCTGTTCTGGGGTAAGGACGGCTTTTAATGCGACCTCCGATTCATTGGTAATCTTATTCCATTCTTCTTTGGGGGCTTGAGCGAGTTTTTGGGCGCGATCAGTCATCAATTCGTTGATACGCTGATTCTGAGCTTCGGTCAGACCGACGCGGGTTGCGACGCTCGGATAGAGAAGACGGGAATAACTGCGCTGAGGATCAAAATCGATTAGTTGAACCGCCTCGGAGGGCTCGTCCTTAGGAGGATCTGGATTAGCGAGCGCTTCCTTATAATCCTCGATCATCTTGACGGCTTCCGCTGGATTTTCGGCGGGATTGGGAATATCGCTTGGCCGAGAAAGCCCGATCTTCTGTAGCGCGGCTTTCTTTTCTTCTTCGGTTGGCTCTGGAGCTGGCGCGGGTTCCGCAGGAGCGGCTTCAGCGGCAGGAGCGGGCGCAGGGGCAGGAGCCGCTTCAGGCGCTGGCGCTGGCGCAGGAGCGCCTTCCGGTTGCGGCGGTTGTTGCATAGCGACGCCGAACGCCGGACCTGCGCTGAAGAGGCACAAGGCCAGGGATACGTTGAGAAGACGTTTACGAAGACGCAACGTTCTCTGTTTCCTATCTTTTTCTAATCGTGTCATTGCAACATTCCTCATTTCGCGCTTAGTCGACCGCGTCGACAGTCGACGACGTCGCCCAAAGTCATATCGTTCTGATTAATTCTTTAAACTAATCTTTTTACTCTTACTGCCTATTTTGTTTAAAGTAAACAATTGTAGTTTATATCGAACAATTTAATCTTTAACCTAAACGGCGTAAAGGAAAAAGTTTTGAAAAGCTTTTCAATTTAGCTAATTTGATATAGAGTATACTAGTTATGTAGAATATATCAATTATGCAGACGTGAGCGACACGGCTAGAAAAATGGGGAAATATCCAGAATAATCTATTCGAGACGGGCGATTGCGTCGAGCGTTCGACGTGAAGCGCCGACGTTTTGGATCGTTAGCCGTTGCGCGGCGTTCCCAAGCTTATGGCGATAATCCGGATCGTCGACCGCTCTGCGTACGAAATCGGTTAGTTCGTCGACATTGCGAACGACCACGCCCGCGTCGTGCTTGAGCAACGCCTCGGAGATGACGCGGAAGTTTTTAGTGTTCCCTCCAAAGGAAACCGCCACGCCGTATCCGGCGGGCTCAAGCATGTTTTGTCCGCCTCGATCCCCCCAACTTCCGCCGACAAAAGCGACGTCCGCTAAGCCCCACCATGCGCCCAGCTCCCCAACGGCGTCTACGAGGAGAACGCGTTCGCGCGGCTTGTCGTTTGGAAGATCGCTGCGGCGCGTCCAGGGAAGTCCTGAAGCGTCGAGAATTCGCGCGACTTCTTCGAATCGCTCTCGATGACGCGGCACGACGATCAATTTGAGATTTGGACGCGTCCCCTCGAGACGGCGAAAAACCTCAAGGGCTCCTTCCTCCTCAGGGGATTGCGTGCTCCCCGCGATAAAAACGACGTCGTTATCGCCGATCTGCGCAAGTTCGCGCAACCGTTTCGTTTCCGCGTTCTGACGATCCGTCTTGGCTCCGTCGAATTTGACCGATCCCGTTGCGACGATGCGTTCAGGGCAAGGGGAGAGCTCTTGAAAGTATCGCGCGGCGATTTCATCCTGCGCGGCGACGAGCGCAATTCTGCGGAAGGTCGTCGCGAGCGCGCGGCGCGCGAGACGGTAGCGTTTGAAGGAACGATCGCTAATCCTCCCGTTGACGATAGAGACGCGAACGCCCGTTCGACTGGCAAGGCGTATGAGGTTGGGCCATAGTTCGAGTTCAACCAAGATAAGGTCGGTGGGACGAAGGCGTCGCAACGCTCGAGAAATCGGAAAAGTGAAGTCGAGGGGGCAGTAAAAGACGCTTGTTTTAGCGCCAAAAAGCTTAACGGCGAGTTCGTAGCCTGTCTCCGAAGTAGAGGAAACGACGTATTCCCAGTTGGGGCGGTTGCGCTCTAATTCTTCGACGATTGGTTTTAAGAGATTGATTTCGCCGACGCTTACGCCATGAAACCATAGTCTTCGCGCCCCACAGGGTGACGACAGCGTTGGAACGTCTCCAAGGAGCTTCTGTTTCCAACCTTTGCGATATTTTTTATAGCGTATCGACGCGTAAAAAATATAGGGAAGAGAACAGAAGGCGACGATTAGGATAACGAAGCGGTAAATGAGGTCGACGAACATGGCGAGAGGGGAAAGCTAGAATTCTAAGAGGCGACTCGGTTCGTAACGGCGCGTCATGTAGATCATGCAATCGCGTCGCGGCTCAATGTTTGCGGCAAGAAGCTTTTCTTTAACGGTGTGATAGGCGAGTTCTTGCGTGTTGTTGTGGACGCTGAGGTGTCCAAGAAAGATGTGTTGGGCGCCCTTTTGTACAAGCTCTATCGCGAAGTCGCCCGCGTCGGCGTTGCTCAGGTGTCCGTTTCCGCCGGCGATACGCGTCTTGAGAGGATAAGGATAAGGCCCCTTCCAGAGCATGTCTTCGTCGTAATTTGATTCAAGGAGGACGACTTGGCAACCGTGTAGCGCGGCTCGAATTCCTGGCGTGACATGACCGAAGTCGGTCGCGAGACCAAAGGAGGCTTTGCCGTCGCTAAAGATGTAACCGACGGAGTCATACGCGTCGTGAGGGGTGGAGAAGAAGCGCGCGGAGAGGTCGCCGAAACAAAGAGAATCGTTGATTTTTACGCTCTGAAAAACGCGGACGTTTTTCGCGTTTATCGTACCGACTTTGTTGCGTTTCATGATCTCTTCCCACACGCCGACGCTAGCGTAGACGGGAAGATTGTAACGACGCGAAATCACCCCCAAGCCTTTCACGTGATCGTCGTGCGCGTGCGTTACGAGAACGGCGGTCAACTCGCGCGGATTGTAACCTAGCGAGTTGAGAGCCTTTTCTATAGTCGCGCCGGTTGCGCCGCAGTCGACAAGCAGACTTACTCCGCCGCCGACGACAAGAGTCGCGTTTCCGGAACTTCCGCTAACGAGGGGGCAAACAATCATTTTCCGGGATGATGAAGCGCGCGCTTGTTGACGTCGACCTCGAGAGGACCGAAGGCCGCTTCGTGTCGTTGAATCGTCATTCCAAGAGCATGATAAAGACGCTTGGCTGTATAGAAGTTGAGAACGACGCGTTGGCTTACCGCAATCTTTTCCGGCGCTCCCATCGGTTGCGGATTAATCCCGAAGTCGACGATGAGTTCTTCCGGCGTGCCGGTAACTCGGCAGAAATTCGCGTATGTCGCGACGACGGCCCCGTCTTCTATCTGCGGACGTTGCGGTCTTTCAACAGGGGGGATTTCTTTGGCCATTTTATTTCTCCTCAAATGAAAAATAGATTAACGCGTCGCGGGAAGTTTCCCAGGGGGATGTTGCGCCGCAGGCGTCCTTTCACTAAAATTTATTCCTAAACACTATTATTTTTTACGACGCCCCGCAAGACGAATTTACTCGGAGCGAGAAGAAAGATGTCGACAAATCCAGAAGAGTCCAATACGAGCGCGAAAATTCTCCAATTGGTCGTTCCCGGCGTTATTTCGATTCCTCTTTCGGAAATTAAGGTTACGTACACGCATAGTTCAGGTCCTGGCGGTCAAAACGTCAACAAGACGTCGTCGAAGGCGCGAATAAGGTGGAATATTAGCGCGAGCGCGTTGGCGCCAGACGTCGTCGCGCGTTTTCGAACGCTCTATCCTTCTTGGATGACGGAGGATGGAGAGGTCGTAATATCGAATCAGGAGTATCGCGACGCGCCGAAGAATAGGGCCGCGTGCATCGAAAAACTTCGAGAAGCGCTCGTCAAAGCGTCGATACGTCCGAAACCTAGGATACCGACAAAACCGACGAGAGGCTCAGTCTTGCGCCGTCTCGCCGCAAAGAAGCGTCACAGCGCCAAAAAAAGAGACCGAGGACGCAGAGATTTTGAATAAATCTCTTGAAATAGAGAGCGTCAACGTCTATAATAATAAGCGTACAATATTAGCAAAAAACGCGCAGTGTGGCTAACTCACGACATGCGTTTATTTTAGAGTGTGCCTTTGCGAATTGCTTAGAGGTTGGTATGGCCGAAAATAATCAGACTACGAGTCCTCAAGACGGGGCCGGACTTCCTATGAGTCCAAAATGGGATCCTGAAAAGTTAGCTCTAGAAAAAGAGAACCTCAGAGCTCTCGAAGCGTTGCCTTTAGGAAAACGTTCGTGGGGGTATGTAAAGCGCACTGGGCCCGGCCTTTTGCAGAGCGCGATGACGCTGGGCGCAGGAAGCGCGACCGCGTCGGTTCTTGCCGGCGCGTCCTTTGGATATAAACTCTTGTGGGTACAACCCCTTGCGATGTTCTTTGGCGTTATGATGTTAGGGGCGTTGTCCAACGTCGTGTTGACGCGCGGAGAGCGACCCTACGAATCCTTTGGCAAGCAGGTTTGGAAGCCGCTCGTCTTTATGTGGGCGCTCGGCACGGTTCTCGCATCCGTCATTTGGCACTTCCCGCAATATACTCTTTTGGCAGGCGCCGGACGCGACCTTGCTTCCGAACTCGGACTGGCTATGTCGAACGGCGGCGACGTCCCCGGTTGGATTCAGGGACTTTCGAACGCGCTTTCTCCCCTTGGCTTCAAAGTCAACACCGACTCGACGACGCTCGGCTATCTCGTTAGCTTCATTGTCGGCGGCGCATTCCTTGCGATGAATATTTTCATGGTTTTCAACTATGGAAAAGGCGCCAAGGGCGTGCGCGCGTACGAACGATTTTTGCGCATTATGATCGCGCTTGTTATCTTCTTCTTCCTCCTTGTTTGCGTAATGAATATCGGTCGCGTCAACTGGGTCGAGCTGGGGAAAGGTTTCTGCGGATACTATGGACTTCCAAAAAATCCTGAAACGGGCGTCATTGAAACGGTGACGATTCTTCAGGTTTTGGGAATGCTAGGCGCGGCGGTCGGCATCAACATGACTTTCCTTTATCCGTATTCTCTTCTGGCGAAGGGATGGGGAAAAGAACACCGCAAATTGGCGCGTTGGGATCTGGGAATGACGATGTTCCTCCCCTTCTCCGTCGTGACCTCCTTGATTATCGTCGCGATGACCGTTACGAACGTTTACACGGGAGAAGACGTCGTTCAGACGGGATTGGCGCCCCTTGCCGCAGCGAGCGCTTTTGAAGGACTGCCGGGCGGTCGTTTTATCTTCTGTTTAGGTTTGATGGGGATGTGCGGCGGCGCGATTTCCGCGCATATGGTCGCGTGCGGCTTTACTCTTTGCGAGATGATTGGCGGCAAAATGACGCAGAAGCGTTTCCGACTCTTTGCCCTAACTCCGTGCGTCGGCGTTTTGGGCGTCGTCGTCAATCTACCCTTGTGGTTCCCGGTGTTGGCGTCCGCTGTCTGCTTCACGATGCTTCCGATCGCGTATTTGATCTTCTTCCTACTGAACAATAAGCGCTCCTATATCGGCGACGCCGTCGGCGCGGGCTGGAAGCGCGTCGCGCTGAATGTCGTATTGGTTGCAGCCCTGATTTTCGCGTGCTTTGGTTCGGGAATTTCGATCAAGAAGAACGTAATCGACAAGCTCGCGCCACCCGCTCCTGCGACGATTGTCGTGCCGGAGAATATTCAGTCGAATCGTTAAACGGCATTTAGCGCTTCTTTTCTCATCAAAATTGAGGAGAAAAGAGCGCTTGCCTTGGCGTCGCGCCGCTTTTTTTTACAATTACGATTACGCGTTGCGACATATTATGCGCTTATTGGCGGAACGTCTAGTCGACCCCGTACTGAGCGCGCGTACGACGCCGATACGCTAGATTGGAAGATTTGATATGACTCCGTTTTTATTCGAGGTCGCGACGATCCCTTTTGCTTTGTATTTCCTCGCTTTAGCATGGTTGCACTGTCGTAATCATCCGACGTTGATAACCAGCAGACGCGACTTCGTAGCCATGTCTGTCGCCGCGTCCGGCGTCCTGTTCGTCGGACCATTGCAAGTTTTGCCTGGCGTGAGCGCGTGGACGACCTGGGGCGTCGGCGTATGGGGATTGTTGGTCGTCTTTTACGTTTTGATCGTCGCGCTCATTTCAGCCCGACTACGTCCGCGCTTTGTCGTCTACAACACGACGATGGAGACCCTTCGAAGAGTTATTACGACCATTGCGGTTGAATTCGACGAAGACGCGCGATGGAGCGGCGACGCGATGAATATGCCGGGACTGGGCGTTCAGTTTTATCTCGACGATTCCCCGTGCGGACGCGTGACGACGGTCGTATCGATCGGTCGCGATATTTCCCCTAGCGGATGGAAACGCCTGCGCAACGCGCTCGACAAAGAATTAGAACAAGCGCCGCGTCCTCCTCGAAGGGCGTGGCCTGCGTTCCTGACGGCGGGACTTGCGCTCCTAGCCGCCGACGTTTTTTGCTTCGTATATTACTACTCGCAAATTTGCGAAGCGCTCGCTTTTTACATGTCAGCTTGATTTTTAACCTCGGACGCATAGATGGACGCCAAAAATAACGAAACTCGCGCAGCGTGGTGGAGCGGTTTGATTACCTATTCGGCGCGTACGGACGTTGGAATGAAACGTCATATGAATCAAGATTCGTATGCTGTTCTTCCCGCTCCGTCGGCTCGAATGTGGCGTTCGCGCGGGCACGTCTTCGTAGTTGCCGACGGTATGGGAGCGCACAAAGCCGGCGAGCTGGCAAGTAAGCTCGCCGCGACCGAGGCTCCGCAGTCTTATCTCAAAAGAACGTCTCAGTCCTCCGTCGAGTCCCTGCGCGACGCGCTCATCGACGCGCACATGATTATCAAAAAACGTGGGGAAAGCGATTTGTCTTTCAAGGATATGGGAACGACGTGCGACATGCTCGTTCTTCAGCCTGGCGTCGGATATGTTGGACATGTTGGCGACAGTCGCGTCTACAGGTTGCGCGGCGTGACTTTTGAGCAGTTGACCTTTGATCATAGTCTGGCGTGGGAAGTTAAGTATTATCCAAACGCCCATTCTTCTTACATTCAGGCAACTCATATTCCAAAAAATATTATTACGCGGTCTTTAGGACCTACCGAACATCTGACCGTCGACGTGGAAGGCCCTTTTGACACGCAACCGGGGGACGTCTTTTTGATGTGCAGCGACGGTCTCTCGGCCCGCGTCGCCGACTCGGAGATTGCGCAAATCTTGAAGCTCTTTGCTCCAGAGGACGCGACGCAGGCGCTCGTCAATCTTGCTAATCTTCGCGGCGGACAGGACAATTGCACGGTCGTCGTCGTCCGCGTCGATTCGAACGACGCGCCCGAAACTTGCGCCGCCGATCGCTCGTTTGAGAAAAAACCGCCCCTTTCGATGGCGGCGTGGTTCTTCTTTTCTCTCGCTTTTATCGCGGCGGTTCTTGCGATTCTCTTTTTCGTCATGAAAAACGTCGCGCTAGGAGGTTCCTTGTGCGTTGTCGCCATCGCCGCGCTGTCTTTCGCCCTCTTTGTCGGACGCTCTTCTATCTTTGGTTCTCAACCCCCTTCTTCCGATGAAACGGAGGCAAAGTTTAAGGGCCCTTACATTCGTTCATCCGCCGAGCCAAGTTCCGAGTTTTGCGACAAATTGGAAACGACTTGTTCGAAATTATGCGAACAGTTGCGCAGGGATCAGAATGTGGAGCCTGATTGGAAGGGCGTCGATCGGGCGCGAGAACTTGCCAGAAGCGCGCGAGAGAAAAAAGACTATGCCGACGCCATACGCGCCAACATAACCGTCGTGAACTACATGATGGAGGGGGTGCGAAAATATGTTGAGCTGACTCGACGGACGAGAAGCCATTCTCACCACGACGTCGGCGGCGTTTCAGGAACTCATTCGAAAGATCCGGCCCGTTGACTCGACGATGATTTACGGTAGACTTGTAATCGGCGGCGCGTCGAACGTCGAGTTGCGTCGCGAACTTATTTCAATTGAGAATAGAGGGCTTGCAGATGCTGGCGAAGCGAGTCGTACCTTGTCTGGACGTATGCGGCGGACGCGTTGTTAAAGGAACAAATTTTGTCAATCTTCGCGATGCGGGCGACCCGGTCGAGGTCGCGCGACGTTATGAACGCGAAGGCGCCGACGAGTTAGTTTTTCTCGATATTACGGCCAGTCATGAGGAACGCGACGTGATCGTCGACGTTGTGCGTAAGACCGCCGACGTCGTCTTCATGCCGCTGACTGTCGGCGGCGGGATTCGTACCGTTGAAGATTTTAGAAAAATTCTTAACGCCGGAGCAGACAAGGTTTCTATCAATTCTTCCGCCGTAAAAACTCCCGATCTGATCAACGCCGCTGCGGAACGTTTTGGAAGTCAATGCGTTGTTGTTAATATCGATCCCAAGCGCGTGGTAAAGGACGGTAAGGAATTCTGGGAAGTCTTTATCAACGGCGGACGTATCGGCACGGGTCTTGAAGCCGTCGCGTGGGCGCGCGAAGTTGAAGAGCGCGGCGCAGGCGAAATCGTCCTTACGTCGATGGATGGCGACGGCACGCGAAACGGTTACGATATTCCGATTTTGAAAGCCGTATGCGACGCGGTGCGTATTCCCGTCGTCGCGTCGGGCGGCGCGGGTAAGCCGCAGCACTTTGTCGACGCGATTGTGCAGGCAAACGCGTCCGCCGTGTTGGCCGCGAGCGTTTTCCACTACGGAATCCATTCCATCGCCGAAGTCAAAGAAGCTATGCGCGCCGCCGGGGTTCCCGTGAGAATCTAAGAGAAGACCGCGACGTGAAGGCGTCGCGAGCCGTCGCGCTTGATATGAGCGACGGCGGTTGTTATAATTTGAAGATTACGACTTGCGTTGAACGCGTCGATCATTGTATGTGTTGAGGTTAGATCTATATGTCGTCGACTGATATTCCTGAACGCGCCATAAAAAAGGCGAAGGAACTGGAAATTGATCCGCTTTTCAAAGCCCTTGTAAAGCTTTCGGGCAGCGACCTTCATCTCAAGGTTGACCGCCCTCCTTACGTCCGAGTCAAAGGCGCGTTGCGCACCCTGAATCGCGGTCCTATCGACGATGAAGAAATGAATCGCTTGATCTTCCCGATGATGGACGAACGAAACCGCAAGATTTATAACGACACGGGAGGGGCGGACTTCGCGCATACCTGCGTCGTCGACGGCGTTCGTTGGCGTTTCCGCGTCAACGTCCTTACCCAAATGGGACACGTCGGTCTGGTTGCTCGTCGTATTAACAACTTCATCCCCGAACTTGAAAAACTTCACATTCCGCCCGTCCTGTACGAGCTTTGTAAGTTCAGCCAAGGGATGATCCTTCTCGCGGGGGTTACGGGTTCCGGAAAATCGACGACGATCGCGTCGATGTTGAACTGGATCAATAAGAACTACAACAAGCACATTCTGACCTTGGAAGACCCGATCGAATTCATGTTTACGGAAGAGAAGTGCTTGATTAATCAGCGCGAAATTGGTCAGGACGTTTGCGACTTCGAAGTCGGGATGAAACACGCGGTACGCGAAGACCCCGACGTGATGTTGGTAGGGGAAATGCGCGACCGTGAAACGTTCGAAACGGCTATTCACGCGGCGGAAACGGGGCACCTTGTCTTTGGTACAATTCACGCGTCGACGGCTCCTTCGACGATTGGACGTATCCTCGACTTATTCCCAGCGAATATGCATAAGGCGATTCGAAGCGCGATCGCAATGAACATGAAGGGAATCGTCGCGCAGAAGCTTTTACCGTCGATTCTTCCAGGCGTGCAACGCGTGCCGACTTGCGAAATCATGATCGTAAACAACGTTATCCGTAAGCTGATCCTCGAAGGAGAAGACGAAAAGTTGGGCGACGCGATTCGTATTCAAGCGCAAGAAGGTATGCAGGACTTTACAATGTCGTTGAAATCGCTGGTTCAGATGAAGAAGATCGACCGCGCGACGGCGTTTGAAGTCGCGCCGAATATTGAGTCCTTGAAGATGGCTCTTAAAGGAATCGAAGTTAAAGAACCTGGTATCCTCTGATTTGCAGCGACCGCGCGAGCGCAAGTTTACGGCGTTGCGAAGGCGTTTGCGTCCGCGGGCTGAGGAATTATATAATATGGAAATGCAAAAGATTAAAAAATATGCCGCTGTTGGCGCGTTGGCGCTACTTGGCGTCGGCGTCGTGTCGACGTGCGTCGATCCCCTTTGGGCCGCGAGTACAACTCCAGACGCAGCTCCGTCTCTTTCCGAGCCTTTTAAGGATTTCGCGAAGCAGGCGAACGAGCAAGGGTGGCGCGCCGGACGCGGCATGTCGATCTGTCCGATCAAACTCGCCATCCTGATGATTATCTATCTCGCTTGGGTCGCCACGACGAGCTGGTGCAACAACGACGCCGAAGCTCTTGGCGATCCCGATCGCGGAAAGTGGAACGGCACGAATATTATCGCTTTTGCGGCGACTTTTTTGGTCGCGCTTTTCATTCCGATCTTCTGGATCGGACTTCCTCTAGTGATTGTCGCGTGGTTGGTTCCTATTTTCACCTATATTAAGGCGAGAAATAAGGATCTACTAGACGCCGATAAGGTCATGACTGCCGGACACCTCTCTTTCTGGTTCAAAACGAAGGTTCTCAAGCAGAAGGTGAAGCCCAAGAAGATGGCTTACGAAGGAGGATCGACAATTCAACTCGAAGCCGTCGGCGCAGGTCTCGACGAAAAAACGCTCCTGGGACGCACCGTAAACTCCAGAAACTTCAACGGAAGCGTGGGGTATAACTACTTCCGCGAACTTCTTTATCACGCGATTCACGCCCGCGCGACCGACGTTGTGATCGAGTTCGGCGTCGAAGAGACGAAATTCCAATATCAAATCGACGGCGTCTATCATTACGTGACGGACGCGTTCAAGAAACCGTGGCTTCGCGAAGAGGCTGACGACGTCGCCGCGGCGGCAAAAATCCTCATCGGCGCGAATCCTCAGAATCGTTCCGCGCGACAGCAGGGCGTTTTCAAAATGCTCTACGACAAGAACAAGAAGGGGAAGCCGCTGACTTGCGAAGTTAAACTAGAAACAGCAGGAACGAAAACCGGCGAGATCTTCAAAGTCACCTTCGTTTTCGCCGCGGCGTCCTTTAGCTCCCTCGAACAACTTGGCGTCTCGGAAGAGCGCCAAGCGCAAATGAAGAGTTTAATCAACGCCGATAAGGGGTTGGTCGTCCTCGCAACTGCTCCCCATCACGGCCTCAAGACGTTGACGACCGTTATCTTTGGAACGGCTGACCGTTTTACGCGCGACTTTGCCGGCGTTGAAGACGAGCAACATCCGTATCAGGAGATTGAAAATATTTCGATCACGAAGTACGATTCCGCGAAGGGCGAAACTCCGATGACCGTTCTTCCCGACGTCTTCTTCCGCGAGCCTAAAGTCTTGTTGATTCGAGATATGGTAAATCTCGAAACCTGGAAGCTCTGCTGCGAAGAAGTGAACAACGATCGGCTCATAATTACGACGGTTCGCGGAAACGACGCAGTTTCCACGATTATCGCTCTTCTTCAACAGGGCGTCGATCCCGAGCTCCTTGCTTCCACCCTCACTGCCGTTATCACGCAGCGTCTTGTGCGACGTCTGTGCAACGAATGTAAAGAAGAAGTCGAAGCGCCTCCTCAAGTCGTCAAGGCGTTGGGACTTGATCCCGCCAAGCCTGTTTGGTTCCGTCAGCATACGCACGAACCTGTTCCTGAGGGCGAACGCGATTACTACGTCCCCTGCGAATATTGTCGCGATATCGGGTACTATGGCCGAATCGCCGTTTTCGACGTCTTGGAGATAAACGACGAGATGCGTCAAATTATCGCGGCGGACGCGACCTTGGCCCAAAAGGACGCGGCTCTGCGCAAACGCGCGTTGGCTTCCGGTCAGGAAGGATACTGGGTCGATGGAAAACGTCTCATCAAGGAGGGCGTCACCTCCTACGACGAAATGCGACGATCGTTGGCTTTCACCGCGAAAAAAACGAACGGCGCGGCCAAGTGAATCTCCTCTTACATGAAGTGTAAATCGATTTAGATAACGGATATAAACATGGTTGGTTTTTGGATTTTCATTGGACTTTTGGCCGTCGGTTCCCTCGCCTTCTGGCACAAGATGAAGATTTGGTCCCTCACATTGATCGGATTCAATCTTCTCTTTGCGACCCTTTTGACGATCGGAACGTACGAAGTCGCCGCCACCGCGTTCGACAACGCCGCTCCGGTTATGAGTTACTATACCGATATGATCTGCTTCATGGCGATCTTTATCGTGACGCATACGATCCTCATGATTCTGACCGCGCGTTTCTCGAAGGTCGACGTCTATTTCGAACAGAAGACGGAAAATATCGGAAAATGGGCGATTTCGATCTGCGTCATCTTGGGATTCAGCACCTCGGCGGGCTACGTCATGTATCGACTCATGCCAGACAAGCCCAATAATCAGAACACGCCCGTGGCGGCGATTGTCCTTGTCGATCTTCTCTCCAAAGGATCCTTGAGCCCGATGATTGGTCCGGGGACGACCTTCGAGACGAAGAACTTCGTTCAGCGTCAGTACATCCGTAATTCCGGCGTGTACGTTGAAACGGTCGACAACGGCACGTGGAAGTTCCCCAACGAATCTTCGCCAAACGTTCAATGATCGTTTGCGACCCCGAGACGCAAGAGGATAAGAGCGACAATTAACATTTGAGGATCCCGCTCATGGCTAAGAAATCTCAACCTTTGGAACGAATTTCAGGTTCGCTGTTCGATTCTCTCGAGAAATCGGAGACGTTTTTCAACGAGGGAAATTACGCGCAAGAGCCCGCGATAGAAAATAAGCGCCTTTCCGTGTGGGCGATCTTGTCCGCCGTTTTTGGCGCGTTGGGATTCTTCGCGCTCGTGAATCTGGGCTTCTTGGTCTTTGCGGTTTTCGGATTCTTTGCGTCGATTGTCGCTTTGATAGCAATCTCGCGCATGGGAGGCGAGTTGCAGGGGAAGAAGATCGCCGCGTTAGGGTTGACCCTTTCCCTTGCGGCCTCTATTTCAGGTCCTCTTCGCTCTTATGTTTACGAACGCGCGTTTGACAAGCAGGCTGACCTCTTCGTCAAAGCATGGTTTGAGGCTGTGAAAAACGAAGATTGGGCCGTCGCTCATCAAATGACTCAGCCCTATTGGGGACGCTCCGTCTTTGCAACGCATCAAGATGAAATTCGTTATTGGCGCGGACTGCTCAACAACGAAGAGGAAGTCCACAGCACGGCGCACTCCTATTTGTGTAATCCAACTATCCTCACGATCAAGGAACTTGGCGATCGCATTAAGCCAAGTTACTACGCGACGACGGCGACGAATTTAACCGCGTCGGACGAGTCGACGATTCGTATCTACGCCTTTACGATTGAGCCCGAGACTCCGGACGGTAAGAAGCAGACCTTCTTCTTGTCGTTTGTTTTGGAACGCGTGATGAGGAAGACTCCTCAAGGCGAGACTCTCGTCGGATGGCAGATGAGGTCGAATGATTTCATTCCGCTCAAGCTAGACGCGCAGGGTAGGCCGATCGATCCCAAAGCCTGACGCGTTTGGGATCGCATTAAAAAACGCTCCGCCCTCGGAGCGTTTTTTAATGTTCGACGCGCGATGAGCAAAACGCTTTTGTTAGTAGGAATACCAGACTCGATGTTTACGTACCGTGACGTTCTCGACTCCGACGGGCTAATTGCCCAACGCCGACCGGGATATGAGCGCCGCGCCGCGCAGTTGGCGATGGCCGCCGAGGTCGACGCGGCGATTCGTAATAAAAAATGCCTCGCCGTCGAGGCGGGCACCGGCGTCGGTAAGAGTTTCGCTTATCTTGTCCCCGCGATTCTCTATGTCGTCGGCGACAAGGCGCTTCAGCATCCTGTCGACGATTATTTGGTTCTCCCAGACGACGAAGAGCCGACGTCGAGCGAACCCATACCGGAAGAGTCTGAAAACGAGAAAACCGAAGGGAAAGAGGAGGACGACGCTCTGCGGTGCGACTCTGAGGAAATGGGAGAAGAATTCCTAACCGGCGATATGAGACGGCGCGTCGTCATTTCTACGCACACGATTAGCTTGCAGGAACAACTTTTCAAAAAAGATATTCCTTTCTTGAACTCGCTTTTGCCATTTGAGTTCACTTCGACCCTTGTGAAGGGCCGTTCCAATTACCTCTGTCGTCGACGCTTTGAGAGCGCCGCGCGCGCCGCGTCGGGGAACACCCTCTTCGAGACGGATCAACAAACGGAAATGCGCCGCCTAAGACGTTGGTTGGAAGAGACCTACGACGGATCGCGTTCAGAGCTCGATCCCCCCGTGCCAAACGACGTATGGAATGAAATTAACTGCGAGCGTGGGAACTGCACGGGGAAAAAATGTCCTTTTCGGGATTCTTGCTTCTTTGTGCGGGCGAGGAATCGTGTGAAGAGCGCGAATCTGATCATAGTGAATCACGCGCTTCTATTTAGCGATCTCGCGCTTACGGAGGGTGCGATCCTCCCGGACTACGATGTGCTGATCTTCGACGAGGCGCATACAATGGAAGAGGTAGCCGCAGAGCATCTTGGCGTTGAAGTGACGGAATACGCCGTCGAGTATCTTCTTACGCGCCTCTATAATAGCCGTCTCAATAAGGGACTCTTGGCGGAAGAACTTGCCTCGACGCAGTTTCTCGCCGAACACGACGCGTTTGTCGACGCGGCGGATCGCGTCGACGATTGCGTGCTTCGAACGGAAGAGTTTTTCAACGAACTTCGCGCGTGGTTGGAGGCGCGGCCCAATTCCAACGGGCGCGTTTTGGAACCGAATATCGTGTCGAACGGGCTTGGAGAGGGGCTTAGAGCGCTCAAACGCGTCTTGGGATGCGCGGCGGATCTGATTGAAGAACCGGGACGTCGACAGGAGTATATTGCGGCGACTCAACGCGTGACCGATTTTATCGCCGCGCTTGACGACTGGTTGGAACAGCGCGCGGAAGGGTATGCGTACTGGCTTGAAAGCGCGCCGTCGCGCGGAAAAAATCGCATTACGTTGAAAGCGGCGCCGATCGACGTCGCGCCGATTTTGAGGACGCGTCTTTTTAACGTCGTTCCGACCGTCGTGGCGACGAGCGCGACTTTGACGACGGGACGGAAGTTTTTTCGGGGCGCCGCGGCGGAGTCGACGACGATTGAGGAGAAGGCGTTGGCGATCAACGGGGGCGACGAGTCGGAAGAGACGCGTCGCGCGTTTGCGTTTTTTCGTCGCCGCGTCGGGATGACGGGCGCCGCCGCGCGTTCTTTGGGGAGCCCATATAATTATCGCGAGCAGATGACGCTTGTCCTTGTGCGCGGGCTGGAACGTTCCGAACCGTCGTTGGATCCGGCGGTTCAGCAGGAGCGAAATGAAGAACGGTTGTGGCGCGCGACGCTCGATTATATCGACGAAACCGACGGCGGGGCGTTCGTGCTCTTTACGAACGCGCAGCAAATGAGACGCGCGACAACCGCGCTTGCGTCCGCTTTTGCGGAGAGAAACTATCCCTTCTTTTCACAGGCGGAGGGGGGATCGCGGCAGCTAATGGTCGAACGTTTTAAGGAGAGCTCTAGGAGCGTGCTCTTTGGCGTCGACAGCTTTTGGCAAGGCGTCGACGTTCCTGGCGCCGCGCTTCGAAACGTCGTGATCGTCAAATTCCCCTTCCTTTCGCCGTCGCATCCTCTTGTCGAAGCTCGGATTAAGTCGATCGATGAAAACGGCGGTTCTTCATTTCGCGATTATCTTCTTCCGACGGCCATTTTGAAGTTCAAGCAGGGCGTCGGAAGACTGATTCGCACGCGCGAGGACAAGGGAATCGTCGTTCTGTTGGACGAAAGAGCGCATACGAAGGGATATGGACGCGATTTTCTCGCTTCTCTCCAAGATTGCAAAGTGCGGCTCGATTCCTATCGATGATTTGGGGGCGTTTTGTTTCCGCGTTTATCGAGTAGAATGATAGACCGAACGGTTATCGTGCGCGAACGTGATTCCAAATGGCGGAAGGTACTTAGGATGAAATTCTATATTGAAACAGTCGGTTGTCAGATGAACACGCTTGATTCGGAGCTTGCCGCGGCAGAGTTAATTACCGCCGGATGGGAGCGCCTTGAATCGCGTAAAGACGCGGATTTGGTGATCTTTAATACCTGTAGCGTTCGCGAACACGCAGAGGAAAAGATCTATAGCGCGTTGGGGCGTCTCAAGCATTGGAAGACGCAGAAACCGGGCTCTCTGATCGCCGTCATGGGATGCATGGCGCAGAAAGACAAGGAGATCGTCTTTCAACGCGCGCCGTATGTCGACGTCGTGTTAGGCCCCGGCAAGATCGATCAACTCGTCGCGTTAGTTTCCGCCGCCGCCGCGACGGGACTTCAACAGTTGGCCGTCGGGATCGACCGTTTCGCTGGAAAAACCGATCGAAGAGAGGTGATGGATTCTTTCCGCCTCTACGACCCGAAGCGTCTTACTCAGACGCGCCCCCACGTCTTCCAAGCGATGGTGCGCATCATGTTCGGGTGCGATAAGTTCTGCTCCTATTGCGTCGTCCCCAGCGTGCGCGGCCCTGAGCAGTCGCGCTCTCCCAAAGAGATTTTGGACGAGGTGAAGGCGCTTGCCGCGCAAGGATGCGTCGAAGTGACACTGATTGGGCAAACCGTCAACAGCTATCGCTATACGGAAGGGGGAAAGACGACGCGCTTAGCCGATCTTTTAGAGATGGTCGACTCCGTGGAAGGAATCCGCCGCGTGCGTTTTGTTAGTTCTTATCCGACCGATATGACGGACGAGCTGCTGCAAGCGGTTCGGGATCTCCCTTCCGCCATGCCGTATATTCACGTGCCCGCCCAACATGGGGCGAACTCCATGTTGAAGAGAATGCGTCGTCGCTATACGGTCGAGGAGTATCGCGATCTCGTCGACCGTATTTATTCAACGATCCCCGGCGCCGCGATTACCAGCGACTTTATCGTTGGGTTCTGCGGCGAAACGGAAGAAGAGTTTCAACAGACCGTCGATCTCGTTCGCTACGCGCGCTTTAAGAATAGTTTTATCTTTAAATATTCCGAACGTCCCGGTAACGAAGCCGCGAAAAAATGGGAAGACGACGTCCCTGAGGAAGTCAAAAAGAGGCGCAACAACGAGTTGTTGGCCGTTCAGAATGAAATCAGCGCCGAGTGGAATCGCTCTTTTGTCGGCCAAGAAACGGAAATCCTCGTGGAAGGGCCCAGCAAGCGCGAATCGCGCGGGATCGCCCAGGAGGAGACTCTCTACGCGGAATGTGAACAGACGGATCCTGTCGCCGATTCTGGCGCTCCTATTTCCACAAGCGTCGAAGAGCTAATTAGCTCCGCGAAAAACTCCGGACTTGTTCAAATGACAGGACGCACCCCGTGCGATCGAATCGTCGTTTTCAACGGAACGCGCGACCTTGCGGGGACTTTTCAGCGCGTTAAGATCGTGGAGGCCGCGCCCTTTACTCTCTTTGGAACTCTGGTCGAGCAATGAATTCGCCGATTGGGCTGAGAAATTATTGGGAAGAGCGCTCCGCCTCAAAACGATTCACGACGCCTCTTTCTGTCGAGACTCTTGAGCGGTACGTGGCAAAGGACGCGTTGATTCTCGACGACGGATGCGGTTACGGGAGGTCTCTTGCGGAACTGCGCGACGCCGGGTTTAAGCGATTGACGGGCGTCGATTTCTCGACCGCCCTTGTGGAGAGAGCGCGTAGGGAAGTTCCGGAGGCGAAGCTTTACGTCGCCGACGCAACGTCGCTCCCCTTTGACGACGCGTCTTTCGACGCCGCGCTCCTCTTTGGCGTGTTGACGTGCGTCCCTTCCGACGAGAGCCAAACGCGCGTGGCGGCTGAAGCGCGCCGCGTTTTGAAGCCGGGCGGCGTTCTATACGTCAACGACTTCCTGCTCAACGACGACTCCAGAAACAAAGAACGATACGCGCGCGCTCCTCAGGGGCATCCTTACGGGGTCTTCTCCCTCCCCGAAGGGACGATTTTGCGCCATCATCGCGAAGAGTATGTTCGAGAACTCTTTCGCGATTTTGAGACGCTCTCTTTTGAAAAGACGGTTTTTCCGACGATGAACGGTCATCGATCCAACGCTTTTATTTACGTAGGACGCAAATGAAGCGTCATTGAGGAATTGAGACGCGTTCTCCTTCGACGACGACGCGTTTGTTCAGTAATTGGAGCGCGGCGTCGAGACGTTCTCGGACTCCCTGGCTCATCCGCGCTTCGCAAATGCGAAGGATCCCCTGGTAAAGGGAGTTCTTGTCGAGGGAGACGTTCTCTTGAATGAGTTGCATCATTCCTGCGGCGATCTCTTGAGGGGCTATTTGTACGACGTCGCGTTTGAGATCTCCCGGCGCTCGTAGCGACAACGGCCCCGACGTTTCGAGGTAAAGGAAGCCGTTTTGTTTGTAAATATTAAGGCGTTGATGACCGGTCATCTGCGATTCGTACTCTTGTAAAACGACGCTTGTCACCTTTTCTCGACCGAAATAACCGACGATGCGCTTGATGAGAAGCTCCTCGGAAAGGGGCGCTTCCACTTCTAAAATTGCGTGGACGATTTTCTGGAGTTCGCCGGGAAAACGCGCGATAATAGCGTCGACGTCCGCCGTACGGTAACGCGGGAAATGGGCGTCGTCGCTTCCGTCGACCTTTTCTTCAAAAGAAGGGACGTCGTCGGAGGCGTTGGCTGGAACGACGCTCGGCGCGGAGGAAGGCGCGCTGGAGCGCGTCGACTCCGCTTCTTCGATCGCTTGCTGTAGGCGTTCAAGAGATCGCCCGCGATTCTTGAACCATTCGGTCGACCAGAGCCGATAATAGCGCCACCCGGTTCTCTCGAGAACTTCTTGACGAAGACGGTCGCGGTCTCGCGCGTTTTTCGATCGACGGTATGCGTCGCCGTCGCATTCAATGGCAAAGAAGTAGTCGTCCGCGTCGGGAATCTTGATCGCCAAATCGATTTTAAGCCCCGACGCGCCCACGCGCTTGTCAACTCGGTAGCCTTTCTCAACGAGGGCGTCGCAGACTTCGTCGACGAAATCGTCCGTCGAGTCGTAGAGCGTTTCCTGTTTCGTGTCGACGTTTAACGCGTCGATTCCTTTTTCGGCGTACTCTAGATACTCGCGAAGCAGTTTTGCTCCATCCGATTTGGCTTGGGCGAGGTTAATGTCCGAGCCATGGATTGACGCGACGACCTTGACGTTGAGCTTTGCGCGCGTTACGGCGACGTTGAGGCGGCGTTCTCCCTTTTGTCGATTTAACGGCCCAAAATTGTGAAGGAATTTTCCGTCGGTTCCCTTGGCGTATGCGACGCTGAAGATGATCGTGTCGCGTTCGTCCCCTTGCACCGTTTCGAGGTTTTTCACGAAAAAAGGCTCCGGAACGTCGGAACGGAAGAATTCCTCTTTGTCCTGCTCTTTAAGTCGTCTCTGTTTGAGAAGACGTTCGATGAGTTTCTGCTGGGATTGGCTAAACGCGACGATTCCGAGGCTTCGCGTAGGCGTTTCCCTGAAATGACGATAGATCAAATCGACGACGAGGGACGCTTCTTTGTAGTTGTGGCGAAGTTTGCGGTCGAAGGTTCCGTTTTCGACGTAGTAGTAATCGACGCCGATTCCCTCATGCTGACGTAACGTCGAGGGAAAAGAGACGAGCTTCGATTCGTAAAAGTTCTTATTGGAGAAGGCGATGAGACTTTCGTGGCGACTGCGGTAGTGCCATGAGAGGCTTTGCACGGGCAAAGACGTCGCGCACAAGTCGAGCACCGATTCATAGTTGCCCGAGTCGTCGTCTTCGTCCTCGTCGAGATCGGATTCGTTGGAGGCGTTGAAGAAGTTGCTCGGGGGCATTTGTTTGGAGTCGCCGACGACGATGAGCTGATCGGCGCGGTAAATGGCGCCGAGCGCGTCTTGCGGAAAAATTTGCGAAGCTTCGTCGAAAACGACCGTGTCAAAATGGAGGGAATCCCCGGCGAGGAACGTGCTTACGCTGAGGGGCGACATGAGGAAACACGGCTTGAGGAGAAGCGCAAGATCGCTAATTTCCGAGAGTAGGACGCGGATACTCTTTTGTTTTCGCTTCTTTTCACCTTCGCGAAGGAGCGTGTGAACTTCGCTTCCGGGAACGACGTATTCCGAGGAGGGGCGCTGCGAGGAGAGGAAAGCGCGAAGACGCGCTTTATTCACTGAGAACTGAGCCGAGTCCTTTTCGCTAAAGATTTGAACCGTTTGATCGTGGGATATCTGGCTAAAGCGCGACAACTCGGGAGTCGAGGCGATAATCGACTCGATCTGCTCCTCGCGGCAGAGGCGTTGAAACGCGTCCGCGACGTCTTGGCAAGGGATCTTTGCGGAAATAACGGCGTCAATGAAGGGCAGAAGATTATGATCGGCGAGCTGCGGCAGAATATGCGTCTCAAAGTGCGTCCATTCGTCGATCGCGTTGACGTCGGCTTCCAGACTTTCTCGACATGCGGCGACGCGACGTTCGACTTTTTCGCGCGGATCGCGCTGAATGTCGAGCTTGGCGCGGTCGAAATAGTCTTCCGTGCGGAATATGACGGAGTCTGACTCCTGGAACGCTTTTCCTAACGCGTTTGCGAGCCGCTCGAATTGGCCGCGTTCTTTTTCGAATTCGGCGGGATTCATCTTAGGCAATCGCCCCAGCGGAACGTTTTGCTCGCAGAGGAGGGAAAGTTTTTCGATGGACTTCTTGAGGGTGTTTCGCGAATCGTCGTTTTTCAAAAGGGAAGGGGAGATAAAAGCGTCTAACGAGTCCGCATGGTCGTTAAACTGTTCGACGCTTTTCTGGTATTCTTCCAACTTCGCCATCGCGTCGATTTGTTCCATATAGGAGAGCTTTTTTGCGTCGCGCTGATAGAGGTCGAGCGTGTTGGCGAATTCTCTATACCATGGGGAGGCTCCTTGAATTTTGAAAGAGCTGAGTTTGAAGCTCTTGCTCGCGTAGGTAATCTGCGCCGCGTATTTTTTAAAGGAGGCTTCGAGGGAAGACGCGATACGCGCCAACGTCGCGCGTTCCTCTTCAAATTCTTGGTCGCTCATGTTGTGCAGACGTCCTAAAGGCGTTTGGGGCCCGTTGAATTTGACGAGTTGATTCAACGCTTCTTTGAGTTCTTTTCTGGCGTCGTCGTTTTCCAACGCAGAGGGCGCGACGAATTCACCGAGCGATTCGACGCGGGCGTCGAAGGCCGCGGCGTTTTCCTGGAAGCGTTCTAGTTTCTCCATCGCGTCGATTTCGTCTTGATAGGAGAGTTTTTGTCCGTCGCGTTTGCAGAGCCTTAGATTCTTTGACAGACTTTTGTACTCGGAGTTGAAGAGGCGCGTAAAGAACCCCGAATAGAGCCTGACAAGACGCAGACGACTGTCTTTTCCATCGAGCTCGTAGATTTCTTTATCGAAGAGCGCGTCGATCTTCTCCCGGCTTTCCTGGATCTTGGCTTTTTGGTCGTCCATTTCCGTAAGTTCGCGGGCAACGCGTTCGAGAGTCGACGCGTTGAGGAACTTGGGCCCAAGCTCTTTCGTTTTCGAAAGGATTGGGAAGAGATGGTAAATGTTGTAGACGTCGATAAGGGTTGCGCAGCGAATATTGTAAAGACGCGCAATTTCGTTAAGAGACTCTTGAATTTCGTCGACGAGGCGTAGGAGTGCGTCGACTGCGTCGCGTAGTTCTTTGGAACTTTGCGCCGCCGCGCCCGAGCCCAAGAGACGAAAGAAGAAACCGTCGTAGAGACGAACGAGACGTTCTCGATTCTCTTTGCCGTTGAGCGAGAATACGCGTTCGTCAAAGAGCGCGACTAAGGACTCTTGGCTTGTTTTGACGTTCGCGTTTTGCGCGTCTAACGCGCGAATGGAACGCGCGATGAGGTTCCGTTTGGACGCGTCGAGAAGGGGGGCGCCTATTTCGAGCGGTTGGGAAAGGAGTTGAAAGAGAAGCGAGACGTTATATGAGTCCAAAAGACTGCTCGCGTCGATTCCATAAAGACGAGACGCTTCTGTCAGCGGATTTTTAAGCTCCGTAAGAAGTTGAAACAGCGAGTCGAATGAGTTCTGAAGTTCTCTCTTATTTTGTAAAGAGGCGACGCCTTGCTTCAGACCGTTCCACGGATTCGATTTATAGTCCTCGCCGACAAATGGCGCGTGCGCGGCGTATTCTCTGAGAAGAAGAAGAACGTCCTGGAGCGTCCCCTCGTCGAACGACGAGAGATTGGGGATCGTCCAATTGACGATCGGCGCGTTTCTTAGCGACGAGTACTCTTCGTAGAGTTCATATGCGCTTTTCCCGACGATAGGTCGCGACTTGTGCAGTTCGTCGACGTATTCGTCGAGTTGACGCATCGCAGATTCCTTTAGGCGTATTTCCTGATCCGCCTTTGAGGAGACCCCGCTTTTAGGCGTTCTGAGCGTCTTGCATAATTCGGCCACGACTTCTTTTTTATTCGCCTTATGGCTATGGAGTTCAAGGCAGAATTCACCCAGACCCGCCTTGCAAAGCTTGTCGTACACGACGTTAAGAGCCGCTTGTTTTTCAGAAACGAAGAGAACCTTCTTTCCGAGTCCGAGAAGTTCGGCGACGATGTTCGTAATCGTTTGACTTTTCCCCGTGCCGGGGGGCCCTTGGAGGACGAAACTAATCCCCGCGCGCGCCTTTTCAATCGCTTCAAGCTGACTGGAATCGGCGTCGACGACGTTTTGCAATTCGATCAACGGGTTGTCTAGACGCTTGGGAGACTGATCCTTCGTCGTCGGTTCTTTGGTCAGAAGGCGTCGAACGTTTTCGTTTGCGAGAATCGTGACCGCGTTATCCGTGAGATCGCGGTACATATTGATCTTTTGAAAAGAGAAGAGACCGATTTTACAGTCTGAAGAGACGCGCTGCTTGTATTTGTCGTTTTCGACGAGCTCTTGAACCTTTTTCACGAAGTCGCGAAAGGGCTCGCCGTTGTACTCGGGCAAGACGATTCCCAATTCGGATTCCATCTTAAAGGCGAAAGTGGGGTTGAGGAAGGGATCGTCCCCGGTGAAATGAACGAAGTATCTACCCTGAGACGGGTTCCATTCGATATTGATTGGCGCGAGGAGGAGGGGCGCTTTGTTTGGAGGGGTCTTCGTTTCTTTCGGATCGAATTCTCCCCATAGTATGAATCCGAAGACCATATAGGCGACGTGAAGCCCTGTTTCCTCAAAGAAAAAACGCGCTTTCTTTTCGAGATTTTCGACGGCGTCCATAGGATTCCCGTCATTATAGACGAGGAGTTTTTTGCGCGTCGCGAGGACGTGACGTTCGAGATATTTCTCTTTTTTCTGCTGAGGCGTTCGTTTCTCGAAGTCGAGAGGAGGGGTTGATTGGGACTCCTTGGGATAATCGAGCTCAGGATCGTAAACAGGGATCGTATAATCTGTGTCCGCCTTGCTGAAGAGCGCGTCGACATTGGGAAGTAGAACTTCCACCGTCGATTTAGAGAGGTCTTTAAAATTGACGAGGTTATTCCTTTTTCCCGTGTCGAGGAGCAATCGCGTCCAATTTTTGAGTTTAGAGCTGTCCATAGGAGTCGCCTTAAATAGCGTTATGGGGCGTGAAAGAAACGCGTCGACGAACGAACGCGAGGGGCGGCAATGGGAAAAGAAAACGCCGACTCGAGGCCGACGTTTTCTTCGTTATGGAATAGAAAAGGCCGCGCGAGACCTGATCTTAGAGTTGTTTAACGCGCAAAGACGTAAAGACTCAGCGCCAAGCTTCGAGGTAACGAGCGAGTTTGTGCATGTCGCTACCGACCTTGATCGGACGAGGATAAGCGCGAAGCTTGCTCATGTTGATGAGTTCTTCGAATTTCGGGAAGCTTAGACCCATCGGATCGGAGCTGCTGTTGACGGAGATCATGACGCCGTTGAGGTTCTGTTCGCAGAGAGCGCGATAGCAACCGACGCCGATCTGGCTGCCGACGCAAACGTCGTAAGCCGTGGGCTGATTGCAGCGAACTTCATAACCGAACTGGAGGCCGTTGAACTTCTTGGACTTGCCGGTGCGACGCTTGTATTCTTCCGCCATGAGACGACCGAGGCGAGAGGAGTACTTGAGCTGAGAAACCGGGAAGTGTCCGAAGGTGTCGGGCTTGAGGGAGAGGTATTCGTCGTGAGAGACGCATTTCTCGATTTCGGCGAGGGGGAGGAATTCGGCGACGCCTTCGGAGATGACGGCGACGAAGCCCTTCTGACCTTCTTTTTCACGAGCGATGTAGACGTCGACGAGGTGATTGACGACGTGCGACATATCGACGATCGTACGCATGACGGGCTTGCCGTCGGCGTCGAGAACTTCTTTGCCCGTTTCGGGATCGATGGTGACTTCAGTGGTCTTCCACGATTCGTCAATATCTTCGAGACCGACGACGGCGGAAGCTTCGCCCGCGACAGCGGCGCCATAAGCGAGCCACGCGGCGGCGCGACCCATGAGCTGACAAACAAAGCCCGCGCCCGCAGCTTCGCTGTCGGCGAGAAGGTTGCGCAATTCCTTGGCAAGCATTTCGACGGCGCTGAAGTAACCGAAGGTGAAGGGGATACCTTCATAGTCGTTGTCGATCGTTTTGGGAAGGTGGACGACCTTGATGCGCTTGGCGTCGGCGGGCTTGCGGTCCATATAGAGCTTGAACTTAGCCGCGGTGGTCAAGGTGTCGTCGCCGCCGATCGAGACGAGGGCGTCGACTCCGAGGGAGCAAAGCGCCTTATAGACGGTTTCCATCGGAGCGGTCTTTTCGGGATTGTCGAGGTCTTCGGGCGTCTTGAGCGCTTTTCCGGGATTAGCGCGCGCGGTGCCGATACAGATCCCCTGCTTCGTACGCAAGCCGTCGCGAACGCACTTGTCGAGACGAACGTAAGCTTCGCCTTCCTTGAGAACGTCGCCGTCGTTGTATTCGACGAGGTGGGTGTAACCGTTGAGCATACCGTAAACTTCGACGCCAGCGCGAGCAAAGCAAAGGGCCGCGCCGCCGATGACGGCGTTAGCGGCGGGAGCGGGACCGCCGGAGAAGAGAATAGCAACTTTTTTGACGTCCGTGTTCGGTCGCTGAGGACTGGTTAACGACGACATATGCAACCTTTCTGTGTCTAACAATAAATATACAGGGTTACGCGCGCGATTCTCTCGACGAACGAGCTCGCGACGCAGTTATACTCTTCAATTATTCTATAACGCGCGTTATTTTTTTCAATCGGCCAGAAAGGAGCAAAAGGGGGCGCTCTATAATATTGGGCTTCTTCCTTGCGTTAGGAGATAATTTTGGTAGAATGGGAAAAATGGATTGAAAGCGTTGACGGAATTCAACTTTGTTTGAATTTGTTGGAACAACGCCGCAAAAAAGAACGTCGAAAAGTTGGAAAAACACCCTTTATTGGAATATGTTCCATATTGAGAAGATTTTGTGCAGTTGAGTGACTTTTATCCTCTTTTTTATTTTAAATAAAAGGATGAGCTTCCTTATTTATAAAAACTGACATATCCTTTCAATCTAACAGATAGAATGGTTCCCCATTCTTTTTTTTAGTTTTTTTTATGGCTTTTTTATAGGCGTTGCGTTACACTTTAGGGAAAATGCGTTTCAATAGGCTAAGACCGTTTTCTGAGCTTTTTAGCTACTCGAAACGGCTAAGCGTTCGCGTTCGAAATAGCTGAAGTACTATCGGCAAAAATCGGCGTGAGAGAATCGTTTTTTTCGACAAAAACAAGAAAAGCGCCTGCGTAAAACGAAAACAAGCCGTTTTGCGCGGCGTCGCGCTTTTTCGTTTTGGCAATTTAAGACATGAACAGACGTCACGTCAACACATCCGTCAGAGAGTGAAAAGGCGCGCGTGAGCGTCGGCTAGGCGACGCGTTCTGGTCGAGGAATTTGGATCCGCCCTCAAGACGAGTTCGCGTTCGACTCATTTATTACGTTAAGGAATGAATACTATGTCGCAAACTGGTAAGAGATTTCTGTCCGATCTTCTGAATCGCGTTTTAAACACGACTTCTGAGTCGAAGAAAAACGGACGCGCCCTATCCGCTCGACGTCTCGGGATGGAACCTCTCGAAGAACGTCAGCTCCTCTCCGCCGACCCGACTTTGTTGCGCGCGTTTAGCGACGATACGGCGTCTGTCGCTAACGTCGCCGCGCCCGCGAGCGTCTCCGTTGATTCCATCAATCTGTCTAACGCGACCCTCGCTTCCGACGGCTCCCACGTCGTTAGCAGCGATATCGCCTCCACGAACTCCGATAGCTTCCGACATTACAACCAAGGATGGGCCGCGACTCTCGCCGATCTCTTGGCATACACAGGATGGAGCGACAACGCCGAGATCGTCGATCCCGAGTCTACCGATTCTCTGGAACAACAGACCTTCGATTATATCGCGAATTCCTTCTCTAACGCTCCGACTTCGATTCTTTACGCTTACGCGTGGTTCATGGGGGGCGCCGACGAGTATATCTATCAGGATCAGACCGCTTACGCGCAGATTCTGCCTAACAACCTGAACGGCGGATTGTATCCTTCCACGTCCGGCGAGTGGCAGGCTTATTCTAGCTACATGAAGGAAATCCTTGCGTCCGATATTCCTTCTCCTCTCTACGGCGTTTCGACCGAATATCTTGACAATAACTACGGCGTCGCCGTCACTGTTCACTATCGCTCGAATCTCACCGGAGAGGACGTTGATTTCGCGCTTACGCCGAAACAGTCGACCTTGACTTTCTGGGGATACGACTACGATTCGACATACGCCCCTGAGGATCCTGAATACTATACCGCCGTCTACATGTCGAATCCCGAAACGGGCGAAGTCGAACGCATGCCTGTCAAGTGGAATACTTTGACGGAAACGTATGATTTCGTTACCTACGATCAGACGACCGGTCAGACGCCTTATATTTACTCCTTCACTGTCTTGCAGCGTATGCCCGGTTACGGCGTTCTCCAAGAAGACGCTTACGAACCGAACAACGGCGTCCTCGATTTCGAAGCCGGTTCTCCCTCTGATTTGGGCAAGATCGACGTGATTAAGCCGGGCGCGACAACCGGTTCGACGACGAACGGCAACGTGATCGTTCTCGAAGACCTCACTCTCTATGCCGAAGGAAACGAAACTCAGAAGGCCGACCCCGTCGATTTCTACAAATTTGAACTCACCCAGACGGCCTCGAATTCCGACTCGATCATCGTTGAATGGGCCGACGGCGTTCGTTACCAGAATCTGAAGGCGACCCTCTATTCTTGCTCCGGAAATGAAGCGTTCGTCCTTGATCCTACCCTTTATGGTCACGTCGCGGGTTATTATGACGCGGTTTCGACCGATTATCTCGAATACGTCGTCGGGGAAGACGGAAAAACGTATACGAAGACGGTTCATCGTCTCGCTCTTCCTCTCTCCGGTTTGACTTCCGGCGAGTATTTCTTGAAGGTCGAGTTTGCCGACGCCGTCGTCAACGGAGTCAACGTCAACTACAAAGTCACGATCAACGCCGGTTTCGACGACGTCTACGAAGCGAATAACTCTTTCGAAGCGGTTAATGAACTACCTGTCTCTACGACCCAGAATCCGACCGCAAATCTCGGAGTCCTTTACGGAACGACCGAACTCTCCGATCTTGTCTTACGTCAATACAGCAACGTGGTCGACGAAACCGACTGGTATCGCTTTGAAATGACCGAGACCGGTTCCGCTTCGAATTTCATCAACCTGTACTATAATTCGACCGCTTCGAACGTCAACGACGCGGACCTTGACCTCTATCTCTACAAATATGATCCGACTTCGTCGCGCGGTTATACCCTTGTGGCGAAAAGCTACGTGGAAATGACGAATAAGGAGTCGATCAGCCTTGAAGGCGTCGATCCGGGCGTCTATTATATCAAGGTCGTCGGCAACTACTCTGCGGGTAACGTCGAGTATAAGCTCGAAATCAATCCTGGCGTGAGCGACGTTCCTGATCTGCGTCCGGAAGTTCTTCCCGGTACAAACTGGGAAGCTCCTCTCGTCGTTTCCGGCGATAAGTACGTCCCCAACGGATCTGAAGTCTATGAGAACGATCAGGTCGTCGGCGTCGATTCTCCGATCTATCTCAATTACTCCTTCACGGTCAACGGCGCGTCGAAAGATTTGGGCGCCGACAAGACCGCTACGTACGAAGGCGTGCGTCTTGCGATGTATATCAACGGCAAGCTTGTCGATTCCAACGACATTTCTTTGCTGCTCGATATGAATACGACGATGAGCTCCACTCTGAAGGATAAGCTCTACAGTCTCTTCTGCTCCGACGCCGGTCTCGATATGCTCGCGGGCGAATCGATCACGATCCGAAACCTCGATCTGGGACGCATGATTGACGAAGGTTCCTTCGCGAACAAGTACTTCGATTCGTACTCTTCCGCCACCAACTCGATCGTGATCGCGATCAATCCCGACAATTACATCCTCGCGGATGATTTCGGCAAGGTTGTCGACAATCGCGAAACGAAAGAGATGACCTTGACCTACAAGGACGGTTCTTTCTATAACGGCGCGACCGTCGTCGCTATCTCTAAGGGCGAGACGATTGAACTTTACCGCAACAATCGTTATCTTGCCGACGTCGTGTACGGAGTCGACAACTTCGCGTTCAAAGACGGCGATATCGCTCTCGTTTCCGTTGTCAGCCATCAATATGAAGTGAATATCGACGGCGCTTACTCTGTCAAAGACGGAGTCGCGGGCGTTCTCGAATACACCGTCGACAACAACTTCTCCTCGATGTTCTTCACGGTGAACGATCTGAGCGAAGACGCTTTTGCGCCGAATGGAAGCCTTGCCGACGTCCTCGACAACGATAATCCTGAAGACACGAATCCTGATCTCGGTTACGCCAACATCGATAATCTAACCGCCTACGAGACCGAAAACGGCGAAATTCGTTATCAGCGCGTTATCGACAACCTCGTGATCACGGGCGAAACGAATGAAACAGGCGCCTACCTCTCCGACTGGTTCCGCTTCAACCTCAAGCAGAGCGAGAACGACTCGGTTCCGAATTACAAAGACGCGTTCATTCAGATCGACATGTCGGATACCCTCGAAGGCCTTGACGTCAAAGGCAACTTGGGCGACCTCGATCTCTATCTCTATCGCGCCGTCTTGACTGACGATACGCTTTCCTTCGAGGAAGCATACGAGCAGGGCGCCTATACTCTCGAATTGGTTCAGAGCAGCAAGGGCGTCGGCCTCCAGGAGCGCATTTCTTTCTCGAACCTGGATATCGCCGACGGAAATTACTTCATCTGCGTCTCCGGATTCAACGGCTCGGCGAACCGTTACTCCTTGACCCTTGGCGGCTTTACTAAGTCCGGCGACGTCCTTCCGACCGATCCCGCCGAATACTTCACCGAAGATTCCGTCACGGTCTTGAACTCCGTCGCGACCCTCAATTGGCGCGTCCCCGTCGACGACTACGTCTCGCGCGTTAAGATCGAATACCGCGCCGTAGGAACCTCCGAGTGGGTCGAAGCGGGCTCCTTCAAGCCTTCCGTTACTTCCTGCAAGATCGCGGGCCTTTCTTCAGACACTGAGTATGAATTCCGTATGACGGTCGTCAACTTCTTCGTTGAAGACGATCCTCTCACCGCGACCGTTACGAAGACGACCGACGCGTTCGTCAACGAAACTGTCTATCGCGCCGTTATCGTCGGCGTCGCCGACTACCCCGGCGTCGCGGCTGATTTGGTCGCGCCCGTCAACGACGCCAAAGCGTTCCGCGACGCGCTTCTCCAGGATCCTCAGTGGGCGGAAAGCAACATCACAATGCTCGTTAATTCCGACGCGACGCGCGACGCCGTCCTTGACGCCCTTGCGCAGGTCGCCGAAGATTCCGACGACAACGACGTTTTCGTCTTCTACTTCGCCGGTTCCGGCTCATCCGCCGTCATCGGTAGCCAGGAAGTCGGATATCTCAAGACGTGCGGTTCAGTCCGTAACGAATTCATCTCGAGTTCCGATCTTCTCAAGGCGGTCGAAAGTATCGCCGCCGGTTCGAAGCAGTTCGTCTTGGACGCGGGGCAAATCTCCGCCGACGCCGAGTCTACCGGTATCAATTACGCGCCCTTCATCGAATCCCTTACGACTTCGAAGGTCAACGGCGGTTCCGAACGCGTCGCCCAGACGACCGTTCTCACTTCCGGCGACGACGAAAATCTGATTTCTCCTTCCGGTTTAGGAAACCGTAGCGTCTTCAACCGCGCGCTCGTCGACGCTATGGAGAAGTACCTCAAGCCCGTGACAGTCGAAGACGTCGAACTCGCCGAAGAAGAAGCGAAGAACGCGAAACCTGGAGTCGTCGTCGAGATTCCTGAAATCTCCGACGGACGCGTCTCCTTCGAAGAACTCTTCGCCGCCATTAAAGCGGACGAGAGCGTCCAGCTTTACTCTGTCGGCGCGTCCCTCGCGAGCAACTCCGAGGATGAAACCGTCCTCATGAGCGGCTTGTGGAACGAAGCGGACGCCTTCAACGACGAGTGGCTTGAAAACGGCGCGATCGTCGTCACTACAACCGTCGACTGCGTCGACGCTCACGACGGCAAGATTTCTTTGCGCGAAGCCGCGGCGCTCATGGGTGTCCAGCTTGAGAATACGGTCGCCGTCGAAGAGAACGCGACCTTCACGCTCAGCGCCGGTTCCGTCGTGACGATTGGCACGAGCGTCGGTTACGTCGTTGAAGACGTCCAACTTGTTTATGCCAACGGCGCGTTCCGCACCTCCGAAGCATGCCAGCTCCAGACCGAAACGACCCTTCTTGATTTCTCGCGCGCGGGCCAAGGCGTTGCCTGGACTGCGGAAGATTGGGAAGACGGCAAGGTTGCCCTCGTCGACAGCAAGGATCTGGCGGTCAACGACCTGGAATTCAAACTCGTCGGTTCCGTGACGATCGACGGTGAAACCGCAGTCTTCGACCTCGAAGACGGAGACGTTCTCTCCACTGCCGCTGCGGAAGAAGAAGGACGCGAAGTCACCGTCAAGAAAGTAGGTCAAGAATACCGTCTCTTTGTCGGCGAAGTTCCTTATACCCGTTTGACCGGTCTCTACTTTAACGGCGAGCCGATCGCGATCTCTAAGGGCGTCGAACTTGCTCAGATCGAGACGATTAAAAAGGTGATTTTCGACCCGTCTCTCGAAGGTCAGACTCTCGAACTCAACGCAACTGCCGGCCCGATCGTCTTTGCCAACGGCGGCGCCGTCATCGGTTCCGGCGCTGCTAATCCGATCACCCTTAGCGGTTCCAACGTTCATACCTTAATTCGCGCGACCGGCTCTGAGACGACTACGATCGTAGGACTCAAGCTGACGAACGCCGGCGATTCCGCGATTGTCGTCGATGAAGGCGCTTCCCTCGAATTGGCGAACTGCCTCCTCGCCGACTCCAGCGTTCAGGACGAGGCGATCATTGAAAACAACGGTTATCTCCTCCTTGTCAACGACACGATCGTCAATAACAAGACGAACGGATTCCTCGTTGGCGGAGAAGGCGAAACGACCTTGAAGAATACGATCGTCGCCCTCAACGACGCCGATCTCTCGAACTTGACCTATGACGCGACGAACGTCGTCGGCGCTGCGGATCCTGGTTTCGTCGACGCTGAAAACGGCGATTATCGCTTGACTAAGACTTCCGAAGCTCTCGATATCGGTCAGAACTCCGCCGTGAAACTCAGCGGCGGCGTCGTGATTGTCTCGGATCTCGCCGGTGAAGACCGTATCGGATTGGCTGGAACGGTCGACGCGGGCGCCTACGAATACACCGTCGCGCTGGAAGATCGCGAAACTCCCTCGACCGTTGTGACGACTCTGGACGATATTGTCGACGCGACAGACGGCGAAATCTCCTTGCGCGAAGCGATCGCTTACGCGGGAACTACCTACAACGTCGACACGCTATTGAAGGAAGGGGACGTCGTCTACGACGAAGAAGGCGTCAAGTATGTCGTCTCCAATGGCAAGTTGATCTCCTTCGACGGCGTCTCTGCGATTCAGCAGGGCCAATATTACGAGACCCCCGGCGTCTTCATGACCGACGCGAAGGGTAATTCCATTCAACTCGAAGGAGGGGACGTCGTAACCCTGACGAACGGATCGAAGGCGACCGTAGTCGGCGCAAAGCTGCTCCTCGCGTCTGGTATCCCGGTCGAGATTGGCTCGACGATTGTTCTCGAGAACGGGGAGATGGGCTCCTTCTCGCATGGCGCTACGACGACCTTTATGATGGGACAGCAAATTTCCGTCAATCTCACCGCTGCGTCCATTAGCTCCACGACTCCTGTCGCGACCTTCGACGAGGGAACTTACGTCCTTACTTACGACGGCAAGAACGCCTTCACCGCGACCCTCAACGTCACGACGACCGACGAAAGCAATCAGACGACGACGTCGACCTTCGACGCGACCTTCATGCTCGTCGACGGCGCGACCTTCAACTTTGTCGACGCCGAAGGCGGCTTGGGCGAAGAAGGCTCTATCGTCACGACCCGTTCCGTTGAAATTGAAAACGGCAAGTATACCTTGGCGCAAGATATCACCGAGACTGTTGGAAAGGAAACGGTCGTTCTCTATTCGTCCGGCGCGGTACTGACCTTGACCGACGGCGTCTTCACCGACGTCGACGGCGTTGAAGTCAAAGTCCCCGTCAACACTAAGATGATCGCCCCCACCGGCGCGAATATCACCTATCAGCGTTCCACCTTCTCTCAGGCTCAGCTTGAAGAAGGCGCGAAGCTTACCGACGAAAACGGCGTCGTTCGTTACTTCAAGTCCGGTTTGACTGTGACTGAGGAAGTGACCCTCGGAACGTCGATCACCTTTGCGAAGGGACTGGAATCGGGCACGATTCTCCTCGAAAAGGGCGCCCTCTCCATCGAACGCGCTATCACTCTCGACGCGACTCTCAACGCCGGTCTGACGATCGACGCGAACGGCGAAAGCCGCGTCTTCACCGTCGACGCGTATCGCGAGACGAATCCGACCGCGTTCGTGAATATTAGCGGCGTCACGCTCCTTAACGGATCCTCTGACGAAGGCGGCGCGATCTACGTCGCTGAAAACACGAATCTTCGCTTGAAGGACTTCACGATCCAGAACGCTCAGTCGACTGGCGACGGCGGCGCGATCTACAACCTCGGACGCGTTGATTTGGAATCGACGACGAAAGTTTCGACGATTGAAGGCGTTAGCGGAAACCGCGGCGGCGCGATCTATAACGAAGGGACGTTGACCGTTACCGGCGTCGCGATCGACGGCGTCGAATCGCAGTATGGCGCGATCTACAACGCGGGTTCCGCGACCCTTGCCGGTTCGACGATCCAGAACGCGAACGCCGATCGCGGCGGCGCGGTCTACAACGTCGGAACCTTAACGATCTCGAAGTCGTCCGAAATTTCGAACAATACGGCGACCGTCGGCGCCGGCCTATATAACGAAGGGGTCGCTAACGTCGTGAACTCCGCCTTCGTCGGCAACGAAGCGTCCGAAAGCGGCGGCGCGGTCTACAACGTCGGAACTCTCACGATTACGAACGCGAAGTTGCAGTCGAACGTCGCGGAACTCGGCGGCGCGGCGATCTACACTGTCGGAAATCTCCTTGTTAATCGCGCTCTTATCGCGGATAACGTCGCTTACAACTCATCGGCGATCTTGTCGAAGGGCGCGACCTCCGTCGTCAGCTCTTTGATCCTCGCGAACGGCGACGAATCCTCTAAATCGGGAACCTACGCCGTCCTCGTCTCGGGCGGTACGATGGAACTCGTCGGCAACACGATCGTCGGCAACTACCAAGGCGGCGTGACTTCCATCGGCGGCGACGTCAAGGTTTACAACTCGATCATCGGCGACAACGGCGGTTACGACCTCAATTTGAAGAACGTCGCCGACGTTCAATACTCCATGGTTGATCGTTCTTTCCAGACGATTGCGGCGACGAATCTCCACTACGCTCCGAACTTCAACGACTTCGACAAGAGCGCCGATTGGACTCAATGGAACCTGCGTCTTTCCGGAAGTTCCATCGCGGTCAACGGCGGATCGGTCGAATACAACTACTATACCAGCTTCACCGGCAAGAAGACGGCGATTACTGTCGATTACGCGGGCAACTCTCGCTTGACGGATACCGGCGTCGACGTCGGCGCGTACTCCGCCAATTTGGCGATCGAAGACTTCTCGACTGTCGTCACGACTCTCGAAGATATCGTCGATCCAACCGACGGGCTCGTTTCGCTGCGTGAAGCGATTCGTTACGCCTCCTACGGCAAGACGGTTGAAGAACGCACGGTCACCTTCTCGAACGACCTCTTCGCGCTCTCCGATTCCGCCGTCGTTACTCTTGACGCCGATCTGCAAACGATCGTCGTCGATTGCGCCGTGACGATCACCTCCGCCTATACGAACGACCTGGGGCAGACGCAGTATCGCGATATCACGATCGACGGCTCCGCCTCCAACGCTCCGCTCTTCATCTTCACGAACGGCGCGGACGTCGAGATGTACGGCCTTACATTCGCAAACGCGCACTCGAGCGCCGCGAACGTAAACGGCGGCGCTATCATAGTACGCGGCGGCTCTGTCTCCATCGTCGACTCCGTCGTTAAGAACAACGTTGCCGAACGCAACGGCGGCGCGATCTATCAAGAAGGCGGCGTCCTTTACGTCATCGACTCCTTGATCACCGGCAACAGCGCGGGAACCAAGAAGGGTTACGGCGGCGCGATGTGCATGGTCGGCGGTCAGACGTATATCTATAACACGACGATTACCGCGAATACGGCGGCTGTTTACGGCGGCGTCTTCGCGATCGACGGCCTTGTCGTCATGGCGAACTCGATCGTCGCTAAGAACGGCGGCGCGCAGAACGTCGACGTTTACGCCACCAACTTCGAAGCGACCGCCAACCTCATCGGCTCGATGGATCCGTGGTCCTCTCGCAACGGCGTCAACGGCAACATCGTCGGCGTCGCGTCCGACCCCGTCGATCCGCTCTTTACGAACTTCGAAGCGGGGGATTACACCCTCAGCTCGGCGTCTCTTGCAATTAACAGCGGCGTCAATCAGTATGCGTACGGTCCCGACGGCGTCCGTCTCAAGTTCGACTTGAACGCTAACGAGCGTATCGTCGGTTCCGTCGTCGATATGGGCGCTTTCGAATCTCAGTATCGCGACGTGCCTTCGACCGTCGTGACGACCCTCGCCGACACAATCGACCAAACCGACGGCTTCATCTCCTTGCGCGAAGCGTTGACGATCGCCGAACAGTTTGGCGCTCCGATCACCTTTGATTTGGGCGAAGATTTCATCGGTTCCGCCGAGATCCAGCTCAACTCTCTCCTTGGCGCGATCGACGTCAACTCCAATATCGTGATCGACGCGTCCGGCGTCCCCGGCGGTTTGACTCTTGTCGGTTCCGACGATCGTCTATTCAACGTCGCAAGCGGCAAGCTCAAGCTTGTGAACGTATCGTTGACCGGCGGTTCCGCGACGCGCGGCGGCGCGATCTATCAGACCGGCGGTCAGATCGAACTCACTAACGTCGTCATTTACGACAATGAAGCGGAAGAAGCGGGCGGCGCGATCTACTCCACTGCGGGCTCCATCACGATGCTCAATACGACGATCGCGAAGAACGACGCGCCTAGCGTCCCCGGCGTCTACGCTTACGGAACCGTTTCGCTCCAGAACTCGATCGTCGCCCAGAACGCCGTCGAAAACGGTTCTGCCGCCGATAATTACGACGTTTACGTCCTCGGTAAGCTCAGTTCGACGGCGAGCATCGTCGGTATTGCGACCGCGAACGACGCTGAAACTCTCGGCGGCGCCAACGGCAACGTCTTTGGCGTTGAGGATTCGCCTGTCGATCCTGGCTTCAAGTCCGCCGGAACGCTCAACTTCGAGCTCGATCCGAACTCTATCGCCGTCAACGCCGGTTCGAACCGCCTCGTCGGTTATCCCGGATACTACGCGTCGATCCTTCGCGCGGCGGGCAACACCTCCGCTGTGAACGTCGATTATCTCGGCAACGATCGTATCGTCGGCGGCACCGTCGATATCGGCGCTTACGAATATCAGATCGCCGCTGAAGCCCCGAGCGTCGTCGTTACGACCCTTGAAGACGTCGTCGATCCATTCGACGGTTTGATTTCGCTCCGCGAAGCCGTCGAATACGCCGGTTCTTCATTCTACGTCGACGGTAAGACGACGGTTGTCGACCGCAACATTACCTTTGACCCGAGCCTCGCAGGGGGAACGATCGAACTTCAAAGCTCTCTCGAAATTACGAAGTGCTTGACGATCGACGCGACCTACCTCAGCAGCGCCGTTACCTTAACCGCCGAATTCGCCGAAGAAGAATGTCCCGTCCTCATCCTGAGCGGCGTCGCCGATACCGTCGCCGACACGATCACGATCTCCGGTTTGAAGATTACGGGCGGAAACGCGTCTTACGGCGGCGGCGTGTATCATCAGACGGGTAAGGCGACGTTGATTAGTTGCTCGATCTACGGCAACGAAGCGATGTACGGCGCGGGCGTCGCCTCGAACGCGAACGCGGTTCTCGACGATCCGAGCGCGAATGTGATGACGCTGATTAACTGCACGGTCGCCAACAACAACGCGACCGGCGCGTACGGCGGCGTCTGGAGTCGCGGCAGCGCGATGAACCTCTACAACACGCTCATCGCGAAGAACACCGTCAACGGCGAAGCCGGTCTCGACGTCTCGATCGCCAATGTCGGCGAAATCGGAACCTCCCTCATCGGCGCGGCGAGCGCGGCCTTTGCGCGTCAGTACGACTTCTACGGCGGTTATGTCGGAACGGCGAGCGATCCGGTCGATCCTTGCTTTGTCGACGTTGAAAACAACGACTTCACCCTCGGACGCGACGAAAACGACGTAGTCTCCGTCGCCGTCAACGGCGGCGACTCCACGAAGATCAGGTTGCCCAACGGGGCCGTGCCTTCTTTCGACGTCGACGGAAACGTCCGCATCGTCGGCACGCTCGTCGATATTGGAGCGTACGAATCCCCGCTCGGCCCGAAGGAGATCCCGAGCCTCATGGTCACGACGTTAGACGACGTCGTCGACGAGTACGACGGCCTCATCTCCCTCCGCGAAGCTGTCAGCTACGCCAACAACTACGGTTTGGCGAGCACGATCACCTTCGCCGAACGCCTCTCTGGCGGTACGATCTACCTGGATTCGAGCCTCGTCATTTCCCAGAGCGTGACGATCGACGGCCTTACGAACAACGTTAAAGGTCTGACGATCACGAACTCCGACGAGGCTGGCGACCAGAGTATTATTTACATCAACGCCGGCGATACGGTCGTCAACGGCGTTACGCTCACGAATCGTTATACGGAACGTCGTCGTAACGACGCCGTCCCGACCGTCGAGCAAGGCGGCGCGATCTACGTGCGTCAGGGTTCGATCGCCCTCTACAACTCGCTCATCACCGATACGGCGGCTGTTTCCGGTTCCGCGATCTACGTCAACGAGAACAGCGACACGGCGCTTGCGTCCCTCGTCAACTGCACCGTCGTCGATAACGTCGGACTCTCTACCGACGAGGAAACTGGCGCGGCGATTTACAGCGAGAAGGGCCGTCTGACGCTCCTGAACACCATCGTTGCGAGAAGTATCCTCAGCGATAATTCCAACGCGCAGGACGTCTTTAAGGGCGACGAAAAAGCCTTAACAATGACTACGACGAATCGCGATACTCAAATTTACCAGCACGTCAGTCAGTACGACGACGACTCTGTGCAGATTGTGCCGACAGAAGGAATGACGGCAATTTATCGCGGCTCGACTGTTTACTATGACGGTTCCTATTGGATTTATAGAGTGGGGATGCATGAGTATCAGTTGCAGGTAGACTCCGTTCTCCAGATGAACGAGGACGTCGAACTCGAATACATCGCCGGCAAGTGGTACAGCGGAGGCGTGATCTTTGATAAGGACTTCGCCGATGGCGCGCAGACCCTTTGGACTAGCGTTGAAACTGGTATGACCGAAAACGTCTACTATGTTGACGGCGAGTTCCGACTTGGTTCGACGACGGGCGCTCTCGTCAACTTCGCCGACGGCGATAAGATCGTCGCCACGGAAAGCGTCGATTACATCATAATCTCGTCGACGGGAACCTTGGCTCGATGCAACTACACGATAGAAAATGGTTTCAATAACTATGTTGCTACCGACAGCTACGTGAATGATAGACTCAGGGAAATCGCCGCTGAGTTGCAAGCGGAGTTGGCGACTCAGACGACCTTCTCCTACACTGAGAACGGCGTCACGGTGGAGTATCCGATCAAATCCGCGTCTGTTCTCATTAAGAGTTACTCTACGGAGAACAACGTCACTCGTTTTGATCGGACTCTCGACGTGACGATTTCGTACACTGTCGAATACGTCTATGAAACGGTCGCGGGCGTCGTCGTCATGCGATCGATCGTCGAACGTTCCGATTCATTGAGCGCGCAGACTTCTGGGCACGGTTCCTTCATCGGCTCCGCGACGAACGACCTCTCCGAAGCGGTCAACGACCTCTTCGTCGACGCCGATAACGGCGATTATCACCTGACGAACAACTCCTTGGCGACGAACTCGGGGGATAATTCCTATTTCGCGCAGAACACGATCAACGGCACCTATGATACGTACGATATCGAAGGAAATCGCCGCATCTACTACACGACGGTCGATATGGGCGCCTTCGAAAATCAGCAGGCGAAAGACAACCCGATCACGAGCGCGGCTGGTCGCAACGTGACGATCACCGTTACGACGAAACGCGACGTTGTCGATTCGAACGACGGCGTGACCTCCATGCGCGAAGCCTTGGCGCTTGCCGACGATCTCTATCGCTACGGTTATGAGAATATCTCGGTTGTCTGCAAGTCTGCTTATGAAATCGCGGTCGACTCCACTCTCGGTTCGCTGACGATTAACAGCCCGATCACCCTTTATGGTAGCGGTTCGACGATTGACGCCGGACATGCCGGAGCGGGTCTTGTGATTCAGTCGGACGGCGAAGTCCGAGTTTCAAGGTTGATTATCGCGAACGGCGAGAGCTCGCATCTCGGCGCTGGCGTCACGATCAACAGCGGCGACGCGACGTTGCAAAGCGTCTTGATCTACGGATGCGAGTCGGCGGCTTACGGCGGCGGCGTCTATATGGGATCGACTGGAAAATTGGATCTTTACAATGTGACGATCACGAAGAATACCGCGTTGTATGGACCTGGCGTCTACTCGGTTGCCGGCTCCACCGTCAATCTTTACAACACGATTGTCGCTCAGAATCAGGCTTCCGAAGTCGGAACGGTAACGCGCGACGTCGAGTTGATGGGCGATTACTTCCTCGCTTACTCGGTAATCGGCAGCGCCGGTTCCTCGACAGACGCCGCCAAACTCCGCGCTTACTCGTCTCATTCGACGATTGGTTACGGTTTTGACAACGCCGTTGATCCTGGATTCAACAATTTCGCGAACAACGACTTCCGTCTCAGCCTGACGCATAGCGCGGTGAAGAATACGGGCTCCTACGCTTACGTCTATCCTGGCGCGAGCGACCTTAACGGAGTCTATATCGCCGGCGTCGTCAGCCCTGGCGCGTATCAGGCAGCGCGTGAGGAACGTTCGACGATCGTTACGACCCTCGACGATATCGTCGATCCATACGACGGACTCATCTCCTTGCGCGAAGCCGTCGCTAACGCGAGCGATAACCTTTCGGGCGCAGGTTGCGGTAGCGTCGACGACAGCTCTTATAATTCGTCCAACGCGATGAATAATGCGAGCGTCTATAACAACGTCTACTACTCGCCGATTACCTTTGACAAGAGCCTTGCGGGCGGCACGATTTACCTTAACTCTTCGTTGTATTTCGATAAGACTTCTCCTTACTCTCAAGTCGTCTTCGATTACTTGATCGACGCGTCGGCGCTTTCCGGTCTCGGCGGGATCACGATCGACGGCTCGAGGATTCAAGGCGGTATCGATCCCGCGCTTTCCGGCGAGAACGCCACGAAATACACGCTTAGCGATAAGGAGCAGACGCCTATCGCAATGTTCCAGATCCTCGGAACCGCCGCTCCAAGCGTTCCCGTATACTACCCGACCCATCTTGATATTCGTAACGTCAGACTGGTTGGAAACCATGATATCGTCGGTATCAACGTCATGCCGGTCTCCATTCTGACCACGCATAACTGCTTGATGGAAGGTTTCGGCACGTCGATCCGCGTTTGGGATAACGATAACGATCAGGGCGGTTTGGCGCACATTTACAACACGACGATCATCGGCGGCGTCTATTACGGCGGTACGGCGCGCGCTTACAACTCGATTGTCACCAACGGTTTCACTCGACGTATTTCCCAAAATAATCCTGGTTATCGTCAAGCGATTTACGGTAGCGACTGCATTACCTACAGTTCGAGCGAGCTCTTCGTGAACGCCTCGAAGGGCGATTATCGCCTCGGTTCCTCCTCGTGGGCGACCAACCGCGGTAATAACGATTACCTCATGACGTTAGCCCTGACCCACGCCGATCCGGAAGTCGACTTGCACGGCAATCCGCGCGTCAAGAATGGCACGGTCGATATCGGATGCTACGAGAGCCTCTATGTCGACTCTGCGTCGGTCGTCGTCGATACCGAACTCGACGTTGTCGATCCGTATGACGGAAAGATTTCGTTGCGCGAAGCGATTGCCTACGCCGAACAGTTCGACTATACCGTGACCTTCTCCGACGAGCTCAACGGCAAGACGATCGTTGTCGATTCGCCGGTCGCTCTTACTCGCGACGTCAACATCAACGGCGGCTCTGTCGACGTTACGATCGACGGCAACCGCGCGGGAAGCGTCTTCGAGATCGATATCCCCAGCGTCATCCTTGGCGCTCCGGACGTCACCCTCTCGAACTTCACGATTACCGGCGGTTTGGGAACGAACGGCGGCGCGGTGAACGTTCTGAGCGGAAACGTCTACTTCGTCAACATGACGATCTTCGGAAACGAAGCCACGAAGTACGGCGGCGCGGTCTACGCTTACGACAGCGAATTGACCTTCATTGATTCGCGCGTCGGCGGCAACACCGCGACCTACTACGGCGGTATCGTCAACGAGTTTGGCAAGACGGTTCTTACCAGAAGCTACGTCGCTGAAAACGTCGGCACGAACAAGAACGCGACCGCCGACGTCTGGGGCCGCGCGGCTGTCAACTACGTCAATAGCAAGAACAACGTCGTTGGTTCTGTCGCCGATAACGTCACCCTTTACGACGGCGTCGACGGCAACCGCGTCGGCACGAAGGATGAACCTCTCAAGCCCTTCCTCGCCGCCTCTGCGGGCAACCTCGAAGTTTTGCCCGAGTTCGTCGTCAACTCCGGAGCCGTTCTTGACGAGGCGTTCGCCGACATGAGCGACGCTCTCGACCTCGACGTCGACCTGGCGGTTCTGGACGATTCCGACGACCTTTTCGACGTCTTCTGATTCGTCGATAAGCGCGCGTCGTAGCGCCGCGACTTGATATAATCCGCGACTTTCGCAAGGAAGTCGCGGATTTTTTTTGCCGTATTATCGGAACGACTCGATGTTTCCGCATTTTCATTCGAGACCGGAAGGTAGGAATTGACGGTAGAATATCTTTTTTTGAAAAATTTGGTTCATTCTTTAAAGTAGAAAAACGGTTTCACCGATATATGTAATACAGAAGGAAAAAGACGAGCCTTTAAGAAAAGACTCATAACAAGCTCAAACGCAAGGACGCGTGAGTTTTTTCCTTGGTCGGTGCGATTGCATGGAGGTAATTGCGACGAGAAATTTGCGGCTTTGAGGTTCTTCCAATAAGCCGCCGAAGAAGATAACGACACGTCTTCGTGTCTTCAAGATACGTTCCCAGGGGGGGAATAGTCCGGCGATTTGGAATTTATTCCGGTCGCCGGACTCTATTTTTTCTTGCTAGAGTTTTTTTGAGCCATTAAAGTGTGCGCGACACGTTGCAGGCCCTCTAGATGAGCGCGAAAGACGGGCGTTTTTTTGAAAAGACGACGAAACGAGGCGTCGTCGAGTTGTTCCACAGAATCTAAGGGAATTTCTCGCGGCGTCGCTATGTCAAGAGTCGCGTTGTGCGGGCAGACCCTCTGGCATAAATCGCAGCCAAAAAGCCGTCCATTGAGAGCGGCGGCTATCTCCTCGGGGATCTCGTTCCTCGTTTCGATAGTCCAGTAATTGAGGCAACGCCGCGCGTCGAGCGTTCGATCGCCGACCAAAGCGTTTGTCGGACATGCGTCGACGCAGCGGCGACAATAACGGCATCGCGCGGCGGATTCCTCCGCGTCGAAGAGGGATTCGCCTAGTTCGCGACGGCGTAAGTTTAAGGCCGCGAGATACGATTCTCGATCTGGAAGGCCCGTGAGTTTTTCAAAATCGATGGAAACGAGGAGTTCGCCAAGAAAGAATCGCGATCCGAGTTTCGGATGGATCACGAGCGAATGAAGACCGACGAAACCGATTCCCGCTTCGTAAGCCCAGTTTTTTTCGAGTATAGGCGCCGTGTCGACCGTCGCGCGAATCGACGCGGCGGGAAACTGCGCCTTTAGATAGTGAGAAAGCGCGCGTAATTTCTTTTTGAGAAGGTCGTGATAGTCGAGACATGTCGCATATCCGGAGACGCGCCCTACGGGGGCGCCTTCTTTCGAAGATTGGAGTTCCGGCGACGAGTAAATTTCCACCGTCGCGTCGCGCGATTCTTCTTTCAGCGTTCTTTCCGAGAGCGCTACGACAATGACGGATCGCGCGTCGGGGAGGACGGACGTCGGAGAGCGGCGCAGTTCAACGTCGTCCGTGAGATAGGTTAGATCGGCGCATTGTCCCTTGACGACGCATTGGACGAAGAGGTCGAAGGTTCGAGCGGGCCCCGACGCGGCGACTCCAAGCGCGGATAGACCGAGAGAGAACGCTTTTTGCTCAAGGGCGAGGTATGAAGAGGAGAGGGGCATCGGCGGAAAATATAAAAAAGGCGTTCCCTTGGAAGGAAACGCCCGTTTTGGTTGAATGGAGAGGAATCTTAGAAACGCGAACTGCGTTTTTTCGTCGCGTTTTTCATATCCTCTTTCGTGAGCCCGATAATTCGGTCGTCGTCGTTGTTTTCTCCGTGAAGCGCGTCGACGTCAAAAGACGGGATGGAAACTAATTTTCCCCCGCTGGGACTGACAGTCTCGTCGACGAAGGTTTCTTCTTCACGAGTCAACTTTGCGGAAACGAGGGACGCGGAACTTTCGCGCGACGCGACGAAGGGTTCAGGCTCGGGTTCCGGTTCCAGGGGCTTCGAATCGCTCGGCGTATTATCAGTCGGCTGAGGCGCGACTTCATCCTCTTGGGCGGGCGCCGAAGAAGGCGCGGATTTGCGATTGATTTCACGCCCCGCTTCCGTCAACGAAATATCTTCATGGCGCGCCGCCTGCGCTTCTTCGCTAGTTCTCGCCGCAGGTTCGGGCTCAAGTACCCTTACGCCTCCGACAAGAACGTCATGATTGTAACAAATATTCAACCAAAAGGATAGTATGACGAGTAACGCCGATACAAGAAAACCTGTAATCTTTGTCATTTTCTCATCTCGTGCTTCCTTGGTGATTTAGACGCGCTTTCTTTTCGTCAAGAAAGGACGTCGATTTCTAACGTGTCGAAAAAATTCGACGATAACAGACCGTTAAATTTTACAAGAGAACCCGTTAAATCTAACGTACTTTATCTATTATATCGGCAATTGACAAACGACTATTTCATTTCTAGAGTTAGTATAGGAGTTTAATGTAAAAAGAATTGAAATTTTGACGGGTTTATTGATTTTGCTAGTTTTAGGACTTTTTTCTGGTTGCGCCTAGTTGGCGCGTTGCGATCGATCTTTGAAAGAATTTCATGAATTTTGGAGAAAGGTTCATTGACGAAAAGAGAAGCGGGGGTATATTATGTCTGTACTTTTTAGTTAGGGGTATGGTGAAACGGTTATCACGGGTGACTCTGACTCACTTATTCGGGGTTCGAATCCCTGTACCCCTGCTCAAGGATCGAATGATGAGTTCGATCCTTTTTTATTTCTTGTTCTTGTCTCCACTCTTCTTAGAAGACGTTTTGTTGAAAGCTCTTTGAATCTCAATAAAAAAGCGTTGCGCTTGAGAAAGACGCAACGCTTGAGTTTAAAGTTGAATTATTATGCAGAGGATAAGTTCACGCTGCCGTATCGAAAATAGTGTGCTTCCACCAGTGACGACGTTTCGCATTAAACATGAGCATCTCCTTCTGTAAATCCAACCTTCTCGCAATGGAGAAGAGGCGCTTAAAATACACTTACAAAGTCTAGTGAAACTAGGAAGTCTCCCTCGAACAGCTAAAGTATAGCATAATTGAAAAGGGTGACAAGCGCTTTTTTAACAATTAGGTTTTTTTGTTCGCTACTGTTGTGCTTTTATGAAAAAGGCTCTTTTTTGTGGTAATAAAAAAAGCCGCTCCAAAGGAACGGCATAAGGATTGGATTGGGTAAACGCCAATATCAGAAGACGTCGAGTATGAAGTGCGAACCTTCGTGATAGCGACGCGGAACCGGATAGAAGTTCTGATAGCCAGGCTGATACTTAGGAACGCTCATATTCGCTTTTTCGGAGAAGTTCTGCGGATAGTAGGCGTATGGATAATATCGGAAGCGGGTCCAGTCTTGCAGAGAACCGTTCGGATTAGCATAGGGGGAAGCTTCGACAATAGGATGGTCGGCGGCGCGAGCGGCGCGTATTCTTTCGCGAATGGAATTCTGCGAATTGAGACCGAAACTACGACCGCCAAAACGTGAAGCGAGACCGAGTCCGCCGCCAAAGCCAAACGCGGGTTCGCATTCGTAGCAAACCTGAGAAGGAACAGATTGAGTAGCGGCGGCGACGGTCGCGTCCTGCGCCTTAACGTTCGAGGCGACAATGGCGAAAGCGGCTACGAAAAGACCAACAAAAATTTTCACTTTCATTTACGAATTCTCCGTGATGAGTTTGCGACGCCCGGAGGCGTCAACCCTTCGAGGAAATTAGCGACCTCACGGGGCAAACTCTGATTTCCATCGAACGTGTGAATAATATCCGATCGCGTTTGACTACTCATCGCGACGTCGTTAGTCAACGCGTATCAACCTGGATTACAGTTAATAGTAGCTTGTTTAATTTATCTATTCTACCATACTATTCGGCAATATTTTTCGAAAGATTACCGTTTTCTACGGACAATCGTGAAGAAAGTCCCTTTCTTCTTCCAAAAATCGAAAAAGACGTTACAATAGGTACAAGGACAATTTCCTATTTCAAATGAGGAGGTCGTAATGTTTTCTGTTTCGCGTGAGTTTTCTTTTTCCTATGGGCATCGTTTATATCGTTACGACGGTAGATGTCGGCGCCTCCATGGTCATAACGCTCTTGTTATGATCGAAATTCTGGAAGAAGGCCTAGACGAACAGGGAATGGCGATGGATTTTGTTAAGGTGAAATCAACCGTTGGAAAATGGATTGACGAATTTCTCGACCATCGCGTCTTCTTGGCGAAAGACGATCCTCTCGCCGAAGTTTTGCGAGCCGCAGGGGAGGAGCCGATTCTCTTTGACGGCAATCCGACGGCGGAGCTTCTTGCGAAAAAGATCTTTGAACGCGCGCGCGATATGGGGCTTAACGTGAAGCGCGTGGATTTCTGGGAAACGAAAAACTGCCGCGCGACTTACGCGCTGTCATAACGAAAGGACGTGAAGATGAGTTTGCAAAAAATGACATGCATTGTCTGTCCGCGAGGATGCCAGCTAGAGGTCGACGCGGAAGCGGGCGTCGTTACTGGAAACTCGTGCCCTCGCGGCGCCGCTCATGGCTTGGCGGAGGCTGTCAATCCTGTCCGAACAATCACGACGACCGTTTGCGTGGTCGACCAAAACGATTCTCAGATCGCCGTCGCCCCCGTGAGAACGTCGCGTCCAATTCCTAAAAAATTGATGTTCGACGCTATGCGCGAGATCAACGCGCTGCGCGTCCATTTGCCTATACGTCGCGGCGACGTCCTGATCTCCAATATTTTGGAGTCGGACGCCGACGTCGTTGCGACGCAAGATTTAAAATAGTCGCCGCGATCGACGGCGGCGATTCTGCATTAGAAGGACTCGACTATGAATCATTGCAAACGCGTCATCGTCATTCCCGACGGGTTTGCCGACCTACCGATCGATTCGTTAGACGGACGAACGCCCATGCAAGCGGCGAAGACTCCGACTTTGGATCATTGGGCTCCGCGAGCGGCGCAAGGCCTTTCTCACAACGTTCCGGACGCGCTTTCCCCCGGTTCCGACGTCGCGACCCTAGCCCTCTTAGGGTATGATCCGCTGACAACGTATACCGGTCGCGCTCCCCTAGAAGCCGCCGCGCAAGGGATTGAATTAGGCCCCGAGGATTGGGCGTTTCGTTGCAACTTGGTTACCCTTGAAAACGGCGTGATGAAGGATTTCACCGCCGGGCATATTACCACCGCCGAAGCCGAAGAGATCATCGCGGACGTACAGCGCGAAGTCGCCCCCCTGTGGCGGGAAATCGCGCCCGAACTCGGCGGAAGCGTCGAATTCTTCCCGGGGGTAAGCTATCGCAACCTAGCGATCTTCAGACCCGATTCCAACGCCGCTCCGTTCCCCTTCGCGCAGGAGACGAAAACCGCTCCGCCCCACGATTACACGGATCGTTCGATTGTCGACGTCTATCCTCAAGGTCCGGGGGGCGCGCAAGTTTTCGCGTTGATGGAACGATGCGCCGAAGCGCTCAAAAAGAGTCCGACGAACGCGCGACGCGTCGCGAAAGGACTCCTCCCCGCGACCGATTGTTGGCTCTGGGGACAGGGAAAGCGTCCGACTTTACAACCGTTTTCAAAGGCGTTTTCGTGGGGGCCCGGCGCGATGATTACCGCCGTTGATCTCCTGCGCGGGATTGCCCGCAACCTTGGCTGGGACGTTCTCGAAGTCGAAGGCGCAACCGGATATGTCGACACGAACTTTAGCGGCAAAGGGAACGCGGCGGCAAAGGCTCTCGACGAATACGATATTGTCGTCGTCCATGTGGAAGCTCCCGACGAATCGGGACACGAAGGTAGCGTTGAGAAGAAGATCGCTTCACTTGAACAGATCGACGCCCTCGTTCTGCCTCCTATTTTGGAAAAACTACAATCGTTTGATAATTGGCGACTCCTGATTTCGCCGGATCATCCGACGCCGGTTTCGATGAAGACGCATTCGCGCGGATTTGTCCCGTGGGCGATCGTTGGCTCCGACGTGACGGGAGACGGTTTTGCAACCTACGACGAAACGACGGGAGAACGTTCGACTCGACGTTTCCCCGAGGGGCAGGGGTTGATGAATCTATTTTTGCGAGGGAACCTGCAATGAAACGTATCGCGCTCTTTTTGTTCGCGGCGGCGACCGCGTTGACGTTGACGTGCGCAACATTTGCTAGCGATAAGAATAAGGACAAGTCTGAGGACGATTACGACGCGATCGCTCAGTCTCAAGCGGACGATTCCAAGTACGAGTGGACGTCCCTATTCGATGGAGAAACCCTCAAAAACTGGGTTGACAACATGGACGGCGGCGAGTCCGCCGTGAAGGTGAAAGACGGCTGTCTCCGACTCGGAATGGGCCCGACGACGACCTCCGTCCATTTTGACGAGGAGGGCTCCGGTATTAAACTCCCGACGGCGAACTACGAAGTTGAGTACGTCGCCAAGCGTTACGACGGAAGCGATTTCTTCGCCGCGATGACTTTCCCGATCGGCAAGGACTTCGTCACCTTCGTCAACGGCGGTTGGGGCGGATACGTCGCCGGTTTGTCGAGTATCGACGACATGGACGCGTCGGAAAATTCGACGTCGTCGTTTTACAACTTCAAGACGGGCAAGTGGTATCGTTTCCGCGTCCAGGTTTCCGAGAAGACTGTGCGCGTGTGGGTGAACGACGAAGCGATCATCGATTACCCAATCGTCGATCATAGGATTACGACTCGCTTCGAGGTTGAAAAATCGAAGCCGCTGGGATTTGCTAGCTGGGTTAGCACAGGTTTGATCAAGACGATTCGTTTGCGAACCCTTTCCGCGGACGAGATCAAAGAGATGGACGCTCGCGCCGACGAGAACGCGCGTTATTTGGAACTGCGCCCGTAATCGTCCGTGTTGGTAAAAATTAGAAAGGCCCGGTTTCGCTATGGAATCGGGCCTTTCTTCTATTAAAGGGTCGACGTCGATTCGTTGAAGAAATTCCGAATTTCAACAGCGGCGGACTCGGGGGAGTCTGAGGCGTGAACGAGATTTTCGGTTTTGTCGACTCCGAAATCACCGCGAATTGTTCCTGCGGCGGCGAGGATCGAGTCCGTGGCGCCGACGAGGTTGCGCACGACGCGGATCGCGTCTATTCCTTCCCAGACGCAGGCGACGACGGGGCCGCGCGTAATATACGCTTCGAGTTCCGGATAAAACGGCTTGTCGACAAGATGCGCGTAATGGGTTGCGGCGAGCTCTTTCGTGACGCGTCGCAATTCGAGACGGACGAGTTTGAGTCCTTTTCTTTCAAAACGGCCTAAAATTTCGCCCATGAGCGAGCGTTCGAGCGCGTCGGGTTTGAGCATGACGAAGGTGCGTTCGATATGGCGGGCTCCATCTGACATGACGGTTTAACCTCCTATTTGTTGAGAGCTAATTCTCGAAGTTCTTAGTAAAAAGGTTTTTGAAGAAAGCTCTATTGACGCGAGTTAGTCATATTGGGTATAGTCGCGAAACGGAGCCTTCGTAGTGAGAAGCGCGTTGAGCTTCTAGGTTGCAGGACAAGCCTGATTGACCGTCGGTTGCCGACGATCAATTGATGCGATACAAGTATGCGAATGGATATTGTTATGAACGGATTGAAAAAGCTTATTCCCGGAACGCTTGCGGCGACGCTAGTCGCGGGTCTTTGTGCGAACGTTTCGATCGCGGCGACGGGATCGAAAACGACTCCAGTGCGCGAATCGGCGTCGCGCGTCGCGCGTCATGTGGCGGACGACAACCCGATACGCCAAGACGCGAAGCGCCGTTATCCCGACGTTGTCGCGGAGGTGAACGGCGAGAAGATTACGCTCGAAACGCTTCGCGCGGAGTCTTTGAAAGCGCACGGCGAGGACGTTCTTTCGCGAATCTTGAATCGCGCGTTGGTTTTGGCGGAGTGCAAACGCCAGGGTCTCGCGATCACGCGCACTGACGTCGACGAGGAGATCGAGAGATTGGCTAAGTCTTTCCGATTGACGCGCGCTCAGTACCTTGACGTTGTGGAAAAAGATTCCTCGATGGGGTATCAGGAGTACGCGGAGGAGGTCGTTTGGCCTCGACTCGCTTTGCAGGCTCTCGTGGCGGACAAAATTAAGCTGTCGGACGAAGAGCTTGAAAAAGCGTATTTAAAATCATACGGTCCTTCCGTCGGTTTGCAAATGATCGTGAGTTCGACGAAGGAGAAGGCGGACGAGTTGCGCAAGCGCGTCGTTGAAGGGGGCGAAGATTTCGGGACGCTTGCGAAGGAAGAGTCGGTCGACGCTTTGACCGCTTCCAACAAGGGACGCATGCAGCCGATCTTCCATGGAACCCTCGACGACGAACAGCTTGAGAGCGTCCTCTTCGCGTTGCAGAAGGACGAAGTCTCCGAGGTGATCGGTCCCTACGGCCCTCAAAACCAGTACGTCTTCTTCCGTTGCGAGAATCAGTACGACTCGGTCGTTTCGGAGGATCAGATGGCGTTGATTAAGGATCGTATCCAGGTTCAAGCGAGCGCGGCGAAGCTCAAGAGCGCGGCAAACGAGCTCTTCGAACGCTTGGGACGCGAAGCTAACGTTGTCAATATTATTGGCAATCCGGAAATGCGCAAGCAGTATCCGAACGTCGCGGCGACGATCGACGGCAAACCGATTTACCTTGACGCTGTCGTTGAAATGTGCATGAAACTCTATGCGGAACAGGATCTAACGACGCTCATTTCCATCACGTTGATCCGCCAAGAATGTAAGAAAGTCGGCGTTGAGGTTTCCGATCAGGACGTGGCGACGGATATTTGGATTCGCGCCGCAGAAACGACAACCCCTCTTCCAGACGGTTCTCCCAACATCAAGGAGTATCTTGCGTCGGAATTGGCGAAGTACAATTGCACGGAAGACTACTACCGCACCTCGATCGTGTGGCCGGGCGTCGCGCTGCGCAAGTTGTCTGAAGGAATGGTCAAGATTACCGACGAAGATATTCAGAAGAGCTTTGAAGCGAACTTTGGCGAGAGCGTGCAGTGCCTTGGAATCGTCCTTAACGAAGAGCGTCGCGCGCGCGAAGTTTGGCAGAAGGCGCGATCTATGCCAAGCGCGGAAAACCGTTCATTAGAGGACGTCTTTGGCGAACTCGCGGCGGAATATTCCGTCGAGCCCGACGGAAAGCAGATGCGCGGACGCATCGCCCCGATCGTTCGCAACGGCGGCTATCCTCAGCTTGAAGACGAAGCGTTCTCACTCAAGCCGGGCGAATTGTCTCAGGTCATTCAGGTCGACGCGTCGACTTACGTCATCCTTTACTGCCAGGAGATTATTCCGGCGCGCGACGTAACTCTCGACGACGTTAAAGATCAAATCGTTTCGCAGCTTCGCAAGATGCGCGAGGCGACCGCGGCGGGTGAATTCTACGCCAACGTCGCAAAACGCGCGACGATCGTCGACAACATTACTCAGCAGGTCGTGACCCCGAAGCAGTTCACGAACGACGCCGCCATGACGGCGACCCCCGAGCCGACGACTTCACGACGATAATCTTTCGGATAAAACAATAAAAAGCCCGCGCGTCGACGCCTTGCCTGCCCCCTGTGGACAAGAAGGCCTTCCCCAGCGACGCGCGGGCTCTTTGTTTCTTGGACGGGGCTAGGCGTTACCGTCCGTCGGTTTCTTGGATGAATTGGTATTGCGGGTCGGGCCCGCCTTCTTTGACGACGCCCATGAAGAGTTCTTTGACGTACAGTTCTTCCTCTTTCGGACTTTCCGGCAGACGGAAGGAATCTCCCTTCTGAAGGATAACGCGCGTGTCTTGCATCGAGCCGAGCTCTTCGGTTCCGGCGACTTGCGCGGGGAACCAGTATCCGTTCTTTTCGTCGTCGACGAGGTAGAATTCCGCCCAGCAGTGCCCCGGCACGCGAACGAGTCGCGCGGGGATCTCGATCGCGCGGCACATGGCGATGAAGAGCGCGGACATGTCTTCGCAGTCCCCTTCGCGCGATCGATACGCGGCGAGCGCTCCGCGCATCGTCTTGTCGATCAAGACTTCTTTATATTGCACTGTGTCGCGCACGTAGGTTAGAATCGCGTCGACCTTTTCCCAAGCCGAGTCGACGTTTTCCGTCGTTTCCTTCGCGAGCGTGCGAATCAATTTCGTATTCGATTCCATATATTTCCCCTCCCTGAGGTAGCGTCTCAAATCGGAAGAAACGCTTCTCGGGATCGAATAAAGGGCTGGATCCTCGGGGGGGAGAATCGGATAACGCGTCACTTCAAAGAGCGAAGAAGCTTCGACTCCTTGCCCTTCGCGGAGTTCGCGCATCTTGAAGATCATCTGGCGCGCGCCCCCTTCTTTGAGATCGCGGTAGCTGACTTTGGCGACGGGGGGAAAGTTTTCTTCGAGGGTTCGGACTTTTTGCTCGGGGAATTCCATCGGTACGGGAGCGGAGCCGAAGACGTTTGCGCACGTTCCGCCGATTGCGGCGCGAAAGATCATGCCGGCGCGATATTTATGCGAGACGGCGCGACCGAGTCGCGGGCCTCGACCATTTTCGCCGATCGCCTTGGCCGCGACCGCCTCTTTCGTTCCCGTCGTCGATTTCACGGCGGGCTTGGGCGCGACGCGCGTCGACTCAAACGCGTTGGCCCCGTCGGTATTTTGAAGGGGGTTGGCGGACGGCGCGGCGTTGGTTGAGTTCGCATCGGTCTTCGGAGCAAGACGCGAGGCGTTAGGCTTCTTTGGAGTCGTCGTCGCGGCAGGCGTCGACGTTTCGCTCTTTTGAGACGAGGCGTCGGACGCGCCGGTTTTCTCGGGCGATTGCGGCTTTTTAGAAACGGTCGCGGCGTCGACGTCGATTTCGTCTTCGGGAAGTTCCGGCGCTTTTTTCCCTTTTTCCGTCGCGTCGCGCATCTTGCCAAAGCTAATCTGGGCGACTGCGTTCGACGGCGATTGAAGAGGAACGAGGAAGGGTAGCGCGACGAGGACGCAAAGAATTATGTGATTTTTTTTGATCGTCATGGTTTCATTTCTGAAGACGGCGAAATCTTTACCGACGCATGAAACGCGTCTTACGTAAGAGTTTTTTCGACCGCGACTTCTTTTTCTTTATGGTTAAAAATAAATTTTTAATAATACGGATATTTTTGAATTTTAGGGTTGAGGGAAGAAGGAGTTTTGCGAGTTTTTCTCCTTGACTTATTCTCAGAAATTCCCTAACATTGGGGCCGCCTGAGAATATGGGTAAGGAGAAATTCTCGTAAAACGCTTGTTTTTCGTGAAAAATACGCTGTTAAGGTGTTTTTCTCCATTCTTAGACGATTATAATAACCGCCAGTCGAGACGGAGCCGCTTCGACTGTTTTTTGCTAATTTTAAGCTTTTCCTTGGAAGGATAAATCATGGGACGCGTTCCGATGAAAAAGTATTTGGTCGACGATACCGATTACTACGTTTACTCGAGGGGGAGGGGCCCGATTCTTCTTTTTGCCCACGGATTCCCCTTTGATTCGCGCCTTTTTGTGCCGGTTGTCGATCTTTTGGAATCGCGTTTTCATTGCGTCGTTCCCGATCTTCGCGGATTCGGCATGACGAAGCTCGGCGCGAACGGGCACAATCCCGAAGGTCATCCGCGCGTTAAGATGGGACGCTTCGCAGACGATTTGGCGATTCTCACGGCGATCTTGGCGTGTCAGGAGCATAATAAGGACGCGAAAATCGTTCTTTGCGGTCTCTCGATGGGGGGGTATATTTCTCTTTCCTTCGCGCGGCGCCATCCTGAGCGCCTCGACGGGTTGATCTTCTGCGACTCCAACACGACTCAAGACTCTCCGGAGAAGGTGCAGAATCGTTTGGCGCTCGCCGACACGGTCGACGCGACGAACGTCGCGCAAACGGTCGACAACATGATCCCGACTTTACTTTGCGGGGAGACGTTGGAGCATCGTCACGACATTGTCGAACAACTTCGAACGATCATGCGCAGTCAGACGCCCGCGGCGTTTGCCGCCGCCTCGCGCGGAATGGCGAAGCGCGGCGACTCGTCTGACATTCTTTCTCAAATCACGGCGCCGACCCTCGTCTTAGGGGGTGAATACGACCAGCTTTCGAACGTCGCGTGTTTGGACGCGATCGCCGCCAAGATCCCCAACGCGACGCGCGCCACGATCCCTCATTCCGGGCATTTGCCGCCGCTGGAGAATCCCGAGGCGTTCGCGAAAGCCGTCGTGAAATGGTATGACGAAAAAATTGGCTCGACTCATTGAGCCCTGTAGAAAGGTATAGTTACGTTGGAACCGACTGAAGTTACAGAGGACGTCGAGTCCTCTCGCGACGCCAGCCCCTCTCCGACGCGGCGTCGACGCGCCGACTCCGCGTCGATGGCTAAAGCGCAAAAGGAGATTTCCGTTAGCGAATTTTTCGCAAAGAATAGGCATCTATTGGGATTTGACAACCCGCGAAAGGCGTTGTTGACGACCGTAAAAGAAGCGGTCGACAATTCGCTCGACGCCTGCGAAGAAGCGGGTATTCTACCCGAAATATGGGTGAAGATCGTTCGCGTGACCGATTCGAGATACCGCGTAAGCGTGCAAGATTCCGGGCCGGGGATCGAGCCCCAACAAATTCCTCTCATCTATGGAAAGCTCCTTTACGGGTCGAAATTCCATCGCCTGCGCATGAGTCGCGGACAGCAGGGGATCGGAATCAGCGCCGCGGGAATGTACGGACTTCTCACCACAGGCAAACCCCTCGAAGCGTTGTCTAAAACGTCGAAGCGTAAGCCGACGATGCTCTTTGTCGTTCGTATCGACTCGAAAACGAACAATCCCGAAGTCCTTAACGGGAACGGGGAAGGGGAGGCGATTCCCGCGAATGACGAAGGGCGACGTTTCCTTGAGGAGCGCTCTCTCAACTGGGAGCCGGTCGACAGCGGCACGAGCGTTACGATCGAGCTCGAAGCCAAGTATCTTCGCGGAAGGGGGAGCGTCGACGAATATCTTGCGCAGACGGCGCTCGCCAATCCTCACGCGACTTTCCATTACGTCGATCCTGACGGACAGCGCGCCGACTACCTCGCCTCCGTGAATCAACTTCCCCCCGAGCCCGCGGAGATCAAGCCGCATCCCTACGGCGTCGAGCTTGGCAAACTTCTGGAAATGACGCGCGAGACGCCCTGCGCGACGATCCGGAAATTTCTGACGGAGTCGTTCTGCCGCGTTTCTCCCGCGATCGCGAACGAACTTTGCGAGAAATCAAAGATTTCCGTTCGAACGAATCCGAAAACGTTGACGCGCGAAGACGTGTCCCGACTCTTCGAAGCGATCGAGCAGACGAAGATCCCCGCGCCTTCGTCAGATTGCGTCGTTCCCATCGGGGAGCAGAATCTTTTAGCGGGTTTACGGTCGCTCGTTCCAGGCGAGTTCTTCGTCGCCGCGACGCGACCCCCCGCAGTATACCGCGGAAATCCTTTTATCGTGGAGGTCGCGCTCGCTTACGGGGGCGGACCGACGACGCAAAAGATCACGCGCGACGTGTTGCAGGAAGCGCTTGCGGAGAGCGACACGCGGACGATCCGTCAGTTTTTGACGTCGACCTTCGACGGAATCGGTTCCGACGGAGCGGACAAGATCATCAAGGCGGCGAAGATTCGTCCGCGCGTTTCCCCTGCGAAGTTGCAAGCGCGTGAGTTTGAATTGTTGCTCAAGACGCTTCAAACGCTGAATCTTTCGGAGGGGCAGACGACGTCGGTCTATCGTTATTCGAATCGCGTTCCGTTGCAGTTCCAAGCGAGCGCGTGCGCGATCACGCAGACGATCATGCAGATGAACTGGCGCGCGTACGGACTTCAGCAGACGCGCGGCCAACTTCCGCGAGGGGCGTTGACGATCATCGCGCATTTTGCGAGCGTATGGGCGCCGTATACGAGCGAGTCGAAGGAGGCGCTGGCGGCGTATCCTGAGATTCAAAAAGAGTTGCGATTGGCGTTGCAAACGGTCGGACGGAAGCTCGGTCTCTTTTTAAAGAGGCGCGAACGCGTGAAACAAGAAGGTTCGCGCCGCGCGATCTTCAAGAAGTATCTTCCAGAAATCGCGGACGCGATCGCGGAGATCAACAGCGGCGATTTTTCGGAGCGCCTTTTGCGCGCGCGCGCGACGACGACCCTCGGGGTAGAGGCGAACCCCGCGCAGATCGACGCCGAAGTCAACCGTTTGCGGAACTCCAACGAGATCTACCTGAAACTCTTCTCGTTAGCGACGCGCAAAACGGCGCTCGCCGACGTGCGCTACGACGATTCCGGAAATAAGATCGAGCCGAATGAAACGGATGAGCTAGACGGCGATTCGAGCGTCGTCATCGTTCAAAATTCTTGATGAGTTTTACTTTTTCTCCCTTGAAAGAACTAAGACTCTTCATATAATAAATTTGTTCATATCAGACGTTCGCGTTTGATCGGACGGACCCCGATGGTGTAATGGTAGCACAAGGGATTTTGGTTCCCTTTGCAGAGGTTCGAGTCCTCTTCGGGGTGCTTTAGCTCTTTGGTTCGCCAAAGAGCTTTTTTTATACGCGCGTAAATTTCGTCTCTATCTTGACTTTTATCTGTCCGTAAGCGATACTAACGGTTGTTGACGCGGTTTTTTATGTTATGCGGTTTCTAGGGGATCGATTATGCTCAGTCGCTTTTGCCGAATATTCCTGCTTACTCTTGTCGTCGCGCTGTGCGTAACCGTCGCGCAGGCGAAAAACGTCGCGCTCCTCGTCGAGGAAATCCCCGGAACGCCGATGCGAATCGAAACGACGAATCTCGCCTCTTTGATTTCGGAGATAGACTCGGACGCGACGATTCTTTACGCGACGCAAGACGGCGTCGTCGATCGCGAATTGAAGCCCGTCGATTCGAAGGATTTCGCCGCGACGTGGGTTTATAGCGACGCGCCCCTTGATTCCAACTCCGCGTTCTGCGCTCCGAACGTCGCGCAATGGCTTAGCGAATCTCAATGCGGGTTGATCTTAGCGGGTAGCGCGGCGGCGCTTGCTCAGACGCTTGGATTGGATCCTAATCTCAGCGCTCTTCCCGTCGATATGGGCGAAGATCGCGGTCAGGCTGGGCTCATGCCTGTGAACGAGCGTTCGAGCGTTTTTTCGGGCGCGGAGGAGGAGACGATTTGGATCACGAACGCGGCGTTTGCGGCGTTTAACAGTATTCACGGCGATCCTGCGGCGACGATTCCGCTAGCGCGCTCTGCGAAGCGCGACGGTTCGTTGGGACTCGGCGCGATCCTTAACGCGGAAGGACGCGTTCGCGCCTTCGTCTTTCCGTGGCGCGTCTCCCCCTTGTTCGACGCCGCCGCGCCGGAGTTTAAGAAGAATTTCATTCAGCTCGCGTTCAATCTAACCCTCTTTGCGGGGCGCGAACTTCCCCAAGACGCGGCGACGGCGCCGAGATTTCGCGCGCCTGATTTTGCATCTCTTGAACGCGCGCTCGACGCCTTCGAGGAAAGTTTCGACGAAGAAGAGTACCCGCGCTTAGCGGAATTTCGCGAACGTCTCGACGCGTTGAAGAGTCGCTCCGCGCAGTTGACGGAACGCGCGAAGAACGCGGACGACGCCTTCGACTCCGACGTCGACGCGCTAGCGAAAGACCTTGCCGCGCTGCGCCAAGACGCTATCTTGGCTAATCCCGAGATCGATTTCGATTCTTTCCTCTATGTGAGTCGCGATCCGTCGATGATCGGTATGCCGGACAACTTTGCGAGCAATTCGTACATCCCCGCAAACGGGTATCAGGACGAGTTGCGGCGTTTCAACCTTCGCGACGGTTCGTCGTCCCTTGTGTATAAGCCGACGCACGGGGAGTTTATCGGGGATCTTGAGCTCTACTTTGACGCGTCGAAGCTCCTTTTTTCGGCGCCCGACCCTGAGAGCGACTACCGATGGCGCGTTTGGGAGCTCCCTATTCTCGACGATCCTGACGCGCAGTTGAGCGCGACGCCGACGATTCTCCCCTTGATTAACGACGCCGACGTCGACAACTTCGACGCTTGCTATTTGGGGGACGACCGCGTTATCTTCTGTTCCACGGCGTGCCAGTCGGGGGTGCCTTGCATTAACGGCGCTGGACGCGTCGCGAATCTTTATAGTTATTCGCCCGACGGGACGATTCGTCAATTGACGGTCGATCAAGACGACGACTGGAACCCCGTCCCCCTTAAAAACGGGCGCGTAATGTATTTGCGCTGGGAATACGTCGATCTCCCTCACGCTTTTTCGCGCATCATGTTTCATATGAATCCCGACGGAACGAATCAGTCGGAGCTTTACGGAAGCGGATCATACTGGCCCAACGCGATCTTTTGCGCGCGTCCTCTTCCGGGGGATACGTCGAAATTCGTCGGAATCGTCGCGGGGCATCACGACGTGCGTCGGGAAGGGGAATTGGTAATCTTTGATCCTAGCAAGGGGCGCAAAGAGGCGGAAGGCGTCGTCCAGCGAATTCCAGGCTACGGCAAAGAGGTTTCTCCCGTCGCGTGCGATCTACCCGTCGGTCAGACATACCCGAGATTTCTGCATCCCTATCCGATTTCCGAGACCGCGTTCCTCGTTTCGTGCAAAGACGCTCCCGACGCGACGTGGAAGATCTGCGTCGCCGATATTTACGACAACATCGTTCCCATTTTCGAGTCGCCACAATCGTGCTTTGAGCCGATCCCTCTTCGCGAAACGGAGCGTCCGGCGACGATCCCCGACCGGATCGATCCGACTTCTAAGACTGCGGACGTCTTTATTGCGGATATTTACGAAGGCGTCGGACTCAAGGGGATCGAGCGCGGCAAGGTGAAAGCTCTGCGAATCTTCAGTTATGCATACGCCTACCAAGGCATGGGCGCGGAGCCGTACAGCGTCGGACTCGACGGTCCGTGGGATCCGCGCCGTATACTGGGGGAAGTACCCGTGAACGAGGACGGATCCGCGTTCTTCAAGATCCCCGCGTACACGCCGATCTCCCTGCAACCCCTCGACGAAGAAGGTCGCGCGATGCAGATCATGCGCAGTTGGATCACCGCGCTCCCCGGCGAAACGGTCTCTTGCGTCGGATGTCATGAACCGCAGGGATCGACGTCGCCGATCGCGCCGCGTTCCCTCGCGTCGCAGACGTCTCCGAACGCGATCGAACCGTTCCGAGGTCCGACGCGCGGATTCTCCTTTGAACGCGAGATTCAACCGATTCTCGATCGTTATTGCGTCGAGTGCCATTGCGCCGACAGTCCGACGGTAAAACAACTCGTGCAAGACGGAGTCGTCGACGAAAAGGTGTGGGATAAAGAAAAGCGACCCGGCGAGGTTTTCGAGATCGGCAGACTTCCCTTCTTGACGAAGAGCGCGCCCGTCGCGCCCCTCGGAAATGGGAACTACATCGCCGTCAAATCGCTGATTTCGAACTCGTACTATCAGTTGCGCCGCCAACTCTACACGTGGACGAAAGAGAGTCAAATGGCCCCGCATCTCCCATGCGAATTCAACGCTCAGCTTCAGCCCCTCGTGCAACTTCTCGAACAGGGGCATTTCGGCGTCGAACTTGATCCCGACTCATGGCGAGCCCTCTACGCCTGGATCGACCTCAACGCCCCTTACGTCGGAAACTGGGGGGACGCGCTCCGCGTCGACGACCCCGCGCTCGTCGAATCCCAGTGGCGCCGCCGCGAAGAGCTGCGTTCCCTTTACGCGACCCTTGATTCGCCGCAAGACGACAAGCCGACCCTCGACGAAAAGGACGCCGCGCCGACCCCTGTGTCGGATACGACGATTCGCGCGCGTTTCTCCCGCGCGCTGCGTCCCGAGACGCCCCTCGCCGTCGACGAAAGCGTGGCGTCCGACGAAAAATGCGGCGTGGAAAAGGTCGCGTTGAACGACTCGGTCGATCTTGAACTCGTCGCGATCCCCGGCACGAATCTCAGCGTTGGGACGACGGAGATCACGAACGAGCAATATCGCGCCTTCGATCCTGATTTTGACGCGGGAATCGAGTACGCGGATTTCATTCAGTTCAGCCCCGGCGAACGCGGGTGGCTCCTTTCGACGGCGCGGCAGCCGGTCGTTCGCGTCTCGTGGAAGGACGCGAACGCCTTCTGCGAATGGCTTTCGGAGAAGACTGGCGATCGTTATCGCCTCCCGACCCTTGAAGAAGCGAAATACTTCGCGACGGCGAGCGCGTCCGCTCCATTCTGGTTCGGCGAGCTTGGAGACGACTACTCCCTCTTCGAAAATTTGGCGGATTCGAGCTACGCGCGGATCTCTCCCTTCGGATGGCCGGGGCGCGTCGAGACTCTTCCTGCGTGGCGCCCCTGCGACTGGACGGTCGACGATCGCGCGCGCGTGAGCGTTCCCGTCGCGTCGTATCGTCCCAACCCGTTTGGTCTCTATGACGCGCAAGGGAACGTCGCGGAATGGACGAGCGCGGAAGAAATTGAGACGCGCGAAGAATACGACTCGGCGTCGGGAGAGGTTCTGAACTCGACGCAAACGCCCAAAAAGGTCGCGTTCGGCGGGTCGTGGACGACTCCTTCGAAGAACGCGCGGCGCTCTTCCTACCGCGCGTATCCCGACTACTTCAAGCTTCGCGACGTCGGGCTGAGAGTCGTGCGCGAAAACGCGACTCGTTAAGACAAAGATATATGAAATACGAAAGTTTTAGGAATTTTAGAAAATTTATGAAACACCGCGCGTTTTTCTACGTAATATACTATAGATTCTCCTGAAAGGTGAAAACCGTCTCGACGAAATATTCGCGAGGCGGTTTTTTTATTGGCGCGTCGCCGCGTTCGAGGGCGCAAGGCGGCGACGAGTATTCACAACCCGAGGTCGACGAGCCAGGTTTGGACGGGGTTGCGCAATTCGCTCAGATCTTTCACCCGCTCGGGAAGAATTTTGTCGATGATCTGAGAGTACATATTGCGAATTTCTTCAGGGGAGAGAATTTTGAAGGTCGTCGAATTCAATTTGACGGCGAGACGCTTTTGGGGAGTCGCGGTTTCTTCAAACGCGCAATTAGAGATTTTTCTGGCGTGGAGGAGAAGAACGGGCGCGCCGGAAAGTTCTCCGAAAAGGCTCTTGTTGACACATTCGATTTCGACGCCGTGTTCCTTTAGAAGGATCAGGATCTTAAGGAGCGAACTTTCAACTTCCGCGTCGCTCGATTCAGACATGTTGATAAGGGAAAGGCGACCGCCTAGGATTTCGGCTACGGTCTTCACCGGAGCTTCTTCCCACATGCAACTTTCTTCGAGATATTGTATCTCTTTATTGATCTCCCAAGATTGTCCATGAAATTGTTTTTCGACAATATCAGGGAGAAACCCGCCGACGCCGTCGTCGCAGAAGCCGTTAGTGTCGGTTTCTAGGCGATAGCGTAGTTCGCCTATTTTACAGAGCTTCAGCCCGTCTTCCTCGTAATACGCCATAAATCTACCCTTGTAACAAAAGGCAAGTCTCAACGACTTCACTGCGATTAAACAAACCAAGAGCGTCTTGAGACGCGCCGTCGCGTCCAAGATTGTTCCCGCTTTGAAAGAGGAGACGCGCGATCGCCGGATCGCATTAAAAAGAAGTCCCAGGGTGGGGGGATGGGCAGGTAGTTATTAAACTACGCTTCGATTCCGTTCTCTTTCAAAAGTCCTCAGGACGTCAATCCTAAAGACAACAAGCTCCGTCAATTCTAATCAGAAAATGGAAAAATGAACAGACGCGCGGAAGATTTTATTCATTCTTTATTAAAAAAAGGCGCCCGCGACGTATCGTTTGTTCGGATTACTCGGAAGGCGTCTGTTAAAGGCAAGATATACATTGTGCCGGAGCTTCCCAATGACGGGGTCTTATAATTCGTCGCGTATAGAGCGATTATTTTAATGTTAGCCCTTGAGCCTTACAAAAGGACTGAAGGTCGTTAAGACGCGTCTCAAATCCCTTGTCGCAACTTGCTTTAACGTATGGCGCCCAATACATGTTGCGCCCCGCTAAGCCCCATCCTTTGACGCATAGCGCGACGGCGTCGAGTAGCTGAGCGTCGAGATCTTCCGCGTCGTATTTGACGAGGACTTCTTTACGCAGACCCGGCTGTTTCGGGAAGAGGAAGCCTTTGCTCGCGCATACGACGCTGACGGCGCGTTCGTTTCCGCGCGTCGCCGTGCGCGTAAGTTCGCGCGACACGAGGAACGCCTCTTTCGGAACGTCGTCGACGCGCGTTTCCGGCTTCGCTTCGTCTTCCTTGGAGAGATCGACGGTCTTATCGAAGACGTTCGGAATTCCCTGACCGTTCTGCGCGGCGTTCGCCGAGCTCGCGAGTTGGTCGCCGTCCGTTTCCGTCCCCTGGGCGCCTGTCGCGACGCCGCTATTGCCAAGGGTCTTCGAAAGCTCCTGCTCAGACGCGACGGACGTATTGGCGGCGTCGGGCGAGTCGATGAATTTTTTCATGTAGAGAGGCGCGGTATTGCCGTTGGGCGCAGCGTTGGCGAGCGCGCTTTCTTGACCGCTTGCCGCCGCGTTTCCGACGTAGAGGCTCTGAACGCCCCCTTGAGAAGCGTCGCCGCCGAGCGCGTTCGAGCCGTTTGAGCCCGGCGCGCCCGTTCCCGTCTCTCCCGCGCCCGACGCTTCGCCCGCGCCGGAAACGACGTTCTGCGCGTACGCTCCGACATAGGGTACGACGGGAGCCGTTTCGCCGCCAAGACCGGCGTTTGCGCCGCCGGTCGCAGCCGTTGCCGCGCCGGAGAAATTACCCCCAGAGCCGAGGCCTCCGCCGAGTCCTCCGAGTCCGCCCCCTAAACCTGGCGTCGCGACCGCGACTTGGGAGCCTACGCCCGCGCTTTGACCGTTGCCCGCGACGGAGGGAAGGGCCGCGCCCGACGAACCGCGCAGCGCCTGATCGGTGAGGTCGGGGCGTGCGACGCCGAGCCGAACGTTCGAGCCAAGACGCGCTTGAAGTTCCGTTTGAGGCCCGGAGTTGTTTCCGCCGTACGCGCTCGCGTTGCGTTTAGACCGTTCGAGCGCGACGAGCTGCGCGTTGCGCGCCGAGAGCGCCGCCGCAAGTTGCGCCTGCATACGATCGCGCGCGATCTGCGCCTGCTCCTGCGCCGCTTGCGCTAAGAGCGGGTCGGGCTGAGGATATTCCAGAATCTGATCTTCTTCGACAAATTCGTACCCGTAGAGCTCGCCCCACGACGCGAGCGCCGCGATCGCCGCGTAGAAACGATTCGCGCCGCTCGGACGCACGATTATGAGCGGATACGGCTCGATCGCGTCCCCCGACTCCGTCTTCTGACCTCCCGTGACAAGATAGCGATGCGCGACCGCGCGAAGCGCCGCGTCGAAGGGATTGCCCGGATACTGCGCGAGGAGAAAATCGCGTTCGTCAAATTTGACGCCTTCGGGCTCGATGAAGACGCCGTCGCCGTTACATTCGACGAAGATCGGGCGTCGGAAAGTCCCCTTTTTCCCCTGATAGGGAACGATCGCGTAGGAATGTTTGGCGTCAGCGTTCTCTTCGCGGAGTTTCTCGGCCTCTTCCATGAGCTTTTCGATCTCGCAGTCGACGCTTTGCAGCCGCGCTTTGAGGTCGTCGATCCCTTCGCTTTCGCCGCTGTTGACGAGAGCTTCGTATTTCTGCTGGGCGGCCTGCGCTTCCGCGCGAAGTTGCGCGATCGCCGCTTCCGCGTTAGCGAGTCGCGCGCGCTGCTGCGCAAGGTTTTTCTCCGCAGTTTCGCGCATATTCGAGAGTTCGGAGAGGAGCCAATCGAGATTTTCGATTTCGCCGCGCACGTCTTCGAGGGAGGCGTCTCCCGTCTTTTCGAGGGCGCGTTCATACTCGGAAGACGTCGTCGCGTCGTCTGCCGGGAGACCTCCGTTGAGGGCGCTTGCGAGCGCGTCGGCGTCGACGATCGTTCCGCTGAGGTCGTGTCCGAAGGTCGCGGCTTTTCCGTCGAAGGGAACGACGGCGGAGGTTTCGTCGGCGTCGGGAGTCGGCTCGGCGCTCGTTTTTCGCGCGACGAGCACGAAGACGAGCGAAAGCGTTCCCATCGTGCATAGGAGCACGGCTAGGAACGGGAAGAGCGAAAAGGCGTCTTCAGCGGCGGCGCGCGAGCGGGACGAGGACATTGGCGAACTTAAATCGGAGTTTGAAGGAAGGTTAAAGGCAAAGGGAAAAGGGAAAGAGGGTTAAGCGGAACGTTTTTTCTTACCCAGCAGCGCGCGCGAACGCGCGGAGGTCGACGACGCCCGCGACCGTTTTTTCGACGGCGTTTCGCCTGGCTCTTCGCCCGCGTCGGCGGCGAGGGAGTCGACGGGAGCTTCTTGGGGCGCGGACGCGAGGAGCGACGCGTCTTCCGCTTCAAGCTCGGCCTGGAGCGCTTCGAGATCGGGAGCTTCGGGGAGATTCAACTCGTCGGAGTCGTCGAAGATCGACGGTTTAAGGGGATAGGTTGTCGGCTCGGCGACGGGAAACGCTTCGGGAACCTGCGTCGTCGCGGCGACGGATACGTCGCGCTTGGGTTCGTGCTCGCGCTCAGGTTCCGTGACGGGCTCGGGCGTCTTGACGACTTCGTCGAGGGCGCGGATTGCGGCGAGCGCTTCGGAGCGTTTTGACGCGCGCCGCGCTTCGTCGATCGAGATTGTCGGCGAGACGTTGAGATCCGCGATTTTGGAGTTGAGCATACATACCGTCGCGGAGAGGTTGCCGAGGGTTTTTTCGAACTCGGCGACCTGCGCGAGTTTTTCGAGAGAACCTGCGAGTCTGTCTTCGAGCGCGACGACGTCGGCGCACGCGCGAAGCGTCTGTCGAAGCGCTTCGATCTCCTGGCCGACCTTCTCTTCGAGCGCGTCGAAGCGGCTGGCGCGCCGCGCCGTTTCGTCGAGCGCGGGGCGGACGGAGTCTTCGACGAATCGTCGCTGGGCGTCGGCGAGGGTTTGCGACCATTGACCGGCGCCTTGAACGAGTCGCGAGTCGAGCGCGTCCCCGAATTGTGCGGCGACGCCTTCCATCGACTGCGCGATCGCGTTCGTCTGACGCGCGGCGTATTCCTCGAAGGTTTCGGCGAGCGCGTTAAGGAGAACGCGCGACGACGGATCGAGCGCGTCGGCTCCGCGTTCCGCGCCGCGTTCGTCGTAGAAGCGTCCTTTGAGTTCCGCGTCCGCCATCTTCGAGACGAGTCGCGCGACTACCGCGTCTTGGCGTCGCGAGAGGAACTGCATGAAGTAGAGAACGAAGACGAGGGAGAGGGCGAGCGCGGTGGTGTCGAACGCCACTTTCAGCCCGCTTGCGAGCTTTTCGCTCGTCGATTCGATTTGCGTTAAGTCGAGACTTCCGAGCGCGACGGTAATACCCAAAACGGTGCCGAGGAACCCGAGGATCGGGATCGCCCAGATGAACGCGCGAGTCATTCCGTATTCGGAGTCGCGTTCGTCGTAGGCGTCGTCGGCAAGTCGGCGCAGTTCGAGATCGAGGTCGTCGGGGGAACCGCCGAGTTTGAGGAAGTCGAGCGCGTTCGCGATGCGCGTCAGGTAAGGGGAATCGCCGCGGATTTCGCGCGCTTTGGCGATCGCCTTTTCGTAATCCGGCGCGCGCGAGATCGGCTCCTTCTCCGACGACTTCGGAGGGAAGAGGAGCCCTCTTTTGAGCGCGCGACGTTCGCTACGCGACTTGAAGAGTTTCAAGCCGAGATCCCAGACTCCGATCCAGAACATCGCGATCGTCGCGTATTCCACGGGGTGTCCCGTGCTGTAGCGAACGATCGTTTCGTTGGCGATGATTCCGGAGTTGAGGGCGTAGTAGTAGGCGAATGTCGTCGCCACCCCCCACAAGACGGAGGAATTAGCGAGCGAGATGAGAATCTTTTTCATAGCGTAAAGCTTTCTCTATTCCAAAGCGCGAGTGACGCGAATATTGAACGAGGGGGAGGCTTGGGCGATCAGAAGTCGTACCAAATGCCGCCGCCGATCTTTTTCTGGTAAGTTGTGTGGAACTGGTATAGGTCGTCGCCGCCGACGTAGAACTCGACGCCTAGACGCAGGAGCGAGTTTGTCGGGCTGCGCCACTGGACGCCGGTTTGAGTCGCCCAGTATCCTCCGAAGTCGCGCTCTTCGTAGAGATGCGCGTGCGACGCGAGGAAGGGACGGAATTGCCAGGTTGACGCGCGCGGATCAAAGGGGGGCGTGTACTCGAAGCCGAACTGCAATTCGAGAGGATCGGTCGTTTCGCCCGTATGGAACGCCCAGTCGACCTCCGCGTAAAGGCGCGTTTCTTCCGTCGGACGCACCGAGAGCCCGCACAAAATCGAGTCGCGAACGTAATGCCGCCGCTGACGGAAATGGTCTAATAGGTAATTGTCCCCGATATGCGAGCTGACGTGATAATACCCCGTCTTGAACTGCCACCGCTGAGTGCCGTACACAAGGGGAACCCCCGCGCGATAGTCGGTTCCCGCGAGGTTGCGCTTGCGTTCCCAGTCGAGTCTTAGGAGCGCGGCGCCTTCGAGTTCGAGCTCCCATCCTTCGGGACACGTGATATTCTTCGTGCCGTAGCGGAAGATCGGCGCGCGACCCCCGAGGGCGATATCCCAGAGCGTTCCGTAATCTTCGTCGTACGTGATGATACTCTGCAAACGCGGTTCTTTGCGCCCGGCGAGATACGACGGATACATGAGCCCCACGGGCAAGACTTGCGCTTCCCAGGAGTCGGGAGGCGTGTCCGATTCGATCCAGCGTTCGTAGAACGTGTCGCCGTCCTTGGCGTTCGTCTCGACGGGTAGTCCGAAAATGTCGCGCGACTGACGCTTTTTAGGCGCGGCGCCTAACCCGGACGTCGCCTTGTTCTGTTCGTCGAGAAGTTTGGCGTCGTTTTGGTAGATCGCGGCGTAATGGCGGTCGAGCCAGGCGTCGGAGCCAAACTCCGGGGACGAAGGCGCGGAAAAGTAACCGTATTCGCTCCCGTCGGAGACGAGAGAGTTCGGGGAATTGAAGTCGGGTATGTCGTCTTCCTCTATCGCGTAGGCGACGGAGGAGTTCTGTTGATCGATTTCTTGAGAAGAATAGAGAATGTCAGACGATTCATAACCGTAGCCGAAGAGAGGCGTGGGAATCGCGGCTAGCGCGAGCGTTGCGGCGCTCAAAAGCGTCGTTGCTCGTGGTTTTTTTACTGATCGTTGATGACTATCCATCGCGTAACCTATTGACGTCCTGTCGTTTCGTTTCGGCCATCCGTAGCCGAAGAACTCGGTCGAGACCGAAGATTCCGGGCGCAAAGCGCCTATTTATGAAGAGATAATCATTTTCATAAAATATGACAAGGTCAATCGTCGAAGAAATCGGTCGACTTAGAAATGGGCAAGAGGGGTTAAAAAGGAAACGCGCCGCGTTTGGAGGAGCGCGGCGCGCGTAAAGAGGCGCGATTATTCTTCGAAGTAGGAGTGGAATCCGGCGACGGCGGCGGGCTTGTCGGGCGCCGTCAGGATCGGGTCGGAGACGGCGATTCGTTCGACTCCCGCGTCGAAGACGGCGTGACAGTTCTGCTCGTCGATTCCGCCGTACGCGACGATCGGCATAGGGGGCGCGTCTTCGAAGACGTTGAGGAACGCGCGCAGGAACTCGTAGCCTTGGGCGCCCTCGGGGCCGTTAAAGACGGGGCCGACTTCGATAAAGTCGATCAGTCCGGCGTTCCAAGCTTCGATCGCGGCGAGAACGTCGTCGCGATTGGAGACTCCCACGCCCACCAGCGCGTCTTTGCCCACGACGCGCCGCGCTTCGTACGCCGCCCGCGCGGGGACGACCCACCCGTCGAGCGCTTCGCCCCAGAGGCTCGTGTCGCGGGAGAAGAGGAGGGGGCGATCGTCGATCGAGCGCGTCGCGTTCGGGAACGCGACGAACCACTGTCGGAGGAACGTTTCGGTTTGTTCGGCGCGTCGCGCGTCGGAGGCGTCGAAGTAGCATAGCTCGAAGGCGTCGACGCGCGATCGCAGGAGGGCGTCGAGTTCGCGCGTCGGGAGATCGCGCGTCATCTGCACGAAGAGGGGGGAACGCGCGAGTTTAGCGCGTCGGGCGGCGCGGAGATTCCCCTTGTTGCGCAGGATCGACTCCGCGACGCTCTGCGCGACGTTTTTACCGTCGCCGTCGGGCGCCTCTTGCGCGTCAGGCTCGGGCGCGGCGTCGGGGGGCGACGTCTCTTCGGGAGCGGAGTCGGAGGAATTTTGAGACTGATCTTGGGGCAGATTCTGAGGCGCTTCTGGCTCAGGCTCCGTCTCGGGCGCTTTTTCTTGCGCGATTGGAGACGATTCGTCCTCCTCGGCGGGCGCCGGGGTCGGCGCGGCGCGACGTTCGACGGGGGGCGCGGAGGGCTCTTCGTCGGAGTCGGAGGCGTCGAGACCGAAGGAGGACGCGGACTGATAAGCGATCTTTTCTAAGGTATACGCGGCGTATCGAATCTGCTCCCACTCCCTGGCGAGCTCGGGCTGGACGATCTTGGAGAATTCTTCGAGGCTTCGCGCGGATTCTTCGAGTCTGGCGAAGTTGGCGACGAGAACGTCGAGGAGAGACGAACGACGATATTCGTCTTGCGTCTCGATATTGACGCCGACGTCCCCGACGGTATCCCGCGCGAGCATTCTTTCGCGTCGATCGAGCTTATCGGCGGCGATCGCGAATCGATGTCGCGTTTCCTTCAGTTTGGCGGCAAGGTCTTGGGAATCGCCGAGGAATCGCGCGGCGTCCTCGACGACGCGAAGCGCTTCGCGACCGCGGTTCGCCGCCGCGTCCAATATTCGATAAATCTCACGTTTCGACATAGCTTACGTTTCCTTATATGGAGAATCGCGCGACTCAAAGGGCCGCGCGAGGATTAGTTTTTAAAAGAAGACGACGTCGCGCGTGAACGCGTTGACGTCGACGGGAACGACCCCGTTCTTCTCCTCGACGAGTTCTCCGTCGAGACGGACGCGGTGGAAGACGACGTCGCGTATTTCATGGGCGGCGTCGAAACCGCGCAATGCGATCGACGGTTTTTCGGGCCCGTAAACGAAGACCTCTTCGTAGGTGATTCCGCGAATCGCGCCCTTTTGAGAGGCCGCTGACGTTCCGGATTCCTTCTCTTCTCCCTCGTCTCCCGGCGTCTTTTCGGGGCGCGCGGCGAGAGTCGCGAGAGAGGGCGCGAACGCGGGGTCGGCGTTCGACGCCTTGCGATCGTATTCGACGTTGATTTTGCGGAACAAGACGTTATACGTCGAGGCGTCGCCGAAGCTTTCGATCGCCGTCGCGACGCGCGGGGACGCGATAATATCGCAGTATTCGAACTCGACGTCATGCGGCGCGAGGACGTCGCCATACGCGCGAATCGCCGCGGCGGCGCCGTCTTCGCTCCAGAGGAGATTTCCCCAGAAGATCATCTCGCCGGGGCTTCTCTTCGCGTCTTGTCGATCCTCGACGTCGATCGCCAGCGCGTCCCCCTTCGAATGGAGGAAGGAGCGCGTCACGACGGCGTTTCGCGCGTTGACAAGTCGCAGTCCGACGGAGCCTGCGCCGATAATCTTGGCGTGGGAGACGTCGACTCCGTCGCAGGCGTCGAAACTTATCGCCGCGTCGGCGTCGGAGTCGTTGCGCAGGAGGAGCCCGTCGACTCTCGCGTTGGCGGCGTTTTGACAGCGGATCGTTCCGCGCAATTCTCCCGGCCCTTCGATCCAGACCGTCTTGATTCGATCGACGACGAAGTTCCCCAGGACGATCGCGCCCGCGTCGAGGAAGACGCGTTCGTTATTTCCTAGGCGGAGGTCGCCGATTTCGTGCGTTCCGGGCCCGTAGTAGCGCAAGTAGGACGCGTTTTTATTCTCCGGGCGGGAATAGACGGGGAAGGGTAGTAGGGCGAGGGGTTTGGGGGCGTCGGGCCCGAAGTCGAGGAGAAGGGACGCGTCGCCGGGCGCTTGGAAGTAGACCTCGCGTTTCTGGCGGTCGACGTTCGCGCGAATCTTGAGGGAGAGGGGGCGAACGACGACGTCGGGGATCGTTTCGAGATCGGGACGATCGACTTTAACGACGATCTGAACCTTCTTGGCGTTCGTCTCCCAGCTCGCGTAATTTTCGTCGCCGCGCGTCTTGACGGGGACGGGGGTTCCGTCGACCTCAAGGCGGTAGAGGGCGCTTTCTGGCTCTCCTTCGGGGAGCGTAGGGGAGACGATCTGGGCGTAGAGCGCGGACGCGGTCGCGACCGTCGCCAGGAGCGTCGTAAGAACGTTCAGTAGAAATATATGCATATTCGGCGCCTTAACAGCAATTTGGTAACTTTTGGGGGAAGAAAATCTTCGAGGAACGCGACGCGACCTCATTTGATTTCGAGTCCGGAGACGAATTCGTTCGCGACGACGGGGAGGAGCCCGTTCTCGGCGGAGAGCTTTTGATCTCCGACGACGACGTTCTCGAGCGTCGCGTTCTTGACGCCATGCTCGGGATCGAGCCCTAGGAAGACGAAGCGCGGTTTGCGTTCGCCGAAGACGCGGATATTTTCGAAACGGACGTTCTCGACCGTTCCGTTCTCCTGGTCGACGGACCAGGGGCCTTTGTAGATCACGACGTATCCGAGCTCGGGGCAGTAGTTCGGATCCGCGTTCGGGTCGTAGACTTGATCGTCGGAATTCTGATAGATCGGGGTGGGGATTTGCGCGTCGAACTCCACGCGGACGTCGGAGAAGACGACGTCGGAGATTTTGGCGCGGTCCCCGTGCTGAATATCCATGGCGATGTGAGTCGTGCGGATTATGTCGGAGTTTTCGAAGCGGATATTCTTCATCTCGGGGGCGGAGGTTTCGGCTCCGAGCTCCATGGCGCGGCCCCAGTCGCACCAGATCACGTTGTTGCGCAAGAGGATATTCTCCGCGCTCTGGGAGTTTTCTTCCAGCCCGTCGATCGGTATGGCTCCGTCTATTGAGTGGAAGGGCGTTTTACCCAATCCTTTGACGACGAGAGAGTCGTCGAAGGTGCGCAAAAAGGAATTTTCAACGAGAATATTCTTGGAGTTGCAAAGGTCGATTCCGTCCGCGTTATAGCGCCAGAATCCGACGAGACGCGCGCGGCGGATCGTCAATCCGTCGCATCGCGCGAAGGTTGCGCCCCACGCGTCGGGATCGCGAAGGAGGACTCCGTCGATCGTGATATTACGGCACGCGTTGAAGAGGAAGAGACCGTTGAGCTGGCCCCGTTCGAAGGGCGCTCCGTCGAGAATACCGGGCCCCGAGATCGTCACGTTCTCAACGTTCTTCCCGTGAATCCCCCCGTAGACGACGGCTCCCGCGTCGATAAAGATTTCGTCGCCGCTTTTGACGTCGATGCGTGAGATTAGGGGCGTTGAGATTCTTTGGTTTTTCGTAGATCGGAGTGGGGAGGAGGTGTAGGGCGCGATGAAAGCCGTTGACTTCGACGACGATCGGGGCGGCGCCGGGGACGTCGAAGGCGATTTCGCGCTTCTGGGCGTCGATCTCGGGGACGATTCCGAGGGAGAGGGGTCGGACGACGACGTCGTCGAGGTTAGCGACGTCGCCGCGCTTGACGGTAACGACGACGCGGTTCGACTTCTCGTTCGTCTGCCACGTCGCGAAGCCGGAGAGTTCCGTTTGATCGAGAGAACGCTGGTAGCCGGGCCAAATTCGGTTGAACGGCTGAGCGCTGACGCGGCAACGCCACACGGGGGCTTCGAGGCCGTCGACGGTTACGGCGTAATCGTCGCAGAGGGGTTCGCCTTGCGGGACGGTCGGCGTTATGACGTCGGACGCCGTCGCGAAAAGAGCGTTGACAAGAAGAATAAGGGACGCGGCGAGGGGGGCGAATAGATTTGACATGCGCATTGAGCTTCTCCTCCATGACGCAAGAAGGCAAATGTGGGTATGCGAGTCGATTCTTTCATAAAGTATAAAGAAAAAGGGAAGCCGACGCAACGATCGCCGCGTCGGCTTTTTCGCGTTAAGGGGAAATCAAAAGAAAAGGGAGTCGAGAGAAGGTCACTTGATTTCGACGTCGGAGACGAATTCGTTTCGCACGACGGGGAGGAGCCCGTTCTCGGCGGTAAACTTCTGATCCCCGACGAGGACGTTTTCAAGGGTCACGTTCTTGACGTTATGTTCGGGATCGAGTCCGAGGAAGACGAAACGAGGTTTGCGTTCTCCTAAGACGCGGATATTTTCGAATCGGACGCCGTCGACGGTTCCGTTCTCGCCGTCGACGGAATAGAACGTCTTGTTGACGATAACGAAGCCCAGATCGGGGCAAAAGTCCGGATTCGCGTCGGGATCATAGACTTGATCGTCGGAATTCTGATAGATCGGGGTGGGAATTTTGGCGTCGAATTCGACGCGGATATCGGAGAAGAGGACGTCGGAGATTTTAGCGCGGTCGCCGTGCTGAATATCCATGGCGATGTGCGTGTTTCGAATTATGTCGGAGTTTTCGAAGCGGATATTCTTCATCTCGGGGGCGGAGGTTTCGGCGCCGATTTCCATGGCGCGGCCCCAGTCGCACCAGATCACGTTGTTGCGGAAGAGGAGGTTTTCGGCGTTGAGGGTGGATTTTCCGAGCCCTTTAACGACGAGGGAGTCGTCGTAGGTGCGCAAGAAGCAATTCTCGACGACGGCGTTCTTCGTATTGCACAGATCGATACCGTCGGCGTTGTAGCGCCAGAATCCGATAAGGCGCGTGTTGCGGATCGTCAGACCGTCGCAGCGCGCGCACGTCGTCGCCCAGACGTCGGGGTCGCGCTGGATGATCCCGTCGATCGTGATATTTTTGCAGCCGATAAAGCGGAAGAGCCCGTTGAGTTTCCCGCGTTCGAAGGGCGCCGCGTCGAGAATACCGGGCCCAGAGATCGTCACGTTCTCAACGTTCTTCCCGTGAATCCCCCCGTAGACGACGGCTCCCGCGTCGATAAAGATTTCGTCGCCGCTTTTGACGTCGATGCGT
>SFIW01000055.1 GCA_004556055.1 Planctomycetaceae bacterium
GCGACCGCCGAGCCCCAAAACATTTCCGTTATCGACGAACTTCGTAATTTTCTCGGCTATCAGATCCGTTGCGTGGTGACGACGGCCAAAGAAATTGACGTTGCGCTTGAACGTTACTACGCGACAGATCAGGGAGACAGCATCGAGTCGATCCTCTCCGATATGGAGAACGATAAGAATCTTCAAGAGTTAGTCGATCAAGCTGGAACCATGGAAGACCTGACAAGCGTGGAGGCTCTTGCGGAAAGCGCCCCCGTGCGAAAACTCCTAAACATGGTTTTCCTCCTTGGAATTAAAGATCACGCAAGCGACCTTCACTTTGAACCTTTTGAAGACGAGTTTAAGATTCGTATTAAAGCGGACGGCACCTTGTACGAAATGGTGCCTCCGCCGCGACACCTGGCGAACGCTATTACGACGCGTATTAAAGTGTTGGCCAACCTCGATATCGCGGAAAAACGACTTCCGCAAGACGGTCGTATTCGACTTATGGTCGCGGGGAACCCCGTTGACTTCCGCGTTAGCGTTCTCCCCACGATGTTTGGCGAGAGCGTCGTATGCCGAATTCTTGACAAGTCTGTTATTTCGCTTGACTTGAATAACGTGGGTATGTCGCAAGACCTTATTCGCAAGTTCCGCGAAGTGATCGAGTTGCCAAACGGTATTATTCTCGTTACCGGACCGACGGGTTCTGGAAAGACGACAACTCTGTACGCGGCGCTCTCCGAATTAAACGTCATCACTGAAAAGCTCATGACGACGGAAGACCCGGTTGAGTATGAAATCGACGGGATCGTTCAAATGCCGATCGACGCGGAAATCGGCAACACGTTCGCCCAATGCTTGCGTTCAATTCTACGACAAGACCCGGACAAAATCCTTGTCGGTGAGATTCGTGACCGCGAGACGGCGCAGATTGCCGTTCAAGCGTCTTTGACGGGACACTTGGTGTTCAGTACGTTGCACACGAACGACGCGCCGAGTACGATTACGCGTTTGAAGGATATGGGAATTCCTGAGTTCTTGATCACGGCGACGATACAGGCGATTTTGGCGCAGCGACTTGTTCGAAGAATTTGCAAAGAATGTCGTACCGAGATCAAGCCGTCGGAAGAGCAACTCGCCGAACTCGGTTTGACTCCCGCCGACGTCGCCGGAAAGCGCTTTTATCAAGGCGCCGGTTGCGTGGCGTGCAACAATACCGGTTACAAAGGTCGAACGGCTATTCACGAATTCATGATTGTAAATGAAGAAATTCGAAATATTATTTTGCGCAACGGTTCTGTTGCCGAAATGCGCGAAGCGGCGTGTCGAAACGGTATGTTGACTCTTCGCGACGCCGGTATGGCGAAGGTCTACGAGGGGGTCACCACGATCGAGGAAGTTGTTCGCGAAACCGTTTTGGACGCGTAATAATAGCGCGAGGAGGAGGGAAGACCTTCCTCTTGGGCTGCGCGTTTTGAATCGACAATTTATCAAGATTTTTAGGTAATCTGTTGAAAATATGCGCTTCTGTGTTTATACTTTATAAAGAGTGTGGTCGCAAAATACGACGGCGGAGCAGGCGACGTCGGTAGACGACCGCACCCCTGGCAACAGGTCGTTTGTGAGAATAAAACGCGTCTTTGTGCGATTAGTCGAGCCTCTTTTAGCGAGGTCGAGACTTTTGGCGGTGATTCATTCGCCGGTTCAAGGGCTCGTTGCCGTCGGTGTTTTTATATTCAGAAGGTATTTCCATGCCGAAGTTTAAAGTAGAGGCGGTAGACGCCGCAGGTAAAGGCTTTACCGATATTATTGAGGCGTCGACCGAAGAGGAAGTAACCGCAACGCTTAAAGAGAGCGGGTACATGGTTACCAAAATCGCTCTCCATAAGGATCGTCAGGCGGCGAAGAAGAAGGGTAATCGCGCCAATATGAAGACCTTCACCTTCGGTAGAGTTAAACCGAAGATTTTGCGCGACTTTACTCGTAACCTCTCTATCCTTCAAGACGCTGGTTTGCCTATTTTAAGAAGCTTAAATATTCTGCAAACCCAGTCGAAACCTGGTCCTCTGCGCAACTGTTTAATCGACGTTTGCGCCGAGATTGAATCGGGCTCCAGTTTGTCTGAAGCGATGGCCAAATGCCCCAAGGCCTTCAGCCGTCTTTATATCAACATGATTAAGGCGGGTGAGGCAGGCGGCGCGTTGGAAGTCATTCTACAGCGTCTGGCCGAATTCCTCGAACGATCGGAACAGTTGAAAGCGAAGATTAAGTCGGCAATGACCTACCCGGTCTCCGTTCTTTTCTTTGCCTGCGGTATCATGATCTTCATCATGACGAGCATCGTGCCAAAATTCGAGGAAATCTTCGCGGACTTTGATACGGAGCTTCCCGCCCTTACTTTGTGGCTCATGAAGACTTCGCACATGATTATGACCTATTGGTACCTCATTCCCGGTCTACCTTTAGGAGTCTTTCTCTTTATAAAAATTACGACGAGCTTCTCCTACATGAGGTACGGATGGCACTTGTTCCTGTTGCGGTGCCCTATCTTTGGCCCTCTTATTGAAAAGACGGTCGTTGCGCGTACGACGCGTACTCTCGGTACTCTGGTTCAATCGGGCGTTCCGATTTTGGAAGCTCTCCACATTACGAAGGAAACCTCCGACAACGCAGTCTTTGAGAAGATGTATCAGAAGATTCTCGATGCGATTCGCGAAGGGGATACGATTGCCAACCCGATGAAGCAACATTCCCGTCCGGGCTTTCATCCGGCGTGCCTGTTTTATTTCTTTTGCTTCTTAGGAGGTCCTATCGGATGCCTTCTGTATATGACGAAGATTCAGAATAAGATTTTGGGCGACATCGTCGTGAACATGGTTGACGTAGGTGAAGAGACGGGCGAACTTGACGCAATGCTTTATAAAGTTGCCGACGTATTCGACGAAGAAGTGGCCGTCGCGACCGACGCGCTTATGAGTATGATCGAGCCTTTGTTGGTTATGTTCCTCGGCGGTATGGTCGGTACCATCGTTATCGCGCTCTTTTTGCCAATGATTAAGCTCATCGAAAGCCTCTCTGGGTGATATTCGATCCTTTGGAACTTTTTGCCGATATGCGTTTCTAATAATACAGAAGCATAAAATGGGCAAATTGGATTGATTTCGTAACAAAATTTCCATTTGAGTTTTTATTCCGGTTGGAGTTTCGGGTGATTATGCGAAGAAACGTTCCCTCGTCGGTTGAGCGCGGCGGTTTTACTCTTGTTGAAGTATTGATAGCCGTCGCTATTATCGCCCTGTTGGCAGGGGTGGTTCTCGTTTCGCTTCGGGGCGCAAGGGGCTTTGCGGAAGCCGCTCTTGTACGAAATCGTCTGGACGACGTTTCCAAAGCTTTGGAGATATACAAACAGCGTTATGGCGAGTATCCGCCAGACGTATGCGCTACCGACGCCCAGATTAAACGTCATATTTTGAAACGTTGGCCCAACGCCCTCAAGTCGGGTAGAACCGACGATATGGTGGCGATCGCTCGGCAGTCTATGGAGAGCGCTCCTGGCGGAACCCTTTTGTTCTGGCTTGCCGGAATGGACGGAGAGGGTTTTTTTGCCGACGATCGGGATCCGATTGCGATCGTTGACCCTACGAACGAAGACGAACCGCGAGAAGTTCCGTTGATCGATTTAACTCTCGATACCGATGGGAAAAATGGCGGCAACTGGAATCCTGACCTTGGGATCATGTGCAATAACATGCCGATCATTTATTTCCGTAGCGAGGGGAAAGACGCTGACTATTACGGAATGAAGGAGTATCCGACCGCTCGATTTGGAGACGCCGCTCCTTATATGAATAACGGTCGCTGGTACAATCCCGATTCTTTCCAGTTGATTTATCCAGGGGAAGACGGAACTTTTGGACATTGTCCGTTTGAAGACGACGACGAAGGGGAAGGCGATCACGATCATCATGATCATCACGGTGAAGACATGGGGATCGATCATGCTCGAGATTTAAAGACAAAGAACGGCGTTGAACTTCCAGATCACGATAATATTACGAACTTTACTGACGGCGCCACCCTTGATTCACAGATGGAGTGATCCATTGGGGCGGCGGTTTATCGGCATGAATAAAATTCCAAGCGAGTACAGAGGACGCCAATGAAACAGTGCTATTGTAGAGAACGCAGGCGCGCGTTACCAGGGGTCTGTCGTGAGCGCTCGGGTTTTACTCTTGTCGAGTTGATGACTGTTATTGCGATCATTGGGCTTCTTAGCGCCTTCTCGGTTACTATTGTGCGTTCCTCAATTGAAAGCGCTAAGGAAACGCAGACAAGAACGACGATCGCAAAAATCGATAATGTCCTTACGACTGCATACGAAAAGTATCAGTACCGTCGCGTCGATTTGACGAACTATTATCGGAAATATTCGACGAACCGAACGTTAGCGGAGAAAACGGAGTATCGAATTGGCAAGTTGAGAGACAAGCTTCGATGCGATTTTCCGTGTACTCCTGAAGAGTTGGGATTTTCTTCTGTTGAAAGGTTTGAGAATGGATCGGGCCTTCTGAAGTACACGCCGATTCAGGCGGCGATTGCTTCGGCTGTCAGTACGGCGACTGCTAACGGAACCTTGAGTTCCTTGCCTTATAAGGAGGAATCTCCTGCAGGGACTGTTGAGTATCGTTTCATCGCCAATGCCGAGCTTCTTTACCTAGTGATTATGAACGCAGAGCCTGAGGCAAGATCACTATTCTCTGAGAGGGAAGTTGCGGACGTTGACGGAAATGGGTTGAAGGAGTTTGTCGACGGCTGGGGAAAGCCGATCTGTTGGATGCGCTGGGCTCCTTCATTGCCTAGGAGCGATCGACAGCCTTCTATTGATAGCATAAGGAGTCAGATTGCCGCAAATGGCGTTCCGAACAGGTATGACGCCGATCCTTTTGATCCTTTGGGATTGGGATACGGAGGCGAAGTGGGATGGTTCCTCGTACCTTATGTCTTTTCCGCTGGATCAGACGGTCTCTATGGGTTGAATATGCCTGGAATGGATGGTGATACGAACTGGACGAATGTTGAATTTGTAAATGATCCATTCGCAGGTTGTAGCGCTAGTAGTTGGGCCCCGAGCGGATACGCTCTTGTTGGTCAAGAGATCAATACGTCTTACAAAGATAATATCGATAATCACACATTAGTAAGGTAATAACTTATGAGAAAGCATAGACGACAAACCCAGAAGGGATTTACGCTGCTTGAAGTCCTGATCGTCATTGTGATTATCGGACTCTTGGGAGGAATGACGACAACCGTCATCGTGAGCGCACGACGTTCAGTCAGTAACTCTTTGATTTCGACGCAGATGGCTCAACTTTCTATCGCCTTGGACGAGTACAAAAATCGCTTTGGCGAGTATCCGCCCGACTTTAGCGATCCCGACGCCGTGATGCGTCATGTACATAAGCGTTGGCCGCGTTACTCTTGCGATACCTATGCGGACTTTTTAGAAGATATTCGTTTGGGTTGTCTCCTTTCTAGTCAGGAGTGGGGCAGAAACGACGTCGCAAATTCCTCCAATGGATTTGGCGGTTCTCACTGGTGGTCGATTAGAAGTCATGTTTCGGCTTTGGTTTTCTGGTTGGGTGGTCTACCAGACAAAAATGGCGTTCCGAGCGGTTTTTACGCCACCCCTAAATATCCCTTGGGCGTGGTGAATCATAGCGAGCCGATCGCTAGACCAGGTCGCGCTAAGAGGGAAGCTCCTTTCTTTGCTTTCGAAAGAAAGTTTATGGGCGCATACCAATCTGATCCTTTTGACGCCCCTGTGGTCGGCGACGAAACCAATAATTGGCTTTATTATCCCGTTGACTCAGAAGAAGCGTGGAATGCCTCTGAGAACGCCTACCTCTATGTTCCTGCCTTTTGTCAGGGCGAATACCCAATCGTTTACTTTAAACCGACGACTCGAAAGCCTTATGACGCAAAATGTTTTTACCTTGCGGAGGGAGCGAGCGGCGGAGTCATAACTTGCGCTGTTCCATATTCGCAGGCGGACGGAACCCCTTATGAGGAAAAACGTTTCCAACTTGTTCATCCAGGCGCCGACGGTATGTTTAGCGCCGACAGGGGCGGCGTTGATCCCTCAGCCGAGCTCCGTCGTTGTCCAGTGAACGGTGCGAATCTCGACATTGAAGATAATGACAACCTGACAAATTTCGTGGAGAATGGAACGATCGAGTCCATTCACGAATGAAATTTCTCAAGACCGGCTCTATTACTAGTTGTGTATGATTTGGCATGGAGACAACGATGACGCGTAGAAAACCGATTCATCCGCGACGCGACGGCGTGACGCTCATTGAGCTTCTGGTAGTTGCGTCCATCATGTTGACGATCGCCGCTGTCAGCGTGCCGTCTATCAAACCCATGATGGAGTCGCAAGCGACAGCGCGAGGCGCGCAGACTGTCGCTACTTATCTTGAACGTGCGAAATCGCGCGCAAAAGCCACGAGGAGACCATGTGGCGTTGTTTTTGAATACTTTGACGGGACTTGGGATGGGGGAAATATAGGTTCTGCCTCGCTCGTTTTGCGTCAAATGGAAGTTCCGCCTTCTTTTTCCGGGTATGACACAACTTCCAGAGTGAGCGTTGCCCCTTGGCAAGGTCTTTGGAACAACGGAAAGAAGATCTCCGAAATCTACAATTATGAAGCGGGATGGGCAAGTTTCGTTTCGGGAGAGCAAGAGCCTAAGATCCAGTTCAATTATATAGGACCATACTATAGAATTATTTACAAAGATGGGTTGGCTTATACCGACGGGTCTCCAGCCGGGCCATATTTTATTGAAGAAATACCTGGCGTCGAGACGCCTGTAGGAAGGGATTTTGCCTATCAAATTGAGTGCGATCCTCGAACAACAATGACGTCTCCTGTTGGGATGCCCGAAGGAACGGTTGTTGATCTTGAATTTTCCGGATCCGAATCGAATTTCTTCGCGAAGGGGAAAAACGTCGTAGTGATGTTTGCTCCGACTGGCGAAGTGGACTATATCATAGATGACGGCGAGCGCAAAAATGTCGCGGATACTCTCTACTTTTTGATTGGTAGATGGGATCGTATCTCAGCTCTTGGTATTTCGGACGACGGTTATGAAACGATGGCGGAAGACGGGCTTTGGAACTTTGAAGATCCGACCAATTTTTGGGTGGCCATTAATACGCGTACTGGCGTAGTAACGACTGCGGAAGTTTCAGAGCCTTTCGCTTATACTCTTGGGGATTGGGCGTCTGCCGTTTATGAATCAAGGGAGTTTGCAAGGTTCTCTAAAAGAAATTTAGGAGGCCGTTGATATGATGAAAGACTCTTGGTTTTTTACTTCATGCGTGCATAAGGCCTTCAATAATCGTCGTGGAGAGACCCTTGTTGAGATTCTTGCAGCGATAACGGTTTTGAGTATCGGTCTTGTTGGCGTTCTTGCCGCAATTCCGTTCGGCGGTTTTAGGATGTCTCAGATGTCTGAGGCGGATAATTCCGCCGCCGTAGGTCGTAATGCTGTGCGCTTAATGAGAACTCACGGTTGGTGCAACCCCAATAACTGGAGATTGAACGACCTATCTGTTGGAATCTCTGGCGGACGCAATCTCCCCGTAGTGACTTACGATTCAAACGAGTATAAATTAGACCTGACGTATCCGTTTTTTATTGACCCAAGAGATTCGTCAAGAGATTCGTATGGCAATCCTTCTGCGCTTCATTTCTATCCGGTAAATGCAAATTCTGAAGTTAAGGGTAAGGAACTCGTTCTCCCTTATGTATCTCCTTTGGGGGATAACGGCCAAATGTTGGGGAGTAGCGTCTTCTTTCAAGTCGACGATTTTACTTCGGGAAGTGAAGTCGCCGATGCGAACGATTCTTATCGACCAAGACTTGAGATGGAATACGGCAATACTTCTTTTACGCAAATTCCTACCTATAATGGTCGTTATTCCTGGATGGCGACAGTGCGTCTCAAGTCGTCTCGCGAGCAAGATTTAACTCAGACGTATGTTTCCGATGTTGTTTCCGCAGACTACGACGCTGTCGTTTTTCGGGATCGCATTGCAGGCGACCAAAGAGCGATTGCCGCTAAACTTGCTACTGCGGGATACCAAGGCGGTACGATTGAACTGAATCTCACGACGATGGTGGGTGAAGGGGGAAGCGACGACGATTATGCTCGTTTGCGCGAGCAGTTGGCTCAAACTCGCTATATCATGATTGCTGGAAACGACGACTACCGTGATTCGGGAACTTACGTTTTTGCACGGTGGTACAAGATTGCGAACTGGGCCAACATTGATGAAACAACCATCCGATTAGACGTGATCGGACCGAATATGCCTGAGAACTGGATGCCTAAGGAACATGAGAACTGGGAGGAAATGGATTATAGGCTCACGGCTCTCTTCTATCCCGGCGTTATCGGCGTTTACTCGGGTTCCGTAGCTTTTTGAGGAACTCTCGGTAATGTCGTCTTTCAAATATATATAGTAAGAGTTAAGTTCTTAAATCGGACGCCGACGTCAACCGCCGCGCGCGAGTCGCGTCAGCGGGCGTCGGCGTCCTGTAATTTATGCGTATAAATATGCCGTTTGATCGGCTGCATTTTGATATTAGACGCGGCGCTTTTTGAAAAAGGCGCGTAGTCAAGTTCGGGAGTCTCACTCATGAAACGCCAAAATGAAATCCGCAGAACGGGCGTCGTCCTACTTCTCATCTTGGGACTTATGGCGATGTTTGCCATCTCCGTACTCTCCTATATGATCGTGACGTCGAATATGGCCGAGACTGCGCAGAACGCGCAAAAGCTTGACGCGGCGCTTAACGTGCCCCCTCAAGACGACGTGAACGTGGCGTTGCGTTCCTTGTTGATTGGCTCTAATAACCAAGCTAATCCAATTGGACCGTTCAGCATTCTCGAGAATATGTACGGCGATTGGCGCGTCTACGACTCCGATACAGATTCTGAAGATCGTTCTACGACCTTTGACGCCAAGGTGGCCATTTTCCCATATGAAGG
>SFIW01000022.1 GCA_004556055.1 Planctomycetaceae bacterium
TCTAAGATCTTTTATAATTTCATCGTAGAGACATTTGGTCTGTTGTGAAAACCGAAGGGCGTCTGCAAAGTCATCGTTTACGGCGCGTTCGAAATAGTCACGGAATTGGCATAGCTTCCATAACGCTTCTACCGAGAGTTCGTTTTCGACTTTGTCTAATTTTTCTTCCAAAGTAGCGCCCTGAATACCGAGGGGAGCCCCCATCAAAGCCGTAATTTCATTTCGCTCATTTTCAAGTTCTTTAAAGGCTACGTCGATTTGGGCCAACACCACCTCGGGATAGCTACAAGCCTTGAGAATGTAGTCTACCTTTCTTTGAATATTGAAAAACTCTTTACGAGCTATGGAATCAGAATCCTGAAACGTTGCGTCCGCTTCTTGCACATAGTGTTGCAATGAATTTCGAAGATCTTTGACTTCCGATATTTTTCGAAGTATTTGTTCAGGAAGACGCTCTTTGAGCGATTGCGCGTACATTCCAAGACTGGCTCCCTGAGCCCCATATTTATTGACTAAGAGCCCTTCAAGCTGCTTGTATTTCTCTGTTATGTAAGAAAGCGCGTGCATGGTTGATTACCTTTTTAGAAACATTTATTCTTAAAGCTTTCATTATAGATATAATTTAGGGGATCGGAGGGGGGAGAAAAGATGCGCTTATCACAGACTGGCTAAACGCGAAGATTGACGATAGACAGACGTAAAGCAAAGGCGAACCTCATTGCTGGGGTTCGCCTTTGATCTGATGCTTAAGTATTACCTTGAACCGCTTAGGTTAAATGTGAAGACTTCGGTGACGTCGTTCGGATCCTTACTAATCGGGAAGGAGAAGTCAAGCGCGAGAGGCGCGGGCCCCAACATCGGGATCGAGAATCGCAGCCCGACGCCGGGCGCAACTCGGTAACGCCCCCAGTTCTTTATGCTTTCTGCGACTGTTCCCGTGTCGCAGAAGACGGCGAGTTGGAATTCGTCGCCGCCGGAGATCGGGACGAAGAATTCGACGGTGTTGTAGAATTCGAAGTTACCGCCGATACCGAAACCCGACTGTTGGTAGCGAGGTGTGACTTCACGATATTCAAACCCGCGAAGATTTTGCGAACCGCCGCCGTAGTATCTTTCGAAAATCGGCGTGTCGTCCCCTGTCCATCCCATGTGCGTCGAGAAGCCCAAAACCCATCGTCCCGTTCCGTCGACTCGTTGGTGCAACGTCTTGTAATAACGACCGTCAAGCGTTACGCGAGGGAAGTTGTAGTCTCCAAGACCCGCCTCCGCGCTACCTTTGATCAAGTATCCAGCCGAGGGAGAGTAGGGGTGGTTTCTTGTATCGTAGGTTGCTGTGAGGCCGACCGTATACATTCGGTTGACGCCCAAAACTTCGTTAAGGTCAGGAACGAAGGAGACTGCTGGATCGCTGATTTTCACATTGTACATTCCCCCGTTGAGGGTCGTGCTGAATCGAGGCGTCCACTGTCTACCAACGCGCAATTCTCCTCCATACCGCGCTTCAAACCACTCGTCGTAGGAACGCTCCCCGTACAGTCCCGTGACGCCGAAGAGATACTTCGTGTTGAAGACGTTCGGCACGTCCCAGGAGACGCGATAACTCTGGACGTTTGTGCCTGGACTCGCCTGGAAGCTGAAGATCTGTCCGCCTCCTCGGAAGGCGTTGTTCCAGCCGTCCGCGCGACACAGACTTGTTGGCCACCGGAAAAGGTTGAAGTTTCGTTCCGTGAAGCTTAGATTTCCCACGAGCCCATAGTCGGAGTTGACGCCGACAGACGCTTGGAACATTCCCGTACGTCCTTCTTGAACCTTGACCAAGACGTCGCCGTCATATATTTCGTCTTCATCCGGCGTGATGGGATCAAGAACTTCTTTCCCAATTGAACCGTAGACCCCGTCGGAAAAACCAGGCGCCGTCTCGCTTTCGGAGGTGACGAATCCGGAGTTTGGACGCGAGTTTTCGTTCAATGCGGCGTTTGCGTTTAAAAGGTTTGCCGAAGAACTGTTTGCATAGTCGAGTCCGTCGGTGAACTGAGATCCTGTCGTCGGGGGAGAGTCGTAAGATTGGTATGAACCGGAAGACGTACTAGAGGATTGCGACGTGGTATAGGTCGAAAAACCGCTTGGTATCTGACGAGTCTGTCCTAAGATTGTCGAGTTGTTTGAGGATATAGGGCGCGAAATAATTTCGCTCTGAGCGGAATTTCGACTGGGACCGTACGCGAGGAATCCTTGAGACGTGGAACCGCTTGTTTCTGCGACGTCATACGATTTGTAGGCGCGCGTTGAAGTATCAGACAAAACAGGCGATTGTCCTCGAGTTATGCGAGAAGGGTTCTGGCCGCGCGTCGTTTCTTCTTCGTCATTCTTCTTTTCCTTGTCTTTCTCCTTATCGAGACCTTCACGCGCGACCTGAACGGAACCTTTGCTATTCAAGCGATAGGATTTTGTTTCATCCGGAATAACGGCGATTTCAGGCAACTGACCGTCTGGTTTGTCATTGAAGTAACCGGACTGACGTAGCGTGTTTTCACTCATGCGGATTTTTTTACCGTTAAGGAGTTCTCCGGGAGAAACGTCAAGCATATTGAGAACGACTGGCGTCATTGTGCGCGACTCCGTCCCCACGTAATCGACGATGACGTCTCTGACGCGATATCGGTGATCTTCGACAACGTCGTAACGAATGTCGACAACGCCGACCTCGTCGGTAAAGATCTGGTTAGGTGTAATGTCGGCACGGACATAGCCCAAGTCCTGATACTTGTAGCGTAAAGCGATACGATCCGCTTCAATTTCGTCAAATCGATAGTATGAGCCCCTTTTAACCTTGAGCTTCGCTTCGAGATCCTTGTCGGAAACGACGCGGTTGCCGCTAAAGAGGAAGTTGCGGATCTTGTATCGGGGGCCCTCGTCGATAATATATCGGACGGAAACCCAGGCGTTGTCTTTTCCAAGACCGCCAAACCACCTGCTTTCTTCGTATTCACGATCAATACGCGCGTCAAAATATCCAAGGTTTCGATAGTACTCGAGGAGCTTTTCAACGTCTGCTTCGAGCCTTTCGCGAGTGAAAGTTCCGCCGATGAAGTAAAGAACGCCGGGCTTAACGGAGACGAGGCTGTGAAGACGCGCGCTACTGACGATCGTGTTGCCCACAAAAGTCGTTTTCAAAACGCGCTGCTTCATCCCTTCGTCGATAAGGTAGACGACGCCGACGTCTTCCGGACGATTGCCGCGAAGGATTTCCACGTGAGGTTCGCCGTAGTCCTTACTTTTGTAGAACTCAATAATGCGCAGGCGACCGTTTTCCACTTCATAAGGATCCATGCGCGATTCGCCCGGTTTGAGGGAAAGCTCTTCGAGAATATCGTGCTTAGAGATCTTACGGTTGCCGACGATCTTGATATAGCGCATCATGCGGCGAGGCGTAAGATCGAAATTTACGATAACCTTATCGGGATTGTCTGGCGACCATGACGTGGAAACCGAGACGTCAATGAATTGTTTCGTTTGTAAAAGCGCTCTTTTGTCTTCCTCTAAGCGTTGCTGATTGAATTTCGCGCCGATTCGCGTTTTGACAATTTTGTTGAATTGCTGCGCGGTCATTTCCAGACCGGAGATTCGCACGTCTTCGACGACGAGATTTTTCAATTCAGCTTCGGTAAAGTTGGCGTCTTCAAGGCTCTTTTCATTACGGGAAGTCTTTTCGTTTGATTCGTCCTTGGCGGGAAGAGTCTCAGGAGTGGAGAGCTCGGAGACGCGATACGATTCACGGAAAGGCGCCTCGGCGTCGTTGATGACCGTATGATCTTCCGTCGGCTCGCTTAGAAGATCGATTGGGGTATATTCTTGCGTAGGAAGCGTTGCGAAGTCCTCAATGGGTTCGGTTTCCTGCGGAACGCCGGTAGGTTCCGCCGTATCGACAGGATCAGGGTCAAAGGACGGAAGTTCCGTTTCAGGAAATGGAGTCGAATCAACGACAGGCTGAACGCTTTCTTCTTGATTTTGGTTCGGAGCAGGAGCTACGGGTAAATCGACCGACGCAGAGTCGGAGAGTAGGTCGTCGAGCCCCGTATTGACGAATGGGGCGTCGTTGTAGCCAATCGGTAGAACTTCGTCAACGGTATTGGAGGACGGCATTGAGAAGTCGGACGACTTTGCCGTCTCGTCGAACACGTCGATAGACGGAAAAGAGGGATCGATAACGGAATTTGAAAGATTGTCAGACGCGACGTCTTCCTGATTGAGCATGGCGACGTAAGGCGTTTGCGTCGCGTCTAACTGATAATCGGCGAAGCCCCCGGCGGAGTTTGCAACCGTCGTTTCCTGATTTAACGAATTAAGGGAATAGTCGCTAAATCCGCCGAGAGGCTCGATGTTTTGAGTCTGCTTTATGGGAGCGGTGTTGGAGGCGGTGGAGACAGAATACTGAGTCGTCGTGATTCCTGTCTTTGAGGAACCGGTCGATGAGGAAAAATGGGGGGTGAGGGAGCGTGTTTCCGTCGTCGTCTTACCGTTATTGTATGAGATGACGCGAACGTCGTTTTTCTTTGTCGACTCGGGCTTTTTACCTAGGGACATGTTGGGAATCCATAGGTCGTCTTCGTCAACGGGCGTTTCGCCCCCATCGGGATTGCTGAGGTAGTCAGAACTCAGGGCGCGCAACGCGTCGAAATTGCGAATAGAGGTTCCAGAGGTTTCTTCTAGTGTTTCACGTTTATTTGCGCTTGTCGATTGTGAAAAGGCTTGACGCGCCCCTGAACAGAGAAGGAACGCCGCAACTGAGAAAATTACAAAGTTCACGCGAAATTTGCTCATGAAACGAGACTGAACGAATCGCGCGCCATCTTCCCTGAAAAGGACGTCTTTTTCTAGATCGGACTGTGTTACGTCTGATGAAAAAACCATTCTTATCGAACCTTTTTGAAAGGCGCTGAACGCCTGATGAACCGAAGCGTCCCTCACTTTATTCGGGTTGAGACGCACTCTCCACTGTCGGCGTCCATGTCGACCGCGCCCGAGTAATCTATAGAGACCTTCCGAGGATACATAATAATGAGAAACGGTACAAGTCGGATTTTCAAAAAAGCGCGTACGACTCGCAATATGAGGCATAAACAGAAAGCGATAGGAAAGAAAAAGGCGTCCGCCAAGACGAGGACGCCTTCTGTTTCACTGCTTTACGCAATTTTCATGGTTTGCTCTGTCGATCAGCCTGCGGAACGTATTCAGGCAAAAGCTTCTCCGCGTAGATAGGCTCGAAACGAGTGAGGCGCTGGCGTCCATTGAGCATCGGGAGAGTTAACATGTCTTCGCCGACGAGCGGTTTGAGGTATTTGATGAAGTCGTCGGAAACGTCGCATCCGTTCGGGAGAATCCATTCCTTGGGGAAGGTTCTTTCACTGTTGGCGACTTCGGAGAGAGGCGCTTTATCGTAACGAACGTTATAGATCAGGCCGGGTTCGCGAAGAATGGTGGACATATATCCGCCTTGACCCGTCGCAGCAAGTTCTGCGGCCTTTTGCCCGAGACGATATGCCTCGTCCAAATCGACAGTGGAAGCGTATCCCATTGAATGACGCTGATCCGTGCCCGGAACGTTGCATCGCGCGGCGCCTCTTGTGGCTAAACCGACGGAGTTAAGGTAATTGACAACGGTTTGAGCGACTGTGATTTTACTCGCGCCAAAGTTGGTGTGTCCAAAAGAATCCTTGACGGCGCCTACGTCGCCGACATTAAATCCTTCGCTTACGACGACGACGCAACGTCCCGCCTGTTTTAGAGTGGAGTTGACCTGTTCTGCCATTTCTTCAAGAGAGCATTGAGATTCCGCAAGATAAATCAGAATGGGATTCTCACGCTTCGGATCGGCGAGTCGGGCCGCTGCGGGAATGAAGCCAATCTTTCGGCCCATCGCTTGTAAAACGAGGACAGGGTCGGCTGGGCAAGAGCCTTTGTTTTCTTCGTTGGCATATTGAACCATGTGCGTCCAATATTTAGCGGTAGAAGCATATCCTGGCGTATGATCGATGAGTTTGAATTCCGCGTCTCCGATGTCGTTGTCGATGGTCTTCGGAACGCCGACAGCCTGCAACTCCAAGCCTCTTTCAGCTGCGAGAAGGGCAATTTTGTTGGCGGTGTCCATAGAGTCGTTGCCGCCGTTGTAGAGGAAATAACCAACGTTATGAGCTTTGAAAACTTCGACAACGCGTTCGAAGTCTTCATTCTGCCAGGACTTTAGCTTGTAACGACAAGTTCCAATGGAGCCGGCGACAGGGGTGTATCGCAGGAGCGCGATTTCCTCTTCGGGTTGCGCGGTAAGATTGAGAAGTTCTTCTTTAAGAACGCCTTCAATGCCGTGACATGCGCCATAAACGACGTCGATGGCGTCAAATTCCCGCGCGGCGTCGATCACGCCGCGAAGACTGCTGTTAATCACGCAGGTCGGGCCGCCGCTTTGCGCGACGACGAGGTTTTTGCGTTGGGACATGTTAAATTTTCCTTGTTTATATATCGAACATTGCGCCAAGAGGTTTTTATTCGCCTACGACGCGTATTCATGACGTTTCTCACTGTTAATGAATATAGCGTTTTTTGATCTAAAGACAATTGATTCCTTTTAGTGTTCCAACTGCTTTTTTACTCATTAATCCGGAATAATTTCTGTGAAATGTGCGTATTTCCTTATTTTTCAAAATAACCTGGAATAAAAATATGAAGGACTGGAATGGAGAAGACGATTATGTAAAATGCGTGTTATTGCGATTACGCGGTAGATTTTGCAATTGACGTTGAATTCGTTCTTTTCGAGAGATGGGGAAAGAAAGGATAAAGCTTTTTCATTTGGAATGTGCGCTTCGTAAATTGCGGAATTTTTACATTTGGCTTTAGTCTCACTTTTTGGCAGTTGATTCCGGTTAGGTAGAATGGGTTTTCTGTGAGAAAAAAGTGATATTGACTGAGGTGGTAAAATAGTTATAATCGGACTACTTAGTAAATCCGGGAAAAGAGTTGTTTCTGGCGCTTTTTACGCTTTTGAATTCGCATATTCGTCCTTATTTTTGCGATTTGCGAGGCACAAGCGCGAAGTATGAAGTATCGGAATCTTTCTCTCCGCAGGATTTCTTATAGTAGATGGAAGTATCAATTGACGAGCGTCATGTCGGATATTTATGGACGATAGATAGAAACGGCTGACGATCCGGTTAGATAGAGGGATGGATTAGGACGATGGCGTTCAAGACAGTTTTTACCACAGGTGAAGCGGCGAAGATTTGTAAAGTGAGTCAGCAGACGATCATTCGTTGCTTTGACAATGGCGCCCTTAAAGGTTTTCTTGTTCCCGGAAGTCGCTTTCGTCGCATACCGCGTGAATGCCTGCTGACCTTTATGAAAGAGAATAACATACCGACCGACGCGCTTGAGAGCGGCAAGAGAAAGATCCTGGTCGTCGACGACAACCAAGAGATGGTCGAACTTTTGGTGAAGGTTCTTGAGAGCGACGGACGTTTTGAAACGCGTACGGCCAATAATGGTTTCTTAGCAGGTATGCTTGTTCGAGAGTATCGCCCCGACCTGATTATTCTTGACGTTATGTTGCCCGATATCAATGGACGCGACGTCTGCGTTTTCGTTCGAAGCGATAAGACGCTAGAATCCGTCAAGATTGTCTGTGTTTCCGGCGAGGTTGAAAAGGACAAGATTGACGAACTTCTCAAGGCAGGCGCCGACGAATTTATTCCAAAGCCGTTTAACATGGATAATCTGATCGAGCATATTTGCCGACTCCTTGACGTAGAGTCTCTGTACAGTCGGTGATTGTGATCTTTTCACAGCAAGCGTTCGATATTATTGACGCCGAGTTTTTAATCTTTTGCGAATCCCCGAGAACGTTTTTTCGACCATGTGAAAACGTTCTTTTTTTGCCCTGTGTTGTTAAAATAGAGAATAAGGGAAATTTAAGGAATTAAGTCTTGGGCGATACGAACTGGGTAGAAGCGATAGAGGCAGCGGATAACAAGCGTCTTTTAGGGATGATGGCAGAGTTTGCCGCCGGAGTCGGTCACGAACTGAACAATCCGCTTGCGGTTATAAGCGGTTACGCTCAGGCTCTTCTCAAGAATGAGACGGACGCGTCAAAACGTCGTTATCTAACGTCGATTCTCGACCAAACTAAGCGCGCCTATGAGATGATCGTAGCGGTGCGAACGTTTGCTCGTCCACCAGCGCCGGAGTTTAGCGCCGTTGACGTGGATTCGTTTTTTAACGCATGGATTAGTCGAGAGGAAAAAAGGTTTGAAGAAGCTGGCGTCGCGCTCTCCAGTCAGAGCGTCAGTTCCGTATCGGGGGTTGTCTGTAAGACGGACAAGGCGATGTTGTCGACGATTCTCGACGCAATTGTTCAAAACGCTCTCGAAGCGATTTCTTTTGAAAAGAAACTTAGTATGGGGCGTCTGAACGTTGACTCAGAGCGGAAAAAAACTGAGGGGCGTGTGATATTGTGCGTCTCTACGCGTGTGAAAAATGACAATGCCTGCGTTCAATTTGTCGTAGAAGATAATGGCCCTGGACTTTCCGTCGATTTTCCGGAACTCGTTTATTCACCATTCTATTCGGGGCGTTTAGCTGGACGCGGTCTCGGAATGGGACTTTCCAAGGCGTGGCGACTTGCGGAACAGATAGGCGCGCAAATTCACTTCGAGCAATCCGTCGTCTTCACTACGGGATGTCGTTGGTGCGTCGAATTGCCCGCATTTTGAAGTATTCCGCGAGTTGCGGTAATAATTGTCAGGCGTAATAAAACGCCTGATTTTATTTCATGAGGAACAATGAGGAAACAACGACGTGCTTCACGTTCCTTCCATCCATCGAGATCGTACCGATTACGCCTTTCACGACAACCTTTTGTCCAATGAATTTATTGAAAGAGACGTTTTTGCCTGGATCGACATACGCGACGACATCGAATGCATCGCCTTCCGGCGCGATTAACGCGTAACGAGGCGCTCCGTCGCGCTGTTCTGGAAGTTCAATCAACGTACCCGACGTATCGTGATTGCCGAATGAGCGAGACGTGACGGGCGCAAAAGAGTTCGTCTGCCTAATTCGGTTTGAACCGTCCTCTTTTTCTTCGTTTGAAGCGGGCAGGATAAAGGACGTGTGAACTTCCGAAGGTTGACTTCCAACAGGGGACCATTGCGGTTGTGTTGAAGCTATTGCCGTTGCGTTTTCTCCAAGCTTCTTGGTCTCCTGTATAGTCGTTAGCGCTGGTACGTCCGCGTTTCCGCGTAAAGGACCAGGTTTAAGGACGTTCTGCGCTAAGGTCTTCTGCGATTTTGTCGTGTCAAAAAATTTATAGTTTGCAGGCGGAACAATTTGAGTTGGTCTCTCTGGTAGAAGGTGCGAAAGACTCGATTCCATACGAGAGGATCTGCTCTTTATCGCGGTTTGGGAACGTGCGAAGGGATTATTGGCGCTAGAGAAGGCAAATCCTATTTTGGATTTGGAAACCTTTTCCTTAGGGGTAGAAGTCGCAAGATTAATAGAGTTGTTTGGCTCCATAGAGAAGGACGCCCCGTTCAGAAGCGAAGGATCTAAAGGAAGCCCGTTTTGATCAAGAACCGGACCGACAATGTACTCGCCGTTGAATAGGTTGGGGCTAGTTATCGACTGAGCCATAGAAGCGCTGGCATATTCGTCAAGAGGCGCAATGTCTGCGGACGGAGTTTGAAGGGGCGTTTGGTTTTGTCGAACTTGCGCTTTGACGATCGCGTCAAAGATTGACTGCACAACAAAACGATCGGCGTCGGTAGGAGCTTGATCGAAGAGTTTTTCCGCGCGAGCTTGGAGCGCTAATAGTTCTTTCTGAGAAGTGTTTGCGTTCTGGATGGCGTCAATGACGGCTTTGTTTAGGTGCGCGACTTGCTTTTGAAAATCTTCCACGTCTTTGAGAAAGGCCTCTTGATTTGCCGCTGAACGCAGATTGGAATCTTCATTTTTTTCGTATACGCCCGCTACTCCGTACTGCGATTGACGCGTGAGCTTTTCAGGAAGTAGCGCGACGTCATATTTAGCGGATAGGGCGTCTTGAGGAATCCAGCGAAATTCTCCAGGCGGCGGCGCTATTTTGTACCAAATTGAGCCGTCTTCAAGCGAGATTTCTCCCAAAACCCTTACGCTTTGTTTATCCTTTAATCCCACTTGTACGACGGAACTGACGGCTGGGGAAGCTCCGCCTACCCGCGACGGAATTGCCTTTCCAGATGGCGATAGAATATGACCGGCGGTCGACGTCTCTAACTCTACAAATCGGGAATTGATCCACGAAAAGCTTCCTTGAGGAGGACGAATTGCACAAAATCCATCATTTGTGCGAAAGTAGACTTCAACCTTCGATTTTGCCTGAAGTTTACCTACCTGATAGCTCTGGTTCGAAGGAGCAGCGTATACAACCGTCGCTTGATCCGCAGTTTCCATAGGAAAATAGACGATGCTTTCTCGACTTTGGTCTTGCATTGTATTTTCCTGAGCGTCGGCGAGGGGAGGGTAACCGCCGACAATAAGCGCCCAGACGCAAATGAAGAAAAGACCTTGCGCTAGAGCGTTTTTTTGCGGATTAGCCTGAAAGCTTTTGAACAGTAATGACGCCATTGGATAATATTGACGGTACATGGTTATCGGTCTGAAGCGTTTCGTTTCGATTGTCCAACAGAGGACGACGGAACGAGTTTTTCGACTCTACCTTTTTTGCAAATGAATGACAAGAGCATTTTCTCGAGAAGGAAGCGCCCGCCCCCTGCACATTGCGAACGTCTCTAGTAGAATAAGGACGCGTCCTCCTTGCGAGATTGTTTGCGTTACGTATTGGCCAAGTGTTGAACGTCCTTCAACTCCGGACGTTTCTGTTTAGAGGGGATAGTTTGCATGATGAATTTGCTGGCTCTTGAAACGACCGAGACAAAAGGGAGCGTCGCTCTCTGCGTAGACGGTGAGATCAAAGACATGCGGCTGTTGCGAGACGATCAACGTAGCGCTCAATCCTTGTCTCCTGCTATACGTGAAATACTCAACGATAACCATTGGTTGCCAACGGACGTCGACGTCGTTGCTGTGGCTACAGGCCCGGGGTCATTCACCGGCCTTAGGGTTGGGATCACAACTGCAAAGATGTTGGCGTGGGCTTGGAATACGAAGATAGTCGGCGTCGATTCACTAGACGCGATAGTCGAAACTTATGCTCTTACGGAACGCGATCGTTTTAGTAATGCGCCTGGCGTTCTTTCAGTCGGCATGGACGCGCAAAGAGGCGACGCCGCTGTAAGGGACTATCTATTTCATCCCAACAAGAGCCTGGCGATTCCTCTTCATAAGCGTTTTCGGATCATCTCCATAAAAAAATGGTTGAATGTATCTCTTGATTTGCCCTACGGCATTCAGCCTGAAGATCTGTTTGATAAAGAAATAAGTTTCGGAGATCTCGACGCTATTCGAGGAATACTGTCGAACATGACTTATTCTTCCGTATGGTTTGCTGGTTCCGCGTTTCGACGGATTAAAGACGTCGAAGACAAGTATCCGAATCTTCAGTATATTCCGTGTGGAGAAGACGTTCCGAACGCTGCAGGCGTAGCGCTTTCGGCTTGGCGACGCGTCAAAGACGATTCTTTTGACGACGTTTGGAGTCTTCTTCCCGTTTATTCTCGACGTGCGGCGGCGGAAGAGAAGGCCCTGGAAAAGGGGGGGCTCACCGCTGCTTCAAAAGGCGTCGATTCACATTAATATGATTTTGAGACAAGTATTAACCCTGGCTGTACGTTGTTTTGACAACGTTGGCTTTTGATCCTTGAGGAGTAGTGATGAGCGAAGTAGAGGTCTTTTGGCACGAACATGCCGTTTCACGAGCTGAAAAAGAAAAACTGAATGGCAATAAGGGATGCGTCCTTTGGTTCACAGGTTTGAGCGGAAGCGGTAAGAGCACGGTCGCGAACGTCGTCGATCATAAGCTTCATGAACTTGGTAAGCATAGTTTTGTTCTTGACGGCGACAATGTCCGCCATAATCTGAACGCGTCTCCTAAAATGTTGGCCGAGAAGCACTCCGAAGAGTTTGCGAAACGTTTTGGACTCGGTTTTTCCGCTCAGGATCGCGAAGAGAATATTCGTCGTATCGGCGCGGTTGCGAAACTTTTCGCCGATTCTGGAACGATTGCAATCACTGCCTTTATTAGTCCTTATCGCGTTGATCGCGACAGCGTTCGCGCGATGACTGACGGCGACTTCTTTGAAATTTACGTCGCGACCCCCATTGAAGTGTGCGAGCAACGCGATCCTAAGGGACTTTATAAGAAGGCGCGCGCAGGAGAAATCAAAGGGTTCACCGGTATTGACGATCCCTATGAAGCCCCTCTGAATCCCGAGCTTACAATCGACGCGTCAAAAGTGACAGCGAACGAACTTGGAGACCAAGTTATCGCGTTCCTCCAAGAAAAGGGAATTATCTGATCCCGTGTTGATTTAGAACGTTGATTTAGCGCTTGGCGCCTTGGGCGAGCAAGCGCTTTTCTTTATTAAAGGGTAATGATTACAAGGGGGGTGGATTTTTCACTGTAAGAGCTTTTCTTTTGCACTGAATTTTGGTATACTTTGAACTGTGTCGACGCGTTACATGAGAGGTTTTGGCGTCTTACGCGTTCACGATGGAACCGTCCGACGTGAAAGCGTTGAGGCACAAGCCATTAAGCCCTGACGTGCGAAGAACTTGTCTGACGCGTCCATTTCCGCTGAAATATACCTTATATAGAGGAGACTATAATGGTTGCTTTCCCTGAGATTTCGAAAATTAAATACGAAGGTCCCGATTCTACAAACCCTTTAGCGTTCCGTTATTACAATCCCGACGAAGTGATTGAAGGGAAAACGATGCGGGATCATCTGCGTTTCTCCTGCGCGTTCTGGCACACGATGCGCATGAACGGGGTCGATCCCTTTGGCTCCGCGACAATGTTGCGTCCGTGGGACGACGGTTCTGATTCTATCGAGAACGCTAAGAATCGTGTTCGCGTTTTCTTTGAATTTCTCGAGAAGACGGGTATTCAATTCTACGCGTTCCATGATCGTGACGTCGCCCCCGAAGGGAAGACTTTTGCCGAGACCTGTAAGAATCTTGACGCCGTAGTCGAAGTCTTCAAGGAGGAATCTGAACGTACTGGCGTCACGATGCTTTGGGGAACAGCAAACCTCTTTGGCAATCCTCGTTTTATGCACGGAGCCGCGACAAGTTGCAACGCGACTTCTTTCGCGTATGCGGCGGCGCAAGTGAAAAAGGCCTTGGAAGTTTCTAAGGAACTTGGCGCCCAAGGGTATACTTTCTGGGGCGGTCGCGAAGGATATCAGTGCCTTTGGAATACTGATATGAAGCGCGAACTTGATCACCTTGCGCAATTCATGCACATGGCAGTTGACTACGCCAAGGAGATCGGTTTTACCGGACAATTCTATTTTGAACCGAAACCGAAGGAACCGACGAAGCATCAGTACGACTTCGACGTTGCGACGTGTATTAACTTCTTGCGCGCGTATGGCCTTGAAGAACACGTCAAGATGAATATCGAGACGAATCACGCTACGTTGGCTGGTCACAATGTTGAACATGAAATGGAAGTTGCTGGTAGTCAAGGATTCCTCGGTTCTGTCGACGCGAACTCCGGAGATATGTTGCTCGGTTGGGATACGGATCAGTTCCCTACAGACGTCTATATGACGACGAAGATGATGCTCGTCCTGTTGAAGTACGGCGGTTTTACAACGGGCGGTCTGAATTTCGACGCGAAGGTTCGACGCGAGAGTTTTGAACCGATCGATCTCTTCTACGCCCATATTGGCGGTATGGACGCATTTGCAAAGGGGCTTCGTAACGCTGCCATCGCGCGCGCCGACGGCGTCTTTGATCGTATGGTTAAAGAACGCTACTCAACATGGGATAGCGGTATTGGCGCCGAGATCGAACAGGGAAAGCACGATTTCAAGTCTTTGTATAACTACATGATTGAGAAGGGCGAGGTTGATCTTCCTCAAAGTGGTCGTCAAGAATTGATTGAGAATATCTTTAATCGTTTCATGTTCTGATTCGCTTTAATAAGAGTCGACGTCGCTTGATTTCCAAAGCTTTCACCGCATATGCGGTGAAAGCGTGTCTTTGTTTTTGACATAAAGATTCATTTGTGCTCGGAGGAGACTTCTTATGTCGTCTAAATCGTCCTTTTCTCGGAAAGACGAGATTCCATGCGGGGAAACGTCTGGCTGCGATAATGGCGACCAGGCGAAGTCGGTTCATGCTGAAATAGAAGTCAAACCTCTTGACGCCTCTTCTGCTTCTATTAGTATTCCTGTCGCCGATCTTTCTGTTTCTCGGCCCTCTTCTCAGGGGGACGGATCCAAAAACGCTTCGTCTTCATGCGTCAAAGCGACTCCGAATTCGACGCTGACATTAGGAAACAATTCTGATTTTGTCGACGTCGTCGCAGTTAGCGGGGAAGGATCATCCACTAGAGAGATTACGAAGTTTACCAGTTCGCCGATTCCGGGCTCGAGCGCCAGTCTGAACGTTGACGCTCCGTCGAAAGGAGACGGGGCTAATTCTTTTCCTGACGACGGTCTTTATCCCGACGCGATGTTTGGCCAATTTCGAATCATTCGCTACATTGGCGGCGGGGGAATGGGCCACGTCTACGAGGGAGTCGACGTGGCGTTGGAGCGGAAGGTCGCTATAAAAGTTCTTCCTAAACGACGCGCCTCTGATCCAACAGTTGTCGCGCGTTTTCTCAATGAAGCAAAATCCGCCGCGCGTTTAAATCACGAAAATATTGCGCAGGTCTATCTCTTCGGTAATGTCGATGGGATTCCGTATATCGCGTTTGAGTACGTTGAGGGCGTTAATCTTAGAGACTATGTTCGGTCGAACGGCGTACTCGCTCTTTCTGAAGCTATCGACTATATCCTCCAAACCGCTTCTGCGTTGACGCACGCCGCCGCACATGGGGTAACGCACCGCGACGTCAAACCTTCCAACATCATCGTAACTCCCCAAAATCGCGTCAAACTAATTGATATGGGATTGGCGCGTCTTCTCAAGACTGAAGAAGACGGCGATCTTACCGAGAGCGGCGTGACTCTTGGCACGTTCGACTATATTTCCCCTGAACAGGCTAAAGATCCTAGAATCGCCGACGTACGAAGCGACGTTTATTCGCTTGGTTGCACCTTTTACTACATCCTCACAGGTTCGCCTCCCTATCCGGAGGGGACGATGCTCCAAAAACTCTTAAGTCACCAGGGAAATGAAGCTCCAGACGTGCGTGACGCTAATCCCTCCGTTCCCTTTGAAATAGCGGCGGTTGTGCGCAAGATGATGCGCAAGAATCCGGAGGATAGGTATCAAACGCCTGAACTCTTGATCAGGGATTTATTACAAATTGTCGATCTTTTGGGACTAGACGTAGATAATAGGGGGCTGGGGGAAGCTCCGTCTAGTAGACCGCTTTCTCACATTTTTCCCAAGAAAGCGCTCCCCGCGTTCGCGGCCTTTTTCATACTGATTGCGGTCGTTGCGGCCTTTGTTTTCTTCGAAAAAGACTCTGATCTGGTCATTCCAACAATAGATACTTCCTCGCCCAAGCTTGCGCAAAACGCTTCTAACGACGGAGGGAACGTTCCTGTTCGGGATCCTTTGTTTGCGGAAGAAGGGATTTCCACAAATAAGCAGGAAGGTTCTTTTCTCGGCGGCTTACAGCCTTCCTCTGGGGAGAGCGATTCCTCTTATCAAATGGCTGATTACTTGTATGATTCCGCGTCTTTGGATTTACTGTATGCCGCAGGGTTCGAAGAGAGTGTCAAAGCATCCCCTATGATTCTTTCCGAGTCCTCGCTTGAAGAGCAAAAAAATTATTTAAGCGCGCGCTTGGATAGAGCTTCTTCCATGCGGACTGCGTTTGGATGGAGAGCTTTTGGACCTCAACAGAGCGCGGGGGCCCCGTCGAGTAAAGTTTTATGCGCATCTGTTAGCGCATCAATCGTGGATACGACGACCTCATTATCTTGCAATTCCTACTCTCTTCTTGGCCTGTCTTCAGAATCTACGGTTTCTGACGTTGTCGCGGCTTCTTCCGTACGCATTGTCGACGGCTTTGGCGAAGGGAATAATTGTTACTCAACTCTACAGGCGGCGCTGGCGTCGATCGACGCGACCTCTACTGAGCCCGAGCGTATTGAGTTAAAGTTTAACGATAAAATGGAAACTCCCCCATTATCGTTTCTCGATTGTGACGTGGAAATCCACGCTTCAGAAGGTTATCGTCCTAAACTTGTTTTTAAGGCGTCTTCCACTCCAGACGGGGGGCGTGGCGAACGAATGTTTTTGGTCGATTCGTCTCATGTGCTGATAGATGGGGTCGAGATATCGTTTACCGTTCCTTCGCAGGACGTTGTTTCTTCCGAGTGGTCCGTCTTCGAAACGTCAGGGGCCTTCGAACTTGAAATACGCGATTCGATTTTAACGGTCTGCAATATGACGGGGGATTCTTTTACATCGCCTCTTCATTCCAACGTGACTTTTTTCCGTTCGTCTGAAGACGCCCTTACGTCGGGGTTTGACTCGCAGTGGTTGACGATGGAGAATCCTACTTCACTATTGCGATCAGAGAATATTCAAATTGACGGGAGTCTTCTTCGCGGCGAAGCGACTCTCTTTGTCCTTGAGAGACCAGGTGGTCGTTTTTCCGTGACTAATAGCGGTTTTAATGTTTCCGGCCCTCTTCTTCAATATGTAGAGTCTGAACAAGGAACCCTGTCCGATATTGAACAGCGATTTTCCTTGACTTTTGACCACGTCGTTGGTGTTGGACGTTCGCCATTGGTTAAGATTGACGCGGAAGGAGGGGGAACGGGCGCTATCTCCCAAACGGCGTTGTTAGAAGAATCCTCTTTAACGCAACGCATATCCGCCCCGTACTTTATTGTTGTTGGACGCGATTCAATAATAAGTTTGTCCGGACTTCCACTTGCGCAAATAACGTCTCCGTTCCTCTCTGAATCAATGGATATTGAACGCGAGTGGAACTTTACCAATCTTCTTGCGTTTGATGTTTCTCCGCTCATAAGGAGCCGTTCTTTGCGCGGTGAAACCTGGCAAGAACGTCCAATCGACACAATTCTTAAAGGGGTGGAGTATTTCTCCTTAAGGGATTTGAGCCCCGATGCGGCGAATCAAATTGCGCCAATTTCACCTCATTTGTTTACTGCAAACGATTTTGTTAATTGGCTTCTGACTCCGATAGGATCGGCCTCCGGTATTTCATCCGACGCCAAAGAATCCATCGACTCTATTAAGAAGCTTTTGGTAGAAAAGTTTTTTGAATGACCTAAAGAGACGACTCTTTGTCAAATAGTGAAGGTATGGCAAATATTCTTGAACTGGTTTGTTTTCAGAATGGAGCTCCCTCGGTCGCATATTTTTTGAGCTCGGATTCCGAGACGACGATAGGTCGCGCGATCGGCAACTCTATCATATTGAACGACGATAGATGTAGTCGCTTTCATGCGACGATACGTTTTCACGATTCTAAATGGCTTTTGACTGATCTGAATAGCCGTAATGGAACGCTGGTTGACGGAGTCGCTATAAAAGACGAGGTGGAATTGACGATCGGCTCGAAAATTCAAATAGGTCGTCAAACGCTTTTGGCAACCGCGCCGCGCGATTTTGGCGAGGTTTTTGATTCTGGCGAAGGGACGACGTTCCGAAACAGCAACTTCTTTCAGCGCCAAAATGAGCTGACTGCTTACTTAAATTGTGAACGTGCTGAAAACCGCCGATTGAGAGGTTTCATTGGACAAAAGTTGGAGATGATTGGCTCTTCTACGGCGATACGGAAGGTTCAAGATAGTATCGTCCGCGCCGGTAACTCAAAAGCGACGGTTTTGATTCGTGGCGAGAGCGGTGTCGGAAAGGAATTGGTGGCTCAGGCAATTCATGAACATAGCGTTCGTAGTGGTGGTCCGATGGTTTGCTTAAACTGCGCCGCTTTTTCTGAAAGTCTCTTACCGAGCGAACTTTTTGGACATGAAAAGGGCGCTTTTACAGACGCTGTAGAGACGAAAGTTGGAAAATTTGAAGCGGCGGACAAGGGAACGATCTTCCTTGATGAGATTGCTGAAATGAATCCTGCCCTCCAAGCAACTTTTCTTCGAGTCTTAGAAGGCGCTCAATTCACTCGGATTGGCGGAAATAAACAGATTTCAGTAGACGTTCGCGTCGTCGCGGCGACGAACCGTAATTTGGAAGAGGAAGTCACGGCGGGACGTTTCCGTAAGGATCTGTATTATCGTTTGCGTGTCTTGGAGATTACTGTGCCGCCCCTTCGGGAACGCGTTGGAGACGTCGATATTTTGGCGGATCATTTCCTTACGCGTTTTTCTGAGGAAACTGGACGTAGGTATAAGGAGTTCTCCGCCGAAGCAAAGGCGTTATTAAATGCTTATCGATGGCCGGGAAATGTGCGAGAACTAAAAAATATAGTTGAACGCGCCGTTCTTATGGGAAATCCACCAACTGTTCAGAAGGCGGATCTCCTCTTTTCTGCTTTGGAAGAAGTCGAATTAGGAGGCCAGCGAGCGGAAAAGGCTCCAATTCCCGTTATAAGCGAGCCTCAAGAGCCCTCTTTTGCCCCGATTTCTCTGAAAGAAATGGAAAAGCGTCTAATTCAACAAACATTAGAGCTCTACTCTTGGAACAAGAGTAAAACGGCAAAGTCTCTTGGTATAGAAAGAACGACGTTAGACCGTAAAATTGCGGCGTATGAAATTACGCGAAACTAAGCTCTTAACGCTTCTGACGTCTTTTTACATGGAGCCTTAACTGCGGGCTCCATTTTTGATTTGAAGCTACGAATCGGATCTGAAGACAAGGAGTCTTGGAGCCAATCCTTTTTATCTAAACCTCGATTTTACTGAGTGATAATGAATCTTATTCTATCGTAGAAAAGAATTTACCAGTCATAAATATAATAAATAAAAAATCTTATAAAGAGACTTTTAAGTGATAGTAGAGCTCTCTCCCTTGTAAGAAATTTTTTGTATGGCTGCTATAAAATTTTCTTAAGTATGAGTCAAATAAAGATTTAGGTATATTTTAAGTGAAGAATAGGTAGAGTCGAGACGATACTAAGCATATCCCACGATTAGTCTGACATATAAACTCCCACGATTGGTCTGGCATATAAACGCTATTTAAAGAAAAGGAATTCTTTATGTATGGTCTAAGGGTTATGGTCGGCTTGGAGTTGGCGCTTGGTTTTTTGGGATACGGATGGTTTTCAGGCGTCCAAGATCAGTGCGCTTATGGATCTGAGTTAGATCAAGAAGTCGCGATTTATGACAGGAATCAGGATTTGTTAAATGCGGATGATGATCCGTTGGTGAATTTTCAGCGTCAACTTGACGAATTACAGGCCCAGACTAATTCCTTGAAGGAGGAGCTAGAAGAGGCGAAAAAAAAGAACGACAAGTCCATTTCGTTTAAATCGCCCTTTAGCGTCAAGGTTGGCGGCCAAGTTCGTTTTGACGGGGTTCTTACTTCCCAAGACGAGGAATCAAAAGAATATATGGGCAACGTGAGAAACTCCTTTGGAGTACATGACGTCCGACTAACTTTTGAAGGAACAGGATACGAGAACCTGCAATATCGTCTTTTTGTCGTCGTTAATAAAAATATATCCTTCCAAGACGCATACATTCGTGCAAAAAATACCAGAATTGGGGATATTACTTTTGGTAATTTCTTTGTAGAGTCTGGAATGGAAAGTATTGATACGAATGCGGATCGCCCCTTTGCCAATATTGATGAGAACGCGTCTTTATTCAGTTTACGACGTCGATTTGGAGTGGCGACGCGCATTTTTGGCGCGGAGAAGAAATCACGCGCTCATTTCGGCGTATATCTTCCGAGCAACTTGGCTACCAATCCTCATCGAGTTAGTTATGACGGTTCGGGACTCGTCCTTAATACCCGTTTAACTTCGACTCCAATACTTGTAGAAGACGAGGAAGGATTTACGCGCGAGATATTGCATTATGGAGGAAGCTACTATTGGGTTCATACCGGATCCAATTCGAATCTCAGTTTAGACGTGGCGGGACTACGGTGGCAGAGCGATTCCCCTTCTTTTGTAGAAGCGGCAATTCCAATGAACGGTCGAGCATACAGTGTGACGAACGTTGAAACTGCATATCAACACGAGGGCTTTGGAACAAGCGCCGAGGGATATTTTATGTCAATTGAAGATAATGGTCAGGTATTTGGAACGACTGTATCTGCACGATGGATTCTGACTCCTGGTTGTACGAGAACATATAAAAAGGAAGACGCGCGATTTGGCTCTGTGAAAATGAGCGACGACGCTCTCTTCTTAAACTATAAGGATCGTACGGTAGGGAAGAGTCTTGGCGCATGGGAAGCGTTAGCGAAGTGGGAATGGACGGAGGTGAACAACGTTAAAAATATTGCGAATGCAACTTATGGGAACGCGCATCGCTCTGTCTTGGGATGCAATTGGTTCTGGAACGAACAAACTTCGTGGACGTTTGCGTGGGAACACGCCTTTGTTGACGCTACGAAAACCGTCAATCTTGAAAAGGGGAAGTACGGCGTCGACACTCTTGTATTGCAAGGTTATTTCAAGTTCTAAATTTGTTGGGTAAAGTCGGCATGAGGATCGTCTTTCTAAGGCGATCCTTTTTTTGAAATCAATCGACTTCTTTTGTTCAAATAAAATGGTGTAAGATATGACGACATATAACCATCTTTGGAGGATAGGGATAATTTGAGCGTATTTCTCCAAACGCTGTAAGTTAGAGTTTAGGGAAATTGACTTAATCTTTGTTTGGATTGTACCGATATTATAGAAAAACCGATTGTTAGTGTTTTAGTGATTGATCAAAGACAGCTCTGAGAATTGCGTATCGCAGTGAGGATTCTATGATAAAAGATTATGGCAAGCAATTGAAGAGAGGATGGCGCCCTTCAGTAAGCCCCTCTAAGATTTGTCTCTCACCGTTTGCGAAACCACGTTTATTCCCGTTGGTAATTGCTAGCTTGGCAACCTTTTATAGCTGGACGTTAGCGGAGGGCGTTTGTCAGGAGTCTACATCACAGTCCCCAAGGCTTCGCGAGGCGCCGTCTCCTGATTCTTATCGACCGACGGTTTCAAGTTACGAACCCCTCCCTGAATTACCGGAAAGTAGCGTCGTTTTTCACGCTCCAGAGACTGAAAATAAACTTAGGGAGAGAGGAATCCACACCGCGGTCTCGACCCCTCTAGCTCAACAGGGAGAAACTTTAGCTCACGCGGTCGACGTTGCAGTTTCTCAAAGTAGAACTCAACGCGCAATGGCGTCAAGACGCGACGCTTCTCAGTCTGGCGTTCAAGCGGCTCAAACGTTGCGAAATCCAAAGATTAGTAATACGACGGCGTATATTGGTCTTCTTAATCAACCGGAAATGAAATCGCAAGTTGATATTTCTGGAGCAGTCGCGTCCATTGGCGGGAGCCTTCCGCCCGACTTGGCTGGAGCAGTCGGTCCAATTCTTTCGAATTTACCAACGCAATTTCAAGTATCGACTCCTGTTCTTGATAAAAATTTTGTAACGTCGGTGACTTCCGTCACTCTGCCAATCTATCTTGGCGGGCGCGTAAAAGCGTTAGAGGAGTCTGCTGTCGCGATGACTCAGGCGATTGCTGCGGGAGAGGAAGTTGATTTACAAAGAGTGAAGTTAGAGACGACGGAGGCATTTTTTCTTGTTCTAAGACTGCGTAGTCTCCTTCAAGTGGCTATCGACGCGACGGCTTCAGCGCAAAGCCATCTACACGACGCAGTGAAGATGGAGAGCGTTGGGATATTGACCAAGAATGTAGCGCTGGCTGCCCAAGTTGCTCTTTCCGAGGCGCAGCAAGCCGAATTGCAGGTGAGAACAGCGCTTTCAATCGCAGAGTCGGCTTATAATCGAATTCTTTGGCGTCCTCTTGATAGTCCGGTGAATTTGGTGGAAGAAGAGATGGCGCCTTTAGGGGAGAGCGTTGATTCGCTTATTAGTTCCGCACTTGCTAATCGGGGTGAAATAAGGGCGTTAGACGCTGAACGACGAGCTTTACAGGCTCAGGAACGAGTGGCTCGCGCGGATATAAAACCTCAAGTTGCGGCTGTCGGCGCTTATTCCTATATCGAAAACAGTCATATGACGGCTAATAGTAACGCAACGGCGGCGATTGGTATGACGTGGACGCCCTTCGACGGAGGAACAAGTCGAGCGCGAGAACAGGCGGCTCGCCATAGCGCTATGGCTGTCGCGCGCCTTCGAGAAGAGACGGAGGCGGGAATAAAACTTCAAATTCGTCAGGCATGGCTCGCTCAAAACGAAGCTTACGCGCGATTAAAACTTGCCCAAAACACCGTTGACCACGCGGAGGAGAATTACCGAGTGACGACGCGCGGTTTTCAGGAGGGCGTTTTGAATCATACTGAAGCGCTGGACGCCGCGTCGAATCTGACGGCGGCAAAGAGCGCTTTTACAAACGCTAAGTATGACGCCATTCTCGCAACCGAACGTTTAAAGAGGGCTACCGGGTGTTTTTAATCAATCTTTCTCCTTGTTTGTGGTGAAGTAATCCCCGTCGTCGCCGTATGCGTTTCGACGGGGTTTTGCTTTTTATGAAATTCATTCGACTAAAAATAAAGTCTCAGCATCCGCATCTGTCTAGGTTTGAACTTTAACGGTATCGTCGAACCGTTTTTGACGTCGATTGTTTCTTTCGTAACGTCCCCTAAATAATTGACGGCTTCAACTCGTTTAATAGGGAGTAAGGAACGAAGAGTCGTTTCTGTTTCCGCGCTGTGAGTCTCTAAAAGCGTTATTTGAAATCCTGAGAAGGATTCGTTTAACTTTTCGTCACGTTGGGACGAATTACTGTGGGCTGCGCTTGATTCGATAAGAGGCGTCGTCTCTAGGATTGAAATATTAGGATCGGCTACCGTCAAAAATTGGGTCGCGATTCTTCGTGGAGACGGAAGATTTCCGAGAATGAAAGGGGGAATATCAGAATAACTTAACGCCTCCAAATGCGGATCTTCGAGGTCGACGCCGACTCCAAACCGAAAGCGCCGTCTCGTCTCCCCCGAGGGAATAAGGATACTGTCGATTCTCGAGTCGCTCACTTTTTTGTAGTACGGCAATCCCGCAGAGAGAATGGTAATTCCAATTGTGTCTTCACTTCTGATATCCACGCATTCGGGCGCCTGTAAGTAATCGCGCGCCGTTCCGATAAGGGAGGCTGCGACTCCCCCGCGAATGTCCGCAAGCGCGTCCTTCCAGGCAAATCGACAAGCATAATACGAATCCCAAGGAGAGCCGTTTGGCGTCGTTTGAGGATCGATTTCTACGTCGACGTCGACAATACGACTTTTTAATCGAATACTGATCGTCTGTTTGAAGGACGCGGCAATCTCTCCGGTTGGAGTCATCATTCGCCCCTCAATTAAGAAACGTCCAATACCAGGGCCAGAAGATATTATCTCAAAACGATCAGCCGCCGGGATTGTGTATCCGTAGTAGGAGTCAGTTTCGGAACGTGAATCTAAACGACGAAGTTCCTCCGGCAACTTCATTGCAAGATCCCAGGCAAATCGATTCCCTAACGTGGGTTGACGCAGAACCCCGTTGGTAAAGACTGCGTTCGATTTGTATGTGGTTAGCCTGCGCACGGAACCCGTTGTCGGATCGATTCTTAGTTCAATATAATCGTTTTTCAGAGAATAATACCGTTCAACTTCCGTTGGAGAATAACGGCGTTCGACGTATTCGACGAGTTCGCGCGTTCGATTTGCCTCTTCCTCTTCGCCTGATTTTGAAGGAGAGTTTGATTCGCTGCCGCGCAATTTTAGCGCAAACTTTTGAATCAATGACTTCTTCGTCTTGGCGGGGGGAGAGGGGAGCGCATTGGACGATTGCGTGGGGGAAGGTGAATCTTCAGGAAACAGAGGAACCGGTTCCTCTTCGATTTCAAAAAAGGATCGCGTTATGAAATGAATCGTTCCCTCTGAAACCTGAGGTATCCACAAGGAGAGCCCGGGAGGAATTGAGACGGAAAAACGCGTTAGAGATGATTTCGGCTCTGTGAAAATTCTTAACTGACCCCCTGAAACTGCTGTGAACTTCTCTTTTATGAAGTCGGTAAAATCGTTGATTGCTACATTGTATTTTTCGACGTCGTCTATCGTTCTTTTGATTTCCCAGAGAATTGTCTGAGGGGACGACGATGTATTGAGGATTAGGAAGCCTTTGTCCCATTGAGGGGGGACGTCGTCGTTTTCTTTTGTCGCTTTTGTAGATTCCAGGGGAATGAATAAAAACTTAGAGGCTTTCTCTAAATGTTCTTGAATTCTCTCTTCAAGATTTTGATATTGTGTGGAAAATTGTAACGCCGTTTCCTCGTTGGAGGGCGCCTTGGGCGGTAAGAGAGAAGAGTCCAAGAAACGGAGGACGTTTTCCACCTCATTCCTAAGACATTGGGATGATTGGATGAAGTTTTCAAAAGCGCTTTGCGCGTCTTTTTGCACATTCTTTCGTGTTCTGAAGGAGAAAAAACGAATCGTTGTTTCCAATGTCGACAACGCGCTTAAGGCTTGTCCTAACCTTCGACGTTGGGGCCATAGGGAGACGGGGTTTTCACGCGAACGCTTTACGGATCGAGTAAGAAAGTTCGTTTTGAATTGATCTTTCACGAATTTTTCCGTGTTGCCCGAGCCTTCGGTTTCTCGAAGGAAGTCGGTAATCGATAAGAATCTGCCAAGTACGGGAGAGTATTGATTCATACGCAGCAGATCTTGCATCCAACGCGACGCTTTATTGGGGCGATGCTCAAAGAAGAGCGCGGCGTTTTCGTCCGAGTAGTATGAGCTTCCGATTTTGTCTGGAATTTGAAGGATTTCCTCCGCGTTAGAAGCGTCCAAGGGCTCCTTGCAGAGCGCCATGATCGCCGATCCGTCGCGCCCTTGCCAGCGGAATTGAGTCCGATCCGTTTTTTTGTCGAGAAGAGTCCAACCGTCTCCAGTACGAGCGAGAACCGCCCTGTAGCCCGCGCCTTTGAGGAGTTGGGGTAAAATTTGCGCGTAACCTGCCTCCTGTCGCGCAAAAAGCGTTGGCGCACTCCCTAAAATACGTTGGTAGAGTTCGCGGCCCTGTCGCAATAGTCTGATTATTTCAAGAGGCGACATAAGGTAGAAAGGCGCTTCCCATTCGTCGCCTCCTATTACGGAAACACGTTTGGCTTCGATTTCAAATTTGATAAATTGGAGTAAATCCGGATATTTTTTTTCACATGTTTTGAGAACAGAAAGGGGAATAATGAGATTTGAAAACTCATTTCGAAGTTGACGAAGTTTAAGGGCGTCGAAGAGATCGCTTTTTAGATCTTCTTCATGCACCCAAATCAGTTCCAAGAACTTTGTCGCTGTAGGAAAAAAGTATTCTTTAGATTGAGTAAGGAGGTCAAACGCCTTTTGAAGATTTTTTTCGCATTCCTCCGTCTTTCCGTTCATGTGGGCGTGCGAAGCATCAACGAGGCGCGTATTGAAACTAATTTGATCTAAATTACTCATGTATCGGAGCTTGCGCGTCAACAATTCTTCTAAAAGACATCCAAGCCCGGCGCTCATAAAAGTTTCGGCTGCATCGTCATAGGGGACTGCTTGCTTTGCATTTTCGCTCGTCTCGGCGTTTGCGGAAGGTTGAGCGTTACTAGGGGCGACTTGATCAATCCTAGGCGTCGGATCGATTTCTAATTTCTGAAATGCCTCTTGGAGAATAGCGTCTCTGTCGGAGAGATGACGAATAACGAGCGCTCCTTCAGCTTCAGCAGATTTGATCCAACTTCTTGAAACCAAGTATTCAGCGCAGGGTGGAATCACAACAAGGCGACGTTGCTTGCCCGTCGAGGGACTTCCCGCAGCTTCCCAGCGCGGAGCTTCGCCAAAGCGATCGATAAGCGCAGGGTGGTAGAGGGCGGACCAAGCGGAAAATATTTCGTCAACTTCAGACGCTTTACGGAAGAGTGAAAAGTCTTCCAAACTGTAACAAGGAATCAAAGAAATCATATCACTCTTTGGTTATTATTCATTTAAAGGTCAGTTGAATGGATTTTGATTCGAACTCGGCAAAGATTAACGTAGCCGCGCGACAAACGCATGCGACGATCCGACGCATTCTAAGGAGTCTGTAAATCGGCAATATAAAAGCTTCCGTAGGTGTGAACTCGGCACTGTTGGTGTAATTCTTCCGCTTCTTCGCAACGATAAGTCAAAAGATCGCTAAGGGGATAATTCTTGGCGTTAAGGCGGATCTGAACTTTATGGAGGTAGTTAGAAACGTCAAGACCTCCGCTTCGCCATATTGCGCGCGCCTCCGGCGCGGCGACTTTAAAAATTGCGTTCCACTCGTCGACAAGGAGGTAAAAAAGCTTGTCGGAGAGCCAGTCCATATGGTCGAGAAGGACAAAACGACTTATTTTGAGATTGGGAGCGCGACTCATAAATTCTTCTAGCGACGCCGTATGGGTGGTAATACTATCAACCGCTCCTCCCTTAAGCGTTTCAAATCCATCGTGAGTCAGATACTCTGGACAGCAGGTTTTGGTATAACTCCCCATGGCATAGACGCGCCAGAAATAATTATCTTGAATTGGTAAGTCGCCAAAAACTGAGTCAAGACAATTTTGGATGAATGGAACGAGCGCCCCGTAAGTCGTTTCTATCTGTTTTCTTTGAGCCTTGGGTACTCCGACTAAAGACATTGTGGTATCGCAATTGAGAATTGCTTTAAGTAGGGGAGACCAGAATCTATTCCTACATGTTTTCCAAATCTCTTTTTGATCTTCTAACGTCTTTGCGTTGAAAATTCTATCGATTTGGGGCCTCAAACCGCGAAAGGTTGCGTATCGATTGACTTGTTGAGCAAGAAAGCCGGACGAACCCGAAAAATAGAATGTTTTTCGAGGATTGTCAAAGAAACTTTTGATATATCGATCCCAAAACATCTGAGAGAGTTCAGGAAGACGGTTTCGGAGTCGATCGCGATATAGTTGTAAAACTCCGGGAAGTCGTCCTTCTCCAAAGAGCTGAAAGAACGTTTCGTATTCAAGTTCTTTAATCGCGGCGATCTTGAGATCCAAGAGCGCGTTTTGTCGATAGTTCATATCAACGGCATAGACGTGATTGACGCCGCTTAAAGCGTACGACAGAGCGTTGCATCCAGCAGAGGTGATTACAAGCACATTGTCTTTAGGGGTGAGGTTTAACGCCTTTTTGTCAATTCTTGGGTCTTCCCAACACGTATTGTATACCAGGTTGTTACCGTGAATCCACGAGAAAACCTTGGAGCTGACTCTTTCAGCAAAACTCATTCGCTAATTTCCTGTAAAACACGTAATAGTGCGGCTATGAACTTTAACAAACGATCGGCGCTAGCAATGGAAGCGGCGACTCCGACGTCGCAATAAACAAAGCGCGTCCCTGCATTATATATTGAATTCAACGTCGGAGAAAGTGTTGCACTACTAAGAACTGTATTGACAATTTACTATGGCTGGTCAGTTTTGGCTCCTACGCCCCTTGTGAAGGCGCGAACGCGTTCTGATAATCGGTCAGGCGTCTTCACGCGAGTAGCTTCACGATAGCCGTCGTTGGGCTTTCTAGATTCAAAAGACTTTCCGATAGGCGTTTGTATTTTTTCTGGAGCGTCAGGGAGAGACGAAGCGTCGACTGCTTGCTTTTCCAATTCTTCGAGATAACGATCCTTGGCGTTTGGCGCGTCCTTTAACGCAGCTGCGCGCATAGAGTTCCACTCTTGATAAAACGCGCGGAGCTCTTCCTCTGTCCAACCGAGTTCGTTTAGGAGCCGAGGATCGGGACTGCGCTGGTTTTCAGAGAGATAGTTTAAGACCAAATTGGCCGCTTCTTCTGCGTATTGTAAAGTCGGCGCGTCTGCGGGAGCAAGATTTTCTTGTTTCTGAAGGAGTTCGCCAAGACCTTGTCCAGCGCCTCCTCCGCCGTGATAAGGCGAGATCCCGTCCTCGTTTCCATTAGACGCGCTTGTCGCGGTGTTATTGTTATTTGAATTTGGCTCGGAATTGTTTTTCCCCGAGCCGTTCTCTGAAGAAGCTTCCGACGACGCGCCTTTTTGATTATTACCGTCAGCTCCGGCCCCTTCTCCTCCTATATTCGTAGGCTCTGCGTCTTGAGGCTTGTCTCCTTGAACGGTTGAACTGCCTGCGTTCTTAGGAGCGTCCTTGTCGACTTCCGTTTTACCTTGGTTAAGATCAAGATTGGGCGTTCCTTTCGCTTCTTGCGCGTTGGGGTCGACGTCGTCCGCTGCGACCGCAGGACTTTGGTCTAACGAATCAAGATTGACGTTTGCATTATTATTCTTTCGATTGGACGAGGTTGGCTGATCTTTCGAGGCGTTTTGCGCAAGAAAATTATTAGTCTTAGGATCTACCTCGCCCTTTTTCCGATCAACGTTTTCGCCTATATTTTCAGGCGAGTTACCATTAAACGTTCTCGCGTCTTCGCCTGGTTTTTGAGGCGTCGGCGACGTCGGTTCAGAAACTTCGTTTTGAGGCGAATTATTTCCACTTGAGGACGGCTTCGTTCCTTTTCCGTCTTGAGAAGACGCTCTGTCGGTATTATTTCCGTCGGAAGTATTACCGTTCTCGCCGTCCGCCTCTGACGACGAAGCTTTCCCCTGACCACCGTTTGGTTCGGCAGACATGTCGTCGGCAGATTCTGAATTGCCGCTTTGCTGATTCATGTAATCTAGGATTTTCTGAAATGCGTCTTGAGGCTGCGTCTTACTTGGCGGCGTTTGCTCAGAGGCACCTGATGTATTGTCAGTCGTTGAATCAGAGGAAGAGGGGGGGGCGCTTGGTTTGGAACTGGATTGGTTTTGGGAATTTGTCCCGTCTGAGGTTCCCTGAGAATTATTCTCAGAAGAGTCTGACTGGTCTTGACCATTTCCTGCGCCGCTTTTCGAGTCTCCACTAGTTCCGCTTTGGAGATCGCCTTGACCGCCGCCGTTTTCAGGCGCTTGGGAAGAGGTTCCCGAATCTGAGGCGTTCGCGTCCTGATTAGCGTTTGAGGTCTGAGATTCTGCGCCAGGTTCGGAGGCTTCGTCTTGCTCGCCTTCTCCTGATTCTCCTGATTCTCCTGATTCTTCGTCGGCGTTTTGGGCGTCGGAATTATCTCCGGATTCTCTTGTTCCGTCGCTTTGTCCACTCTCCGACGAGTTTCCGTTTGGGGAGTTGCCCGTATTCGATGAGTTCTGATCTCCGGAAGAGTCGTCTCCTCCTTCCGATTGTCCTGCGCTCTCATCTTCCGACTTGGATTGTTGGGAAGAGGCTTCGCCCGGCTGGGAGACGATCGAAAAAACTCGCTTTTCGGAAGAGACGACGTTTGGTTCAGGAAGCTTTGAGTCTGTGACAGTCGCCCAAATTTCTATTTCATCTCCAATTTCTAAACCGAGTTTTCGCGGAGAAAAAGCATACGATAACTTTTGAGAGCCGACGTGAAGGGTCGGATCATGCGAAGGGACGGCTAATTCTTCCAGGGAGGTAAATTCGAGACTAACAGGCTTCGGATTGGGTTTGGAGTCTTTTTCGTCTCCCTGATTTAAAATGGAGAAAGAGAAGTTGAGAGTTGCGCTTCTAAGAGCATAGTCTGGATCTTGTCCTAAGAATTCAAGAATAGTTGTCTCATCGTAAGAAACTTCCGTTTTTTCGTCCCTTGGAGTCTTCCATTCGACTACGGGAGAAAGGTCAGGAATAATGGAAACAGGGTAATATATCATGTCTCTGTTCTTTTTACCGGCGACGCTTTCAGATGAAAGCGTATATGAACTGAACTCCGGCTTTTTTTCTTCTGCGTTAGGCTTCCAGGAAAGGATGAAAGTCGTCGATGCGAGCATGGGATTTTGTGGGTCGACGACCATCTTTAGCGCTCTCGTAGGATCGCCGTCAGGAAAAAGATAGGCGCGTTCAAGTTTCTCATTTGATTCTGCGCAAACTTCGACAGTCGTGTTTTCGAGCGCGCGAATTTCACCTTGATTAGCGAACGTTTGCGAAGGCAGACCGGAGTAGGAGGGAAAATTTAGGGTTGTCGACGCAATGCGGAATGACGGCTGTGGGAGTACTTTGATATGATAGAGGTCGGACGAGCTTTCCAAGGAGGAACCCCGCGCAACGACGATTCGGTACGTAATGTCTTCCGTTAAACCGTCCTGTTTTTCGGGAAAAGTCGCGCCGAAATGTCCGCGTCCAAGCGCGTCTAGGGGTAGGGAGAGATCTGACGTTCTACCATCGGGCGTCGACCACAGAAGTTCGACTGTTTCCGAGTCTTTTACGTCCGGAATAATCGCTTGAAATTCGACAAAATCTCCCTGATAGAGTTCAACGTCGCCCGGTTCAACCGATTCTATTTTCCACGCCTGCGGTCGGGCTAAATCTGACAATGGCGCTACGATGCGACCGATAGACGCGAAAGGTTTCTTGGGAGAAAAAATAGAGTAGCACGCTAGACAAAAAACGAGAATCGCCAAGAGAACGCCCCATCGAATAAGAGGCGTGTAGTCGACTGTTGTTTCTGACGGTTCTTCGTGTGTTTTTCTTTCGGCTTGAAGGACTAAGTTTTGTAATATTGCTTTGCGTACGTCGGCGCTGGGAGACGGAGACGTTGATGATTCACGACGTTCCCTCGTCCTAGAGTCGTGATTGTCTTTCCGCAAGAGGAACCAGTTGATAATAAGATTGTGAGATACCTGGTGTGAGTCTTCCAGAATTTTTGCCGCATATAGATCATTGATTCGTCGGCGAAAAACGGGAATTATTTTCCAAATAAAAACTCCAAGAGAGGCTAGTCCAATGAAGAAAGCATAAAAAGTTCTTTCATTTTGGTTTAGTCCTTCCCGTGAAAGCCAACTATCATGCAAAACACCAAGAAAAACTAACGCCAACGCGATCGTCGCAAACGCTGTCGAGGCGGTAAGTACGTCGGCGCGTTTTACAGCGCGAAGGACGCTTTCAAGTTTTTTGTCAAGCGCTTTCTCGGCTCGTTCGAAGTCGTTAGGGGACGTTGACTTTGAAGAAGATTCTCGGACGAAGTCTTTTTTTTCAACCGGAGAACTGTTCTCTGACGAGAATACGTCGGATTTGCGCTGTGCCATTCGTTGACGTCTATCCACTATATAACTCGCGCCACGTTCGTAGAAACGTCCGCAGCGCTTTTGTTTAACAAGGACGAAGCGTTAAAAGAAACTACGCTTGCTTCTTTTTACCGCGCAAAATAAACGGAGCGATTAAAGCGCCAACCGCAATAATTAGGAAGGGAATCGCGACGAGCGGGCGGTAGAAAAGCCATCCGATCGAAATAGTTGTGAGACCGATGACAAGGGATCCGCATAAGGCCACAAGCCCCGTCCCCAAGCCAACGATAGAGGCTGCGAAAGGAATAATGTCCGCAAGGACTTCCAAAGGCGCTAGGATTGCTTTAATTCCAGCAAAGATCAGGAATAAGCCGACGGCGCGTAATAGCCACGCCATCATTTTGTTTTGTTTTTGAGCGGACTGAATCATGCTATCAAGCGACTTAATTCCAGCGGATTGAAGGAATACGCTTCCCGTAGCCGCCTGGTAACTTATGAGTTGATCGCCATGTTGTTGGGCGACGAAAGTCGTCGGAGCGGGAGTTGCGACATACTTGAAGGAGACGCGAATATCTCCAATCTTAACCTTTGAAGGATCCCCGAAGTAATATCCCTTTCCAGACTGCACGAATTTCTGTGGAGTCGCGGTCGCGGCAAGGGATAATTCGTTGGACGTCGAGATTGTCTGATTTGCGGTCGCGGGCGTTGAGACTTGAGCGTTCGCCGTTGAGGGATCGGACGAGAGCGAAATTGTTGGGGTGGCTTCTTGAGCAGGGGAAACGGTGAAATCTTGCGCAACCTTTTCAGCGGTTTGAGCCGCTTGGTATGTTGTGGGCGCTAATTCTGGAGTTTCTGGCGCAGCTTCTATCGAGGTTCCTTCCGTCGGGGTTCCTTCCGTCGAGGTTCCTTCCGTCGGGGTTCCTTCCGTCGAGGTTCCTTCCGTCGAGGTTCCTTCCGTCGGGGTTCCTTCCGTCGGGGTTCCTTCCGTCGGGGTTCCTTCCGTTGTCGAATCGGCGATAGCTGTTACGTCCAACTCCTCTTCAGGACCAAGATTCTCGATTTGCTCCGACGTCAATGAAAAAGCGCCGAGATTCGCGTTCGCCGCAACAAATTCTTCGCTGACAAACGGCATTGCCACAGGATTTTCGTGTCCGGCTTCTTTGAAAGCCGAAGAATCGATAAGGGTCGGCGACCACGTTTTGGAATACGTGTAGGTTGTGACTTCTTTTTCCCCGCCCCCGGACGTACGTTCCTTTTTGGTCTCCTGGTTTTCTTTCCATTGATACATTTCAACGTTTCTAACAAGCTTTAGGGCGTTGATGTTCACGTTGAAGTCGGGATCGGAAAGAATGGAGTCGGTCGTAACGTCACCGGAAAGGTGAATAACCTTGTCTTCGTTGGCGGCGTCTATGGAATCCGATTTAACAGAAACGGCGACGCTTCCTGTTTCAGTAAGGGCCTTTTCACGTTTAATCGTCTTTCCTTCGTTCCAGAAGAGGAGGGCAATTGACGCTATAATGAGGACGAAACCGAATAGAATACCCTTGAAGGATTGTCCCACTCGAGATCCCCACGATGTGGTGGTTTCTTCGACGATCATGCTTATACTTTCTTCATTGTTGTAGAAATAAACTGATATTAAAACAAAAACGCAACCGTCTAAAGGTGTACGTGATGGAACGTTTTAGGCGATTGCGTTTCCTTTCTGTTTTCAAGCGCTCAACGACAATGGAACTGAGAATACCGCGAAAATATACGGCGTTAATTTAGTCCAGATACCCCCATCCCTCGCCGGGAATAGCGATCTTGTAACGCCCGCGTTCATCAGGAAGCGTAGGAGGAACGGCGTTCCATGAAAGTTCGGACGGTTTATCGCCGACAGACGCGAGCATTTCATCCCAAGTTACATACTGTCCGGTATAAGCGGCCATACGTCCAAGTATTGCCGCGCCAGTAGAGTTGGTCATGTAGCTGACGTTGTTTACGTAGGTTTCACCGCCGCTGCGAACGGCGTCGATAAGTACTTTGTGCTCAACGACATAACCGGATACGGAACCTCTTGGAACCTTCGTTTCTTTACCGCCGTTGAAAATGCTCGCGACCGATTCAAGATTACCGATAACAGCGTAACCTTTGGAGCCGTTAATAGTCGTTGTTCCGCGGCTGAAGGCGCCGTCAATTTGTCTTGAGAATGCGTAAAGGGAACGACCGTCTTCGAATTCATAAACCGTGGCCATCGAGTCGTACATATCGCCGGTATCTGCTCCACGACGAGCGAGGCGTCCGCCAAGAGAGTAAGCTCCCTTCGGCTGAGCGTCGTTGAAGGACCAAAGAGCGATATCGAGCTGGTGAATGGTGACGTCGTTGATGAATTCGCTGGCGATCCAGTTGAAATTCAGCCAGTTGGTCATCTGATACTGCATTTCATTTTGGCCTTCAGTTCGGGGACGTCTCCAGCATCCGCCGCCCATACGATCACCGCGAGCGGTTACCACTTCGCCGATAGCTCCGTCTTGAATGCGCTTCATGGTTTCCTGAGCGGAAGCGCCATAACGATTGACGAGCCCGCCGACTACGTTGAGCCCCTTCTTACGCGCTTCTTCGCCCGCTTCTTGAATCATTCTGATTCCTTCGCCGTCAACTGCGACGGGTTTTTCCGCAAAGATGTGTTTTCCTGCGGCGACGGCTTCCTTGAACATCTGAGGACGGAAGAATTGGGGAGAGGTAAGAAGGACAATGTCAATGTCGCTTTCAAGAACTTTTTTGTACGCGTCAAAGCCGATAAAGAAGCTGTCTTCATCAACGGCGATACGATCTCCCCATTTGGCTTTGAGTCCGTCCATTTGAGCGGAAGCGCGCCTCTGGTCGACGTCTGCGGCAACGACAAGTTTGACGTTAGCGTCGGCAGTGAGGGCGTTGTCGACTGCGCCGCATCCACGACCGCCGCAACCGACGATACCGAGCTTGAGGGCGTTGTTTTCACCCGCGTGCACGCGAGGAGAGACAAGGGTGGACGAGGCTGCTACCGTAGCGGAAAGAACTGCGCTATTGACAAGAAATTTACGACGAGAATGCACGTTCATGTGTAACTCCT
>SFIW01000023.1 GCA_004556055.1 Planctomycetaceae bacterium
AACTTCAGGCAACGCGCCTCGGGAACTGACAATAACAGGAATTCCATTGGCCATAGCTTCTGCTGCGACACGGCAAAAAGTCTCTGGATAATAAGAAGGAACAATAATAAGATACGCTTCTTTATAAAAATCGCGCGGATCTGTCGTACATTCCATAACATTGACATTCCGAACGCCAGTCCAATCAATCTCAGCAAGCTTCAACCATGAAGCTTGCGCTCTTCCTTCCACCAGCAGAATGGGAATTTCTGGGCGACGCTCCCATAATTCGCGCGCTATTCGCGCTACTAAAAGTCCACCTTTGCTCGGTTCAGGATTAACCATCACGACATACTTGCGTTTCATTGAAGAGGGATCGCAAATAAAACTATCCCAATCCATCATCGGCGCAATTGGAGTAGAATGGAGTCCCAGAAGTTCAGAGTAATGAGTCGCTGTATAATTCGACGGCGTTATGGTCAAATCAACCTTTACGAAGTCTTTCAGATTTTTATAGGAATGATTCTGAAGAAGGAAAGCGGTCTTTAACGAATTGATTTTGGCGACCGAAAGAATATGGTCGCTTAACCAATAACGCCATACGTCGCCAGTATTTGAGGTCTGGCGACGCCGATGATTTGATTTAAGATGGGAAGAAACTTTTCTCCCATCTGCGGTGAAGGCATATGAGAATTATCTTCGGGAAGAAATAAAGTCGAATGAATGGCGCCGTCTTGGAAATTTACCAACGAATAACCGCACGTTTGAGTCGAATCGACAATTCGTTTCGGCGCGATTCCCCGACTCTCCAAAAACTCGACGGGATTCCTCTTGTCCTGAAAATCAAGCGCGCATCCGCAAAAAGTATGCACGCGCCATCCGAGCAACGCCAACGCATGAAGAAGTTCGCGCGTCGTTATCGCCGCCCCATTTGAAGGATCAAGGTAAAAGTGATATGTCGAAACCAAGAGAGTCTTTTTGACCGTTGGAGCATTATTCATTGCTTGCCTCCTAGAACCTGACGCCGTACGCTTTTCATTTTCTTCCCCAATAAATGAACGACCTAGATCAAGTTTCGATCCTCAATCAAGCGCGTTTATTAACTCGAAATACGCCTTTTGTAGTTTGGTATTACGAAATTGATTTTCTTTCGATTTCAAGCTGGAAACCATTGATACGCGTTGCGCCTGAGGCAAAGAATGAAGCCAATCGACGAGTTCTTTTCTCGTCTCCGCTTTCTTGGCTTGACTAGAGGCGGAATAATACTCAAGTTGCAGTCGAGTGAAACGAACCTCGTCGCGCAAAGTGGAAGGTTCTAGACTCTTTTCGAGATGACGCCAGCCCGCCAAAGTTGTGGGATTATTCGGATCGGACGGTTTTCGGTTTCCTGTTCGAATGAAGAGCCATGGATCATAGCTATTAAATCCTATGTTAATGTCGCTCTTTCCGCTTGATTTGAGGCTCAAACCTCGCGGTATTTTGCAAAAGTGTTGAATTTCACCTTGAGGAAAAAGAGTTTCTGGAGTCGACGAAAACCATTTTTCTAAAAGCTCCATTTCTCCTTCAGGACGCGCTTTGACTAAAATCGTTGTAGAAAATGTATCCTCTTTTCGTGAATCTTCAGGAAGACTATAGCCATATCGAACGGTCAAGACGCACTCGATTCCCTCTGGGGTCGTCTTTTGCCGCATTTCTTTCCAAAAAGGCTCGTTCCAATCTTCAAGGGGCGGGAATTCTATCGTTTGTCGATCTCCCATAATAACGCCGCCGCCTCTCAAATTTTCACACTGATAAGCATATTCACATACGAGGCTTGTATCGGCTTCCTCGTACCATTCATATTTTGAAGAGATTTCTGGCGACGTTATCTCTACTCGAAAGGGCGTCGGTTGTAACGACCTAGGACCAGGCAGGCGCTTAAGCTCATGATCCGTTAAATTCTCTTCTGAAACAAGCAAGTACGCCATATCCCCGTAATAAATCTCGGAAGGATAGACTGACGCCGTAACCTTTATTCCAACGTCTTCCGCTAATTGGGGAGACGAATAGAGCGATTCCCCTTCGAAAGGAACAAACTTGTCTTGGGACAAATCGGCGTCCCCCCAACACGCGTACAACGCCAGCAGGCATAGCGCGGGAATATAAAACATTCCTGTATTTTTGAAGAACATGATCGACACTTTCAGCTGCCTCTCGTTTTAAAGGAAATCAAAGAACAAACGTCTCGACTCAAAAAAATCAGTCCCAACGGCGCCCAATTATAGAAAATTATTTTGTCAGCTTAAAAGCTAGCGCGCAGGAGGAAACGCGCTTTTTCAGCGCCTCTCCTCTCCAGAAGACGGAGAAAAAGCCTAGACTTCCTGCAATATGATTCTGAACTCTCAGCGCCTTGCTCTTCATAGCTCAGCTCCTAACAAATAGGGACGAACATATTTGCCGACTTTCAAAAGTTTCTTTGAAGGACAACGAAACCTTACTATAAATAATAACTAATCGACTATTTAAAATCAATGGCCTTTAAAAAATTTTTAAATAAAACACATAACCCATTCAAAATAAAATTATGAAAAGAATTTGACGTTTCCGACGTTATAGATTTTATTAAGATTTATTTTTTCCTTTTAAAAAACATCGATAAACTATGCGCTACGACTTTTTTCAATACAGACGTCAGCCAATAAATTCGTCCCGCCTATACTAGAAGACTTCAAAGACGTTTAACAAGAAAATAAACTGCGGCAAAGAAGAATAGAAAAAATACTTCGGCAACGCGGAGAAAGAGCAAGATTACCTTGCTCCTCCCCCAACGAGAATGAAGATGCGCTTTTTATCTCTCCGGTTTCGGTATTCGAGAACGTGACGCGCCGCCTCGGCCCCTACCGCGACCTTTCTTTTTCTGCTCCTGATCGAATTCAAAAACCGTCGTCTTCGTTCCGATTTTTTCCCTAAGCGCGTTAATTCTATCGCGCAAATACGCGGCGCGTTCGAATTCGAGTTTTTCCGCCGCTTCGAGCATCTCGTTTTGCAACTCGTCGAGATACTCCAGCGTTATATACTCGGTCGTCTGATTCGCGCCGACGACGGCGTTCGCGCGTTCTCGCGCCGCCGCTTCCGCGTCGACGCCCTCCTTAACGCTTCGGCAAACGGTCTTGGGAATAATTCCATGTTCCTTATTATACTGCGCTTGACGCGCTCGGCGACGCTCCGTCTCCGCTATCGCGCGGCTCATGGAATCCGTCATTTTATCGGCGTAGAGAATCACCTTCCCTCGAGCGTTGCGCGCGCATCGACCGATCGTTTGAATCAGAGAGGTCTCGCTTCTCAAAAAGCCCTCTTTGTCCGCGTCAAGTATCGCGACTAACGAAACTTCCGGAAGATCGAGCCCCTCGCGGAGAAGGTTGACGCCCACCAGAACGTCAAACTCGCCGTTCCTTAAATCGCGCAATAATTCCACGCGTTCAAACGCGTCAAGTTCGCTATGTAGCCACCGACATTTCACGTTCTTTTTCACAAAATATGCGGCAAGATCTTCGGAAAGACGCTTTGTCAGCGCCGTGACAAGAACGCGTTCTTTACGCGCGACACGCTCAAGAACCTGCTCGTAAAGGTGTTCTATCTGAACCGACGCGGGAACAACCTCGATTTCGGGATCTAGAAGGCCCGTCGGACGTATCGACTGCTCGACGATTTTACCATTCGCCGCGCTCTTTTCATACTCGCCCGGCGTCGCGCTTACAAAAACCACTTTGTCAAGGCGCGACTCCCATTCCGTAAAGGTCAAAGGCCTATTGTCCAACGCGCTCGGCAACCGAAAACCATGTTCCACAAGATTCTTTTTTCGCGCTTGATCCCCCGCGTACATCGCGCGAATCTGCGGCAACGTCACATGAGATTCGTCAATAAATAATAGAAAATCCTCGGGAAAATAATCGAAGAGCGTATTAGGAGGCGTACCTGGCGCCCGCCCCTCAAAGATTGCGCTGTAATTCTCAATTCCTGGACAAACGCCCGTCTCCAAAAGCATCTCCATATCATAACGAGTCCGCGCAAGAAGGCGCTGCGATTCCAAGATCTTTCCTTGATCGTCCAGACGCTTCACTTGTTCCGTCATTTCCTCGTTGATCTTGACGACAGCCTCGCGTATTCTTTCCTCAGGCATTACAAAATGTTTAGCAGGATAGACATATGCTTCCTTAGTTGTCTTAATTGTTTTACCTGACGTAGGATCGAAATATGAAAGACTTTCGATCTCCGTTCCCCACAGTTCGATCCTAAGCGCGAACTCCTCGTAAGACAACCGCACGTCGATCGTATCGCCGCGCACTCTAAAATGTCCGCGTTCAAAGGACGCGTCGTTACGCGTATACTGCATGTCGACAAGACGACGCAACGTCTCGCTGTAATTAAGGGACTCGCCGACCTTAAAATAGAGCGTCAGGTTCTTATAATCCTCCGGAGAACCCAGACCGTAGATACTGCTCACGCTCGCGACGACAATCACGTCGTCGCGACTCAGAAGAGAACTCGTCGCCGCTAACCGCAACCGATCGATCTCGTCGTTGATCGACGAGTCCTTCTCGATGTAGAGGTCGCGTTGCGGAATATACGCCTCCGGTTGATAATAATCGTAATAGCTTACAAAATACGACACGGCGTTGTTGGGGAAAAACGCTTTGAATTCGTCGTAAAGCTGCGCCGCAAGCGTCTTATTATGCGAGAGGACGAGCGTCGGTCGCTGAAGCTCTTGAATGACGTTCGCCATTGTGAAGGTCTTACCCGAACCGGTCACCCCCAATAGAGTTTGACGTTTAGCTCCAGAGCGGAAAGAGTCGACTAATTCACGAATTGCCGACGGCTGGTCTCCTGACGGTTCAAATGGCTTAACTAATTCAAACACAATAATTTAAACCTCGTTCACACACATATAATCAACGCCAACCGCGTCATTTCTCAACGTCAATCCATCGCTCGCGTCGCGCCGATTCGGCCACAGCCGTCAAAACCTTTTGAGTCTGCAAGGCGTCCTCGAAACTCGCGCAGCGTTGACGCCCCTCCGAAATCCCTTGATAAAACCCCGCGAGCGTCGCGACGTGCGCTCTCAGCCAACCCGTCGTCGATTTCGGCGACGGAAAGTCAGATTCCGGCGCTTCATATCGCGCTCCCGACGGAATCCGCGTCCACCCTGCGGCCCCGCCGTTCTTACCAAAGGGAACTCGCGCGTCGAAGAATTCCAAATAATGCGAATCCATCAGCGAAAATCTCAGCGAGCCGTCCGTTCCGCTTATCTCAAGCCTGAGCTCGTCCTCCGCGCCGTTCGTCAATTTCGTCGCCTCAACGATTCCCGTCGTCGCCGCGCACTGCGCTCCTCCGTCCAACGCGCCGCGCGTGAGAATCGACACGGCGTCCTCGGCTACGACGTCGCGCGTCTCCGACGAACCCTCCGTAACGGGACGTCGCGGAGTCCAAATCGACGCGTTCGCCATCACTTGCGCGGGACGACCTATCAGCCAGCCGATCAGATCGAAAAGGTGCGATCCTAAATCAAAGATCGTTCCTCCTTTCTCTCCGTGCTTCCATCGCCATGGTCGCGTCGAATCAAGCATACTCGAGTGATAGTATCCAACCCGATACTGAACAACGCGTCCGAGACGCCCTTCTTCTATCAATTCCTTCGCACGACGCAGCGCCGTAAACCCGCGAAGATGGTGCGCCACCCCGTGAACTTTCGACGACGCGCTCTCCTCCAACGCTTTTCTCAGCGTCTCGGCTTCGTCGGGCCCCGCGACGATCGGTTTTTCGCAATAGACGTGCTTATCGGCGCGGATCGCCTCCAAGAGCGCGGGCAAGTGCTCCGCGTTCGGGGTGCAGATGTGAACGACGTCGATCTTCGGATTCGAGATTAACGCGCGGTAATCGTCGTAAACAAGCGGACAACCAATCTGTTCCTGAGCGCGCCGCGCCGTCTCGAGGCGCGAAGTCGCGACGGCTATAACCTTCCCCACGACGTCAAGTTGAGGCGCGAACCAGGGCAAAGTCGCCGTCGCGTACGCATGAACCTTACCGATCATCCCATACCCGATAATTCCGACGTTTAGAGTTCGTTTCGTCATTGGCGGTTTCCTTTTCGCGATCTGTCACGATATAAAAAAAGAGCTTCAAGCCAAAGCTCGAAGCTCTTCAAAGCGGGCGCACATGGATTCGAACCATGGACCTCGTCCTTATCAGGGACGCGCTCTAACCAAACTGAGCTATGCGCCCAATCTCGCGACTTAACGTCGTTCAATCGACTCGTATATAATAACGCTCTACGCGTTTTGCGCAAGTAGAAATCTCTAAAAATTTTTAAATTGTCTTTACTCGACGTTTCTACTTGCTTTTCAACTCCGTAAAACCTACAATGACGACGTCGAAGGAGGATGGAGTCAACGCGTTGATTTCTCCCCATTGGGAACGAACTTTTCAAAAATGCGGAGAAATCCTATGCTATGTGAAGAGCGCTTTCAGAAAATTTATCACCGCGAGCCCTCGGGAATTTCTTTTTGTCCATATCGCGTCTGTCCCATTGGCGCCCACGTCGACCACAACCTCGGAAAAATCACCGGCTTCGCCGTCGATAAAGGAATCCGCATCGCTTACGGTCCCAAACGCAACGGCGTCGTCGAAATGAAATCGTTGCAATTTAACAAACGCGCGCAGTGGCACGTCGCGACGACGCCCCCCGAAAAGGAACGCGACTGGGCGGACTATCTCCGCGGCGCGACGATCGCGCTCAGTCGCCGCACTCCCCTCGGAGTCGGACTCAGCGGCGTTATCGAAGGCGAGCTCCCAATCGGCGGACTCTCCTCTTCCGCAGCTGTCACGATTGCCTTCTTGGTCGCACTGGCGCGCGTCAACCGCCTCGAAATCACGCGTCAAGACCTCATTGATTTAGCCTATGAGGCGGAATCCCAATACGTCGGCGTCTCCATCGGGCGCTTGGATCAGTCTTGCGAGACGTTATGTCAACGCGATTCGCTCCTCTACCTCGACACGCTCGACGGCTCCTACGAACTGATTCCCCAGCCCTCCAATATGCCGAAATTCAAAATCGGCGTCTTCTTCTCCGGGCTCGAACACTCCCTTGTTGGGTCAAAGTTCAACACGCGCGTCGACGAACTTCGCGCGGGAGTCTACGCGCTTCAAGCCTTCTCGGGGATGGAATACGGAAAGTTTGCCGACTCCGTCGCAAGATCGGTTCCGCGAGAGGTCTTCGAAGAATACAAAGATCGGCTCCCGACGCCTTGGCGCAAGCGTTGCGCTCACTGGTATACGGAAAACGAACGCGTCGAAAAGGGCGTCGGCGCTTGGCGGCGCGGAGATTTAGAGGAATACGGACGTCTCTCCTTCGAATCGGGACAAAGCAGTATCGACGCGTGGGAAAGCGGCGCGCCCGAGCAAATTACCCTCTATAACATCATGAAGAAAACGCCGGGAATCTATGGCGGACGTTTCGCCGGCGCGGGCTTTAAAGGGTGTTGTTACGCGCTCGTCAATCCGGAACGCGCCGACGAAGTCGCCGACGCGGTATCCAAAGCGTATTTAAAACAATATCCCGAACTTGCGGAGAAATATTCCGTTCACATGTGCGATACGGCGGATGGAGTTCAGCTCTAAAAGAGGAGAAAGACGATATGAAATGCTTGTTTCTCGCCGCGGGGTTCGCCACGCGACTATATCCGCTCACCCAAAATTTTCCCAAACCTCTCCTGAAAGTCGGAGAAAGGAATATCCTCGATCGACTCGTCGACGATCTGGAGTCGACGCGGCTAATCGACGGGTACTGCGTCGTCACTAACGCTCGCTTTGTCGATCATTTTCACGAATGGGTGAAGACGCGTCCCGAAAATATCGCCGTCGTCAACGACGGAACGACGACGAATGAAACGCGACTCGGCGCCGTGCGCGATCTCGCTTTGGGGATCGAATCCCTCAAGATCGACGACGACCTTCTCGTCCTCGCGGGGGACAATCTCCTTGATTTTAGTTTGAAGGGTTTTCTCGAATACGCCCGTGAAAAGGGAACGAGTTGCGCGATGCGCTACAACGAGCCCGACGTCGAAAAATTGAAGCGGTGCGGAGTCATGCAAATCGACGCGCAAGATCGCGTCGTTTCGATGGAAGAGAAACCCCCAAAGCCGCAATCTCATTGGTGCGCGCCCCCGTTTTATTATTATCGACGCGAAGATCTTCCCCTCGTGGCGACCGCCCTCAAAGAGGGATGCGGAGTCGACGCGCCCGGTTCCTTCCTCGCGTGGCTCGCCGCTCATGTTCCCGTTCACGCATATCTTATGCCTGGAAAACGTTTTGACGTCGGAACTCTCGAAAGTTATAATCGTATCCGAGAAATGTTTCAACGCCGCGACGCATGATTCGAGGATTCTTATGAGAAAGACTTCAGTTCGTTACGCTCGGTGGAAGGGCGCTCGCTTCCTTTCCCTTCTCTTCACGCTTCTCCTCCTTTTCCAAGGCGTGCGCGCCCAAGAGTCGGCTCTTCCCCCCGCGACTCCTGAAGACCTTTCGTCAATCCTCTCCATCCCCTACGTCGCCCCGCAGGAATCGTCCCCCGTTGAAGGCTTTTCCGTTTACGGCGGCGAGTGGCGCGTCGACTCCGACGGCGTTCTTTCCGCGCCGGGGAACGAGGGCGCCAGGCTAACTTACGACGATCCCCTGTGGAGCAAAGCGACGCAAGGCGTCGTCGAGCTCGAACTTCGCTTTCCCAACGCCGCCCCCGGATTCTCCGGCGTTTGCTTCAAAATCTCCGATTCGCAGGTCGGAGCCGACGCCTTCAACGGCTATGAAATCGGCTTTAACCCCGCCGAAAAACTCATTAATCTGGGAGCGCATCGACATAATTATCAGCAACTCAAGCGTTACGCGTACGACGTCCCCGTCGGGCGTTTCTTCAAATTAACGATTCGCTTTGACGCCTCGGGATTCGACTTTTCGATCGACGGAGAAAAAGCGGGCGAATATCGCGAACCGAATCCGCAACCGAACGATCCCCTCCGCGTCGGAACCTTTGCTCCGCGAATTTGGCAAAATGCGGTCGAGTATCGATCCCTCCGCGTTAAACTCGGCGACGCTCCATTCCAGGACGTCCCGTTCCTCCCCGCGCAGTCGAGCGACGTCGAAACTCCCGAGACGATGTGCGTCGACGACCTTCCGCCAATTCTCTACGTCGCGCGTTCCATGCGCGAACGTCCCAACTCCGTCGGAAACGAACTATGGCAATCCCTTCCCAAAGAGCGCGGCGCCGCAATACGTCTTGTCGACCCGAACGCGCCGGAAGAAGGCGTCAAAACGATCTTCGCCGATCCTGACGGCGCCATTTTCGACATGAACCTTTCATACGACGCAAGAACGATTTATTTCTCCTATCGTCCCAAGAACTCCGAATACTGGAATATCTGGAAAATCAACGTCGACGGTTCCGGGCTAACCCAAATCACCGAAGGCCCCTTCTTCGACGTCTCCCCCGTCGAACTACCCGACGGCGGCCTCGTCTTCGTTTCAAATCGACGTTTCGGACGCACCGTTTGTCAGCCGGGGCCCGCGTCGAACCTCTTCGCAATGAACGCCGACGGATCGAATATTCGATGCGTGAGCATGAACACACTGTCGGACTTCACGCCCCAAGTTCTACCCGACGGACGCGTGCTCTTTACTAGATGGGAATATATCGACCGAGATTTGACGTATCGCCAATCCCTCTGGACGCAAAATCCCGAAGGAACGCAGTATCAGCTCTTCTACGGCAACACCCAACGCGACTTCGGCTCAATCCTACAGGCGCGACCCATTCCCGGCGCCCCCGCGTCGAAAGTTATCGCCGCTTTTACTCCGCATCACGGCTATCCCTGCGGCGCCGTCGGGATTGTCGACCGTTCCAAAGGGATCGAGGCGGGAAAAGAGGCCGGCGGCTACCAGTTTTGGTCGACGGAATTCAACGACGTTCAAGACCGTCAGTTCGAATACGCCTATCGCGATCCCTTTGCGCTCGACGAAGAACGCGCGCTCTGCGCCTTCGGGTCCAGCGGCCCGACCGTCTTTGAAAAGAACGCTCCTCGTTACCGCATTTGGCTCCTCGACTGCGACGGCAACCGACGCCTGATCTGCGAAGAACCCCAACTTGACGCCTTCTGTCCAATTCCCCTCGTCGAGACGCCGCGTCCCTCGCTTCCCGCGTCGCGCGTCGTCGATTCAAACCTGCGCAAAAAGCTCCGCCCGACCCTCCAACCGCGCGAACTCTACGCCGGACTGAGAAAAACGGACTCCCTTGAAGCGCACGACGACTATTACGCGCTCGTCGACGCCGTCCAAAAAGACGACAAAATCGTCGACGCCTTCGGAATCCCCGAGCGTCAAAACCTCCTAGACGGCGATCCCGTCGGACAGGTCGTTCTCGCCGACGTCTATCAAGGGCTCGAGCCGACTGTAAAGCGTGGTACGATCAAGACGATCCGCATAATGGAGCAGATTCGAAAAACCGAAGAACTCTACAACCGCGCGTTCGACCAGTCCCCGTCGATGGGCGTCGCGACATATTACGCGAAAAGATGTTGGGGCGACGTTCCCGTCGAAGAGGACGGCTCCGCGAACTTCTTTGTCCCCGCGCTGCGCGAAATCTACTTTCAAGCGCTCGACGCCCAGGGACGCGAAGTCCAACGGATGACAAGCGCCGTTCAATTCATGCCGGGGGAATCGATCGGATGCGTCGGATGTCATGAAGATCGGGACTCCATCCCCGCGACCGCCCAAGACGCAAGTCGCCGACCTATCGCCGGACTTCGCGCCCCTGACGTTCCCAAAATTCCTGACTTTATATACGCCGCGCACGCCGAACGCGCTCGACGGGGGTTAAATCCAACTCTTGACGCGGGCGTTCTCGACTACCAGTCCCTCGTTCAGCCCGTTCTTGATAAATATTGTCTCTCTTGTCACGATAGTCCAGACCCCGCGGGGGGATGCGATCTTTCCGGAGATATGACGCGATTCTTCTGCATGTCGTATGAGTCGCTTCTTTTACGCTCCCGGTCTTACCGTCAAGAAGATATGCTCACAGGAGAAATGCTCGACAGTCAAAAAGAACTTGGAAAGCCTCTCGTTCAATTCTATTGGCTTCTGTGGACGTCGTCGGGAATCCATCAGCCGTATTCCTCGGGAACCTACGCGAGTCGTCTCCCCGATTATTTCGACGAATCGCACTGCAAGGCGAAAGTCGACCCGCAATCCATGGCGCGAATAATCCTCTGGCTCGATTCCAACGCGATTTATCAGGGAACCTACGCCCATGCGCGTCCCAACTCGCCCGGTCGGCGCGACCGCTGGGGAACGCTCGACGGCGACGGATTCGCTCCTTGGTTCAAAGACGATTTCCTGCCCGTCTATGCTGAAAAGTGTCAATCTTGCCATCAACGCATCGAAGGAGGAAACGACGACCTTCGCGTCGCTTCAGCGAATCCCAACACCGACTGGACGGGCCGATTCGCCTGGATTAATCTCACGCGTCCGGAGATGAGCGCCGCCCTCCTCGCCCACTTGCCTAAAGCGGAGGGAGGACGGGGAATCTCGACGAATCAGGATCCGCATAATCCAGCTTATATCTTTTCCAGTAAAGAAGATAAGAACTGGGAGCAAATGCTTCGCGCAATTGAACGCGGTCGCGACGACGCCCTTGCGCGCCCCGAAGCCGACCAGCCGGGATTCCGCAACGCGCGCCCCGAGCCGTAATTTTCCCCCGCGCGAGCGTCCTTTCGCGCAGACTTTATCCAAGAAATAAAAAAGACGGCGATCTCAAAAATCGTCGTCTTTCTTTCATTAAGGAGCGTTAAACTCACGCAAGTTTTTCTTCGAGGTACTTCTGCGCCTTCTCAAAGGCCGCGTCGACGCCCGCGGGGTTCTTACCGCCAGCCTGCGCCATGTCGGGACGACCGCCGCCGCCCCCCTGAACGAGAGAGGCAACGGTCTTAATCAACTCGACCGCGCTGAGCTTCTTCTCGACAAGATTGCGCGTCATCGCGGCGATGAGCGATACCTTGTTCGCTTTCGTATCGACGTTCGCGAAGAGGATCGCGGCGTTCTCCGACTTGCGGCGAATCTGATCGATCGCTTCGCGCAACGCGTTCGCTTCGGCGTCTTCCGTACGCAGGGCGATATAATCGACTCCCGCGATCTTCTTGGCGTTCTTCAGAACTTCGTCGACCGCCACCACTTCTTTCTTCGTCGCGGCTTCGAGTTCTTTACGAAGCTTCTTGACCGACGTGGCGAGGGTCTCGACGCGACCGACGATCTCCGACGCGGGAACGCGCAGAACTCCCGCAAGAGTCGTCTCAATCGCGTCGGCCTGCTGCGCTTTCTCGACCGCCGCAAGACCGGTGTACGCCGTAATACGGCGCGTGCCCGCGCTGACGCTTTCTTCAGAAACGATCTTGCAGAAACCGACCTGCGCCACGTTCTTCAGGTGCGTGCCGCCGCAGAATTCTAGGGACGGCCCCATCTTCACCACGCGAACGATATCAGGATACTTTTCGCCAAAGAGCATCATCGCGCCAAGCTTGCGCGCTTCTTCGATCGGCGTTTCTTCGCACGTCACGGGGAAGGAGTCGAGAATCATCTCGTTGACGTCCTTTTCGATCGCGACTAAGGTTTCGCGCTCGATCGCCTGATGGTGGGTGAAGTCGAAGCGCAAGACGTCGGCGTCGACTTTCGAACCTTGCTGTTCGGCGTGTCCGCCAAGGCGCGCGCGCAACGCGGCGTGAAGTAGGTGCGTCGCGGTATGCGCGCGGGAGATCGCCGCGCGGCGCTTCGCGTCGACTTTCGCCGCGACCGTGTCGAGTACTTTCAAGGAACCGCTCTTGAGGGTTCCGATATGAACGAGGAATTCGCCGTCATACTGCGTCGATTCGACGACAAAGGTCGCGTCGCCGTCGACGATCTCGCCGGTATCGCCAACCTGACCGCCCTTTTCGCCGTAGAAAGGCGTCTTGTTGAGAACGACGCGCAACTTCGCGTCGCTCGCCGACGCGCTCTCGACAAGCTGATCCCCGTTCAAAATCGCGATGATCTTCGCGTCGGGAGTCTCGACCGTCTCGTAACCCAAGAAAGTGGGAGGATCGTTCGCCTTCTTGATACCTTCGAGAGGATCGCGCTTGAAGAGCAAATTCTTTTCCGAAGAACCGGAAAGCTCCCCGTGACGCTCCATCTCTTTGCCAAAGCCTTCCCAGTCGAAACCGAACTTGCGTTCGCCCGCGATCGTTTCGAAAAGCTCCGGCGGGAATCCGAACGTCTGATACATTTCAAACGCTTCGGAGCCGAGAACCGTCACGCGACCTTCGGTCTCCATCGTCTTGAAGACGGAGTCGATGCGGCGCAGACCGTCGTCGATGCTGCTCATGAAGTGTTCTTCTTCGGCGGAGATCACGCTCTGGACGCGTTCGATCGTCTCGCCAAGCTCCGGATAAGGAACTTTCATCAAGTCCGCGACGACCGGAACCAAAGAGCCCAAGAAGGGTTTGCGCATCCCCATCTGAACGCCGTCGAGAACCGCGCGGCGGAGCAAACGACGAATGACGTATTTTTCCTCTTTCGGGCCGGGATAGACGTTTTCGTGAATCGCAAAAGTACACGCGCGCACATGGTCGGCGATGCGACGCAGACGGCGACCGTTTTCATTCGTCAGGTCGACGGCGTCGTATTTCTGCGAGCAAACTTCCGCGGCGGCCTCAACGAGGGGACGAAGCGAATCGATGTGGAAGTTCGTCTCGACGCCCTGCAACACGGACGTCACGCGTTCAAGTCCCATACCCGTGTCGATATTCTTACTCGGGAGCGGACGAAGGTTGTTAGGCGGATTCCCGACGCGGTTGAACTGCGTGAAGACCAGGTTCCAAATTTCGACTTCGCCTTGAGGCGTCTTGTGGTAGATTTCCGAGCAAGGTCCGCAGACCCCGTCGGGTCCTTCGCTTGGCGCGGACGAAGGCCAGAAGTTTTCGTCTTCGTCAAGATACTGCAACTTCTCGGGGGGAAGTTTGATCTCGTCGAGCCAAATCTTCGCCGCTTCGGCGTCGTCTTTATAGACGGTGGCGGAAAGCATCGCGGGGTCGATCGCGAGCCATTTCTTATCGGTGAGGAATTCCCACGCCCAGTGGATCGCTTCGCGCTTGAAGTAATCGCCAAAGCTGAAGTTGCCGAGCATTTCGAAGAAGGTGTGATGGAACGCGGTGCGACCGACGTTGTCGATATCGCCCGTGCGCAAACACTTTTGGCAGGTCGTCGCGCGAGTAAAATCGAGCTTGCATCTTCCAAGGAAATGATCCTTGAACTGGTTCATACCCGCAGGAGTAAAGAGAACCGAGGGATCCCATCGAGGCACGAGAACGTCGCTAGGACGACGCGCGCATCCTTTAGATTCAAAAAAAGTAAGGTACTTTTCGCGAATTTCGTTTGTCGTTAACATTCTTTTTTCCGACTAAATATATCCAAATTTCATCCGGTTGATAACCAACCGCTTCGAGATTATAAGGAAAGCGTCCGCGGAACGGAGGCGCCGTTAATTCTTCTTAGAGGCGTAGAAACGCGCGTTCGTCTTGCGTTCGTCCTTCAACGCTTCGGCAAGTTGAGAGGCGACTTCGTCGACCGAAACGAGCGTCGATTCGGAATCCCAACGCCACTTGACTTCAACTTTGCCTTCCGCAAGGCTCTTGCCGATCGTAATACGCACGGGGAATCCGATGAGGTCTGCGTCCTTGAATTTGACGCCGGGACGTTGGTCGCGATCGTCGAGAATAACGTCGACGCCCGCTTCTTCGAGCTGCGCGACGATCTTCTCCGCCGCCGCGACGCTCGCTTCGTCCGTCGCCTTGACGGGGCAGACGCATACTTCGTACGGGGCGAGAGGGACAGGCCAAATAATGCCCGCGTCGTCGTGACTCGTTTCGGCAAGCCCCGCGATGATGCGGCTTACGCCAATGCCGTAGCATCCCATGATGATGGTTTGCTGAGCGAGGTTGGCGTCAAGGAACTTCGCGTTGAGCGCTTCGGTGTACTTCGTGCCGAGTTTGAAGACGTGTCCGACTTCGATGGCGTTTTCCATCGAGAGGGGCTCGCCGCAGTGTGGGCACGGATCGCCGACGAGGGCGTTGCGCACGTCGCCAAAGACGTCGACGGTGAAATCGCGGTCAAGATTGACGTTGACGAGATGCGTCTCCGCCTTATTGGCGCCGACGATAAAGTTCGCCATCTCTTTGATCGTAGGATCGGCGACGATCTTCACCTTTTCTTTGAGTCCAACGGGACCGGCAAAACCGACGGGCGCGCCGGTGACGCGTTCAATCGTCTTCTCATCGGCGAGCTCAACTTTCTCGGCTCCGAGGAGGCGGCGAAGTTTATTTTCGTTGACGTCGCAATCGCCGCGAACAAGGACGGCGACGGGGGTTCCGTCGACATTGTAGATCAGCGTCTTGACGACCTTCTTGGGCTTCGCCTTCAGGAACGCGCAGACTTGTTCGATCGTGTGCGCGCCGGGGGTGGCCAATTCCGCTACGTCTTTGAGGACGACGTCGGCGGGAAGCGCATATTCTTTTTCGCCAATTTCCGCCTTTTCAACGTTGGCGGCGTAACGGCATTTCGGGCAGTAAACGACGTCGTCTTCGCCGTTCGCGGAGGGGATCATGAATTCGTGGGACGCGTCGCCGCCGATCGGGCCCGACTCCGCTTCCACGGGAAGGTAGGGCACGCCGCAACGTTCGAAAATCTTGCAATACGCGTCGTACATTTTCTTGTACGTCTCGTTGAGAGACTCTAGATTCGTATGGAAGCTGTACGCGTCCTTCATCGTGAATTCGCTCGTACGAAGCACGCCAAACTTCGGACGTTCCTCATTGCGGAACTTCGTCTGAATCTGATAGAGCGTCAGCGGGAGCTGACGATAGCTCGAAACGTACTGAGAAACGAGGCTCGTGATCTCCTCTTCGTGCGTCGGGCAGAAGACGACGGGAGTTTTAGCGCCGCCGCGAACAAGAGTCGACTTAATCAGGACGTTGCCGAACGCCTCGACGCGGTTCGTTTGTTCATAAAGAGACTGCGGACACAACGCCGTCATAAAGAGCTCGACCGCGCCGCTTTTATTCATTTCGTCGCGCACAATATTGATCGCCTTGTGAAGCGAGCGCCAACCGAGCGGAAGATAAGCGTACGCTCCCGCCATAACCTGAGAAATCATACCCGCGCGGAGCATGAAAATATGGCTTGGAATCTCTGCCCCGTTCGGGGTTTCCTTCATCGTTGGAATAAGTGTTTGCGACCATTTCATAGTGACGTCTCTCAATCGATCATGTGTAAAAGGAACCGGTGCGTCGTCCCGCCGAGGATCAGCGAAATCCGACAATATATTATATTAACGACTTTTTTCTTTCCTAGGGGATTTGTCAAGGCTAGCTTGTCAAAAAGGAGCCGAAAAATAAAAAACGACGCTTTCAGAACGAAAACGTCGTTAATCTTACTACCCTAGCGCGAAATCAAAGCATACGACCGCCAAAGATTCCCAATCCGCGGAATCCGCCTTCGTTCGCGGACGGATTGAAAGCGTTGTTACCGCTGCTCGTCGCGTGCGGAGTCGTGTCGTAAAGGGGAGGCGGAGCCGCCATCGTGCGAATCGACGCCGGCTGAACGGGCATCCCCTTGCTCGTCACGATCTGACGCTGAGGCGCCGTCGTTTGTTGACGCGCCGCGTCGCCGGATTCTTGCTTATCGCTCGTCGCCTCATCTGGCGCCGGTCGATCGACCACCATGCCCGTGACGTTCCCGCGCTGAGTGATCGCGTTGTTTTGAATACGACGACCGTAGTTGTCGGAGCCGCCGTAGGAGTCCTTGCCGCCATGATCGATCACGAAGCTAAAGTTCGCGCCGCAATTTGAAGGCGCGTGGTACGAAATACTCGGCGCCGCATAACCTTGATAAGAGCCGTTGTACGCGTCGTCGCCGCGATAATTCATCAACACGCCGATACTTCCTTCTGCGCCCGAACCTTGCGTGATGCCTCCCGTCGCTTCGAAAGAGTCGTCTCCTCCAAAATCGACGAGGAACCCCGCGCCAAGATCCCAGCCCATGCCGACGCCCATAATCGTTCCCCCATAGACGTCGTTACCCGCGTCGTCAAAGAGGTATCCGATCGCGTAGTGGCAACCAAAACCGGCGCCGAAACGCTGCCAACGCGCTTCGCGACGCGCCGTGCCGTCGTACATCGTCGACGTCGCCGCATAACGAACGTCGTTTCCGGAGAAGTCGCGCGCAATACCCACGCCCATCCAATATCCGCCGCCATGACCAAAGTAATCGTACTCGTAAGCGTCGTCTCCGGCGCCGTCAAGGAGCATGCCGATACCGCCGCACGCGACCCGACGAATCCCCGCGCCGACTCCTTGTCCCCAGCCGTCGTAACCGGGATGTTCGGGATACGAATCGAAGTAATAACCGCCGACGTAATAATGATCGTCGCCGTCGCGATCCGCGATAACGCCAAAACCGCCCGGTCCGCCGACGCCTTGCGCAAATAACGCGCCGCGATAGTCGTCGCTACCGCCGCGATCGATCAAGACGCCGAATCCGCAAATCGCCGTGCCCTGTTCGCGCAGGAAGCCGACGTAACGATCGTTGCCGTTCTCATTAATAAGGAGACCGTAACCGGCGATCGAGCTTCCTTGGCATACGTCTTTAGCGAGATAAGAATCGTCGCCGCCGTCGTCGTACCAAACGGAAACGCCAAGGATCGCGCCGCCCTGAATCGCAACGTTCTGTCCGACATACTCGTCGCGCCCCATACCTAAGTCGATCACCGTCAACAAGGGACGATTCAAAACGCACGAACCTTCGCGGTAGACGTCGTCGCCGCCCAAATCGAGAATACAGCACGCGTCGGGATATTTGTCGAGATCCCAAACGGTTCGCGATTTCGGTCCGATGAGAATATCGCCGGCTTCGCAGGAAATAATGCCAACTTCCTGATTGTCGCCGATACGAACTTTTTGGAGGGAATCAAAATCAATATTCGCTAATTGCTTGAGCGTCTCAGGATGCAAAACGGAAAGAATAGACTCGCCTGCTTCGTATAATTCGCTCTTATTGATCTTCTCCATGCAATCGATCAAATACATCGCGCGACCGCGCATTTCGACGGTATGACCGCTACGAACCTGAGCGCAGAAGATTTTGTGCGACTCGTTCATGATCGCCGCCAACTCGTTCTTATTAAGCGGAGCCAACGCTTTCGCATGATGACTCGACGCCTCGACTAGCATGGTTTTAAGAATGTCAATCGCGTCGATCGGGGATTTGGCGACCTTAGGAAGAAGCTTATTCTGACGCACGGGGACGTCGGTCAAGACTCTCGCGTAACGCGAACCGACGATAATATCTTCATTGCTTCCGAAGAAACATTGAGCGAAGAGATTAGACGCGCGTTCCGCTTCGTCAACGCTGCGAAGAGGATCTTGATAAAGTTTTTCATACCACTTCAAACGGCAACGGGAATTCAGTTCGTTTCCAGTCTGAAGACTGTTAGTTCGTCGACGAATACTCGCGTTGTAAATCTTCCAACGTTCGTACAGTTCCGCGCCGCCCATCTTTTTAAGATTGGCAAGCATGTCGTTCGTCATTTCACTAACAGCTTTTTCCGCGACAGGCGAACGCCAAGACTTCGCTTCATGACGAACCTGCGCCGTTTCTTCTTCCGTCAGCGTGTCTTCATGAGTTTGAGCGGCTTTAACGTCCGCCTCGGAGACGTCGCCTTCGGGAATTTTCACAACGGCGTCAGGCGCGTCTTCATTATCGTTCCCAAGATGTAATTCGTCGCCTGGAGTCGACTCGGCAACCTCTTTCACCTCTTCGGTAACAGGCGTAGGTTCAGTCGTCTGAGGATCAGAAATCGAAGAGGGAACGTCGGCGCTATGCTCAGAAACAGCTTCGCCTAACGTATTGGAGCCGTCTTCTTCCAGAACAACGTCTTCAAGAGGCTCGACGCTTTCCGCAGAGCTCGTCGACGTAGCGGCTTTTTGTAACTCCAAAGTCGTTAAATTCGAGCCGTTCAATTCATTAAACGACGTTTCGTTGCGACGCGCGCGTTTCGTGTTCCTCGAAGAATCTCTAAAATCAGAACTCGCCGCATTAAGAAGCGGACGAAGGATTCCGGGCGTTCCTTCGCGAAAAACGGACTGCGCCGCCGAGTTTGGGCGAATCTTAACGTTGGAATCAGCGCGCGCAACTCCCGACAACAAAAGCGTTCCCAACGCGACGCTTGTCAACGCGCAACTAAAAAAGCGCTTACTCAACATGACTCAAATATCTCATTATTTCTCAAGCAAGGCGTCGTCAAAACGCGTCGCCTTGCGTACGTCCTATAGACGTTGTTTATATAAATAGCCAACCTGAATGAACTTGTCGTTCAGGCATGCACAAACGCGCACAAGATTCTGCGGTCGCTCCCTCTATGACATTCATCCCTACATAGCGGTCAAACGGCAACAAGACCTATTCAGTCTTTTCGTCTGTTTCTTTCAATATCTTAACGCAACTTCCCTTCTCAACAGCGTATTTGAAAGAAAAAAGGACGCAACAAACGCGTCTTTGCTACAACCATCCTCAAAGAAGCAAATTATAAAAAAGAGGAAGAACTCTCAAACTATCCAAAAAAACTAAAACGCTCAAACAACAGGAAACACAAAAGAAAAAGAGGCCCCGCACTCGCTACATTTTCTCGCGTTATTCCAAAGCGTTAAAATCGGCGCTTTTATCGACAAAACCGTTATTTTTTTGAATAAAAAAAAGTAAAATATGAACTTAATACTTGCTTAAAAGTATCGCGCAAATTATCATTCTAAAGAAGCGTCGTGTTCTATGAACAGACTTTGTTTATCGAAAGGCAAAACGCGCCAGAGCGTTCGGCCCTTTTATGTCGCTCTTTAGCGGTTTGGATTTCGTGATTTGTAAGGATCGCGACCGCTCGACAGAGACAGGCAATCATAGAGTTTTACCGTTAAAGCCTAAGTTGATTTAGGAGATTCTCATGAGTCGAAGTAATTTCGTTCTTCGTTTAAGCGCGATCCTGGCGTTGATCGTTCTCTTCACCGTTCCTGTTTCAACGGCTTACGCGGCGAACAACAACAATAATAACAATAACAATAACAGCAATAATAACAATAACAACAATAACAATAATAATAACAATAACAATAACAATAACAATAACAACAATGGCAGCAATCGAGGCGGCGGAAGTAGTTCCTCGACGGGCGGCGTGGCGATCGACGCGAACGGCGTTCTTCAGCGCGTTATCGTCGACGACGGCCTTTTAGCCGCCGCTCGCGAAGAAGCGTACAAGGCGATTCCTTCCGACATGCGCGCGCAGAGCAAATTGCGAAAAGTTTCTCTCAACCGTCTCGAAGCCGCTATCGTTGAAAACGGCGGCGTCGTCACCGACGAAATGGCTAACCTCGCCGGTTTAACTCGTATCGAGAACGTCTTCATCTACCCCGAAACTGGCGATGTCGTTATCGCCGGTCCCGCTGAAGGATGGAAAGGCGGAGTCGACGGTTCTGTCGTCGGCGCGAAGAGCGGTCGTCCGACCCTTCAGCTTCAAGACCTTGTCGTCGCCTTACGCGCCTATCCCGCCGACGGTAAAGCTCCTAGTTTTGTCGGGTGTTCCATTGATCCAACCGAACAGGGTCTGCGCAATATGCAGTCATTCTTGAAGAACGCGCCTCAGCCGAACGTTGCCAGCGATAACGAATGTCGCGTCTACGCCGCAGGCGTCCGCAACGCGCTTGGTCTTCAAGACGTCAAAGTTTGGGGCGTTTCTCCCAAGACGAATTTCGCCGCGACTCTTGTCGCCGCCGACTACCGCATGAAACTCATCGGTATCGGACTTGAACAATCCCCCGTCAAGGTCGTGACTTACGCCGAAAAATCCAATCCGCGAGTCAACGCCTCTAACGGCCTTGTTCGTTGGTACTTCCAGCCCAATTACGATTGCGTTGTTGAAACTGAAAATGGCGACGCGCTCCAACTCATTGGCAACGGAGTCATCCTCGTCGGTGAAGACGAACTCGTCAGCGCTGAAGGAAAACGTTCCGCCAATACCGGACGCGGCAACCCCGCGACTCGCGCTTACGCCAAGAGCTTCACTCAGAAATTCGAAAAAATCGCGGACGAAACTCCCGTCTACGCAAGCCTCCGCAACCTCATCGACATGACGATCGTCGCCGCGTACCTCCAGAAAGAGAACGTTTACGAAAAAGCGAACTGGACGCCCGATTTCTTCGCCAGCGAAGAGCAGTTCCAGACTGAAACGGTCAACGAAGTCAAATTCGCGGAAACCGCGGTCAACACGATTCGTCATAGCGCGAATCTCGTCTCCTATCCGACGGGCGGCGGCGTTCGTATCGAACCCCAAATCGCTCTCGACGTCGATCATCTCAAGTACGACGAAAAAGGCGACGTCGAAAAGAAACGCGAAAACTCCTCGAATTCCGATCTTTCTCAGTGGTGGTGGGACTGAGTTATAACTCTGATTCATCCAATGGGAATGCGCTTTACGCGGCGCATTCCTTTTTTTGTTCCATTGGGTTGCAATTCAAAAAGACGAGTTGTAGAAAATCGTCCCCGATTAGACGCGACTAGCGGTTACAGACGTCGCTCTAGACGGAGCGTCTCCCCTAAGACAATATTTCAAGCCAATAAAAAACGCCATGCGCGGCAATCGCTGTCGCGGCATGGCGGATTGTGCAACTAACGAGAGGCTAAAACTAGCGGATCGTACTTGTTTCTTCAAGTCTCACGGCGGTACGTTCGACGCGCGGCTGTTCCGGAGCTTCTTGAGCGACGATTACCGACTCTTCGAAGTCGACCGCAACGTCCCCGACGTTGAAGCCCGCGACGCGCCAATCGTCGCCGTCGCGCGTCATCGCAAAGGTAAGCGTGTCGCGTTGAACCTTACCAGATTCTGCGTAATCTTCCACTTCGACCCAAACGAAGACGCGACCTTCGCTATTGATCTTGGACTTTTCGACGACGCGCCAACGTATCGATTCGCTCGCTTGGGCGACGAAATTCTCACTCTGAGCGTCGCGCGCGCGTTCGGAAAGAAGCATAAACGCGCCCTCGCTATCCCCGCGGAAAAAGGCGCGGAAGAAGGCGTTCACCACCCCCTCGGGAGTCGACGCCGTCTCCACGTCAAGAGGCGTTGCGTCTTGCGTTAATCCTTCCTTCTCGCCCGATGAGCTAACGCTCTGCTCCGAGGGCGTTCCATTGGACGTTTCTGTTCCTGCGTCGCCGGATCCACATCCCACGAGCAACGTCAGCGCCGCCATAAGCGATACGCTCAACGAGACGATTCGTTTCATCATCAAACTCCATTTTGATTTCACTAAGCTCTCCCCGACTCCTTTCGGGGAACTGAGGTTAAAGACGATAATTTGTAAGCTTTTTACCAACTTGAAGCAAGATGAAAAAGATAGAAAGAACCAACTAAAATAGGAAAAATTTCCGTTCGTTCCCTGTTGATTTAAAAGTCGCCCAAACCTCCACCGCTCTTTCATAGCAAATTCGCGAGAACGTCCCCTTTACCCTCCCCCCTTCAGAATTCGTAACAATGTCAGAAAGCTCCCCCCGAAAAGTTGTCCTTGTCACGCGTCCCGTCGATCAAGCAGAAGAACTCGAAACTCTTTTACACGCGCGAAATTTCGCGACAATGCGTCAACCGGCAATAGAAATTCGTCCGTCGCGCGAACCGGAGCGACTCGACGCCGCGTTGCGTTCCTTAGCGCTCAAAGAGTACGACTGGCTTGTGTTTTCCAGCGCCAATGGAGCGCGCGTCGCGATGGAGCGCCTCGCCGAACTCTTCGCGCGTCCCTTAGACGCGTGCGGAGAAGCGCTCCGCGAATGGGGCGTTAAAGTCGCCGTCGTCGGTTCGGGGACTGCAAAGGCGCTTCGTTCCTACGGAATCACTTCCCCCGACGCGACGCCTGAAGTTTTCGACGCGGAACATCTCGTCGCCACTTTCGACGCAATCGTTTCCGATTTTGCGTCGACGCGATTTCTTTCGTTCCGCGCAAGTCGAGGAAGACAAATACTTTCTGAGGAACTTACCAAACGCGGCGCTAAGTATGCGGAAGTCGAAGCATATCATAGCGCCGACGTAGAGAAAGCGGCCCCTGACGTTCTTGAAGCGTTGAAAAATGGTAAGATCGACGCCGTCACAGCAACAAGTTCCGCGACCGTTCGTTCGCTTTTACGACTCTTTGGCGACGCCTCAAAGAACGCGCGGTGGATCGCGCTCAGTCCTCTCACGGGGAGCGCTCTTGAAAAAGAAGGGATTCGTCCTGCGGGAATCGCGCGGGAAGCGACGATGACGTCTCTCGCCGATTGCGTCGCGAAGGTTCTCAGCGGCGCGCAAGATTGAGGGAAGAAGGAAGAGAGCGCGTTTTAAAAATGAAAAGCCTTGCGCAACGGAGAGTTACGCAAGGCTTCTATTTTAACGCGTCGCGATGAAAACGCGAGAAGCGAGAGAATTACGCGCGCTTCGAAAGGACGTTCTTCTCATAGGCTTCACATTCGGCGATCCACTTTTCTCCGACGGGAACGCCGTTCTTTTCGCAGAAGTAGTCCCAAACGGGTCCGAAAGGAGCGGACTTGAGTTCTTCAAGAAGGGCGAGTCTCTTCGTATAGTTCATGTTGAGTTCGAGATCGCGCAGAGCGTCGATCGGTTCGAGAGCGGCGCAAAGGAGCGCTTTAATCGCGTTGCGAGTTCCGATCGTCCACGCGGCGACGCGGTTGATCGTGCCGTCAAAGAAGTCGAGCGCGAAATAGGTGCGCTCGATAAGGTTGTTGCGAATGAGCTCTTCGGCGATCGCGCGCATTTGATCGTTCCACGTGACGACGTGGTCGGAGTCCCAGCGAACGCCGCGGCTGACGTGGAGAAGAATTTCGTCGACAAACATCGACGCGGAGGAAATCTTGTCGCTGATACATTCAGTCGGATGGAAATGACCGGCGTCGAGGGTCAGAAGAAGATTATTCTTGACGGCGTAGCCCATGCAGAATTCATGGCTGCCAACGGTGTAGCTTTCGACGCCGATACCGAAGAGCTTCGATTCGATACCGTCGCGGATATTTTCCTTCGGATATTTGACGGAGAAGATCTCGTCGTAGGATTCCGCCAAGCGCTTGCGCGGGGAGAGACGATCGACGGGAGTATCTTTCATACCGTCGGGAGTCCAGTGGTTGACGACGCAGGGAGAACCGAGCTGTTCGCCGAAATAATTCGCGATCTTGCGACAACACTTGTCGTGTTCGATCCAGAAATCGCGGATTTCCTTGCAGGGATGAGAAAGGGTAAGTCCGTCGGCGGCCTTCGGATGAGAGAAGAAGGTCGGATTGAAATCGAGGCCGATCTTCTGAGTCTTCGCCCAGTCGACCCAACCTTGGAAATTCTCGGGGCCAATCTCGTTGCGATCGACTTTCTTGCCGTTATTCTCAAGATAAATCGCGTGGAGATTGAATCGCTGAGTTCCAGGAATGAGAGAGAACGCCTTCTCCGCGTCGGAACGCAATTCATCCGGCGTTCGCGCTTTGCCGGGATAATTGCCCGTGGAGAGAATACCGCCCGTCAGTTCCCCGGCGCTTTCGAAACCGGCGACGTCGTCTCCTTGCCAGCAGTGAAGAGAGATCTGAATCTTATTAACGCGCTCGATAGCGGCGTCAACGTCGACTCCGAGCTCAGCATATCTTTCTTTCGCTAACGCAAACGCTTTTTCAATATTACTCATGGAAATAGAACTCCTAAATTAAATCTACACGCCCTACCGAGCGACGATGGATAAAACTATTGACTAAATACGTTGATTCGCCTTAATATATTAAAGACCGGCTTTGAAATAATCGATAAAATCAATACGTCAAACACAGATTATCAAGAATCCACCTTATCATATAAGCGATTTTAAGGAAGCTAACAATGAATAATTCATCTATCGCGTCAAAGCGACCTGACGGCGTCAACCGTCGCCAACTTCTTAAAGGCGCCGCTTGTCTTGCTATTTTGGTTCCCACGCTTTGCGCCGCGACTGGCTGTCAAACGATGAAGGATCTTTTTAGCGGTTCAAGTAACGATCGCAAGGACTCAAAAACGATCGACGACGTCATGACGGAAAAGAGACCCGAGTGGTGATCTCCTTTCCTTTCGTTTTTTCAGCGTCGGGCTTTTCTCGACGCTTTTTTTATGCCTTCGCCTTTTCTATGACTTCTTCCTCCTCGTCGTCCAAGGGAGGCAACGGCTGAACGCTCCCTGCCATTAACGCGGCTATCCACCGCGTTTCGGGGAATGATAGGCAAATGATCTTCGTTACGACCGCAAGGGGCGGCGAGAGGAACATTCCAACGGGCCCCAGCAACCACCCGAAAAAGATCAAGGCGATCAGGACGATCAACGGCGACAGGTCGAGACCTTTTCCAAGCAACCGCGGCTCAAGTCCATATCCTATAACGCAGTTTATCAAGACGAAGAAAACCGTATCGACAGCGCCGACAACAATGCCGTGATCGACCACCGCCAGAACGATAGGCGGAATTGCCGCTACAACGGAGCCAATGTTGGGAATATAGTTAAGCAAAAAGGCGACAAATCCCCAAAGAAGCGGATACTGAACGTTCGTCGCATACAATAAAATGATGACGAGAACGCCGACGGCCAGGCTCATGAACGTCTTAATCGCCATATAGCGACGAATATCGTGGACGACGCCCATGATCCGCGAATTAACAAAGTTTCGTTCCCCCAACGCAGCGATCAGTTTTTTCGGAATCATCGCCGCTTCTAATAGCATAAAAATTACAAGAAGCGTAATAATCAGCGCGTTGCTCGCAATATAACTTAACTCCGTCGCCAACCCGGCCAGGAATTTAAAGAGCTGTTGAGAACTCAAAGCCACTGCGGTAGAGGATAGGTCGTCTGATATACTGGAAGTATCGTCCCTTTCGTCCTTAACGGTAAGAGGATCAGGGTCGATGATCGGACGCGGAGTCTCGGGCAATAGCCCAAAATTCGGTTCAGGGGTTTCCTGAGAAAGGTCGAGAGGATTCAACGAGATAATTCCCTCGTCCAACGCCTTCTCTAAATAGGGGCCCAATACGATCTCCTCGGCGTTTTCCTGATCGATCGGCGCTTCCCACGCGGACTGCTCCACGCCTCGAGACGTCTTTTCCTCTTTGAGATTCAAAATCTCCTTAGATTGGACAGGCTCTTTGGGAGCCGCTTTTTCTTGACGCGGCGATTCCGCGCCTTGGGACGTGGATTTTTGCGGTTCCGGCTCAGGCTCAGGATCAGGATCCTCCTTGAAGAAGGGGATCGCGTCCCCGATATGGAGGTTATTCTCTTCAAGAGTCGTAATAAACCGATGTCGATACTCGGGAATATCGCTTGCAAATTGAGCGATTTGCGACCCGACGATCGTCGCCGCGCCGCCGCCGACTAAAAGAACGCCTATGCTGATTACCGTGAGCGCCAACCATTGGCAAACCCCCTTCGACGTAAGCCAATTCATAGGCATAACTAAAAGAACGGCAAAGAAGGAAGCGAGTAAAAAAGGGCCTAGAATGCTTCGCGCGGAATACACGCCCGCTAAGATAACAATAATCGAACTCAGAATCACGCAGTAATTCTTCAAAAGACTCGGTCTAGATTCTTTTTGGTTCAAAGTAATTATCCTTCAAAAATCATATTCCAACGACGATCGAAAAGCTCGCGTAACCGAATTACTTCCTCGGCTCTACTAGAAGCTGACTCCCAGAGAGAGCCTTGACCACGACGATCGGAACGCCGGGAGCCAAAGAGTCGGGAGAATCGGTCAACGCCTCGTATTCAACAGTTCTTCCCTGCTGCAAGATCGTCGCTTTTCCCACACCGGCGCGTCCGCCGGGGATGCGCAGATATACCGTTCCCTCCGCGCCTATTTCCGAACCGCGAACAAGGGAACCGCTGTAGTTAAACGCAACGAGGAGCTTCATCAGACGGTAGACGCCCCACATCGCTATCGCGCCGCAAAGCGTCGCTATCCCTGCGGCTAACCCCTGCGACGCCTCAAGTTCAAGAGCCGCAAGCCCCGCAAGACCGAAAAAAGCAATTCCCGCCGAAAGCGATTTAAAAGAAAACGCGCGCAAAAAACCGGCGCCCCCGTCATGAACAGCGCCCGCGTCGACGCTATCGCTCGGCGCGTCAATAACGTCGCCCCCGTCTATTCCGTCCCCGCCGAGTCCTAAAAATCCGACGAAAAGACTGATTACCACGATGGTCGTTCCAAGTATGGCGCAGAATAAATAGACCGACGTCATAGTCTTACTCCTTTCAATTCGGCGCTCTTCGGCGTCTAACACGTCATGCCGAATACATTCTAATTCTTCTTACGTGAAAAAGCAATAATTAAGAGAATATTGAATCAAAAGCATAAAAAAAATCTCAAGAATTTTTCTAAGGAGTCGATAAAACAGAAAAAATAAGTAAAATAAAGAAGATAAAAAACATACCATATTAATCGCTCGCGTCTACAAAGGCGCAATAGAAAAATCTTCAGGCAGAGGTCAACTATGTCACACCTTCTCTCGATCACGAGCTGCGGCGCGCTCTTTGGAGCGAGTTCTAATCTCGCAGGGATCTTGGCAATTGCGGCAGTGGTGGCGGCGATTCTTTTCTTCGGAGTCGTTATACTTTTTAGCGCGCGTTACAAGAGATGCCCTAGTAATAAAATCATGGTTATCTTTGGACGTTCGTCGAGTCATTCCTCCGCGCAATGCATCCACGGCGGCGCCAAGTTCATCGTTCCTCTTTTACAAGACTACGCGTATTTGAGTCTTGAACCGATGCAAATCGAGATCCCCCTTCGCGGCGCTCTCTCGATGGAAAACATCCGCGTCAACGTTCCTAGCGTCTTTTCGATCGCGATTGGAACCACGCCCGAGCTTATGCAAAACGCGGCGATTCGTCTCTTAGGAATGCCCAAACAGGCGATCGCCAAACAAGCGGAAGACGTCATCTTCGGTCAACTACGCCAAGTCATCGCGTCGATGCGCATTGACGAAATCAACCGCGATCGCGAGGCGTTCCTCTCCAAGATTCAGGAATCTCTTGAGCCTGAACTGCGCAAACTCGGTTTGATCCTAATCAACGTCAACGTCACGGACATCACGGACGAATCGGGCTACATCGAAGCGATCGGTCAGAAAGCGGCGTCTGAAGCGATTCAGAAGGCGCGCGGCGACGTCGCCGACAACGAGCGAATGGGTGAAATCCGCGTTGCGGACGCGGAAAAGGACAAAGCGATTCAAGTCGCTAACGCGCGTAAAGACCAGACGATTGGAACGCGCGAAGCGGATCGTCAACAGATCGTTAAGACGGCGGAGATCGACCAGGAACAAGCGGTTCGTCTTGCGGATCTCGAACGCGTCAAGATCGTCGGCGAACAGCGCGCGGCCTTCGAAAAAGACGCGCAGGTTAAAGAAGCGGAACGCGACATGCGTATCAAGTTGGCGGACGCCAACGCCGACGCCGTGAAGGGCGAAAACCTCGCGCAAGCGGTCATCGTCAACTCGACCGCCGAACTCGCCGTCAAAAAAGCGGAAGCCTTCGAACTTTCTGAAACGCGCAAACGTCAGGCGAACGCCGCGGTTGAAGAACAGGAACACAAAGCGCAAACCTCGGCGGCGACCGCGCTTGCCGCGCGCGTTGAAGCGGAACGCCGCGCCGCAGTTGAAGCCCCCGCGAAAGCGGAAAAAGCCAAGTTGATCGTCGAAGCGGAAGCGATCGCCGAACAGAAGCGCATCGAGGCGGAAGGCGAGGCGGCGGCTATCTACGCCAAACTCGAAGCGGAAGCCCGCGGTCAGTACGAAATCCTCAAGAAAAAGGGCGAAGGTCTCCAATCGATCATTACGGCCTGCGGCGGCGCCGACAAAGCGTTCCAAATGCTCATGCTCGATCACTTCGACGAACTCGTCAACGCGTCCGCTCAGGCGATCTCCTCCATCAAGTTCGACAAAGTCGTCGTCTGGGACGGCGCAAATGGCGGCTCAAACGGAGAAGGCGGTTCGACGGCGACGTCAAACTGGCTGCGCAATATGGCCAAAACCCTTCCCCCCATGCTTGAAGTCATGAAAGAAATCGGCGGAGTCGAATTCCCTGAAAGCTTCGCCAAAATCACGGGACAAAATCGACCGACGGAAAACGCAAGCGCGGCGCAAGAGTCGGCGGCGTCCGATTCAACTTCAGATTCGACCGCAACGATCGATATGGAAAAGCAAGACTAAAAATCAATCCCCCTAATTTAAAAAACGCGGAGATCCAACTGGATCCCCGCGTTTTTTTTACGCGTTAGTCCTCTCGCGCCAAGTTCGTCACTCCGGCGTTCTCCCGCTCTGAAGGAGACGCAGCGTGTCGGTTCGACCCGTCTTAATCGCGGGATAAAGCGCGGCGGCGACGCACAAAGCGACCGTTAGCCCCAAACCGAGCAGGAGCCCGTCGACCGGCAAGATCAGCGGCGGATCCTGCGTTCCAAACATGCTCCTTCCCAATTTTAAAGCGCCCTGCGCCGCCAAGAACCCAAAGACAAAACTGGTGACGCATGCGACGATTCCGATCATCGCCGCCTCAACGAGAATCATTCGCACGATCGCCGAACGCGTCGTTCCAAGAGCGCGCATGACGCCGTATTCCCAGCGCCGAGCGCGCACGGAGTTCGCCACCGCGCCCACAACGGCGATAGCCGCTATAACAAGCGTTGTCAACGGCGTCTTGCTCAGCCCCCAAATCACAGAATCCGCGCGTCCGGAAATCGACTCCGTCAACGACTCCCGCGTCGACAACTTTACGTACGCCGTTCGAGAACCCGCGCCCTCTTCGAGACTCTTCCCCCTGGATTCGCGTTTGAGACTCGACAACGCGATTTGGTCCAACGCGGCCTCCGTCGCGGAATAATCGATTGTCGTCCCGTTAGGCGCGTTAAACCAGAAATACGAACGGCGCGTTATCGAATAATCGTTCGCTATAACCCCTTCGCGCGCGAAAACAATCCCACCGGAACGCCCGAAGTTGCGCCGCACTCCCCCCGTCTTCGAAAGCCATTGCCAGCCGGGGAAGGAGACGACCCCGACGATGGGATAGTCGAGGATGCGCTCGGCGTCGCGCGGATCGACGACGCGCAGCGTGTCGCCAAGATTCAACGCGTAATCTACGGAAAGGGAATCGGTGACGATCACGCCTCTTCCGCTTTTCATCTCCTCAAACGCATCCTCCGGATTTCCTTGGCGAAATCGGACGCCGACCATCGGTTCTTCCCCCTCGAACGCTTTCGCGACGTCGACTCCAAAGAAGACGACGTTCGCGAACTGACTCTTTTGCGATTCGACGGGAATCGAGCCCGCCGCAAACGCCGCCTGTTCGACGGCGACGGTGAGGAAACGATCTGGATCAACCATCGGCGCGCGGCGCAATTCGTCGACGCCTTCGTCGCTCAGTCCATTGGGAAGAAACGCGGCGAACGCGTCGGGAGCTCGGCGTCCCGGCAGGAAGGGATCGAGCATCGAGTATCCCCAAATTTGCATCGTCACGAAGAGCCCGCCGCCGACGCTCAGGGCGACCGCGACGGCGCAGACGCGCGACGCGTTTCCGGAAAGTTCGCGGCGAATCGAGCGCGAATCGACGCGCATAAGACGCGACGCGATAGGAACGACGAGCCATTCCGTCGCGTAGATCGCCGAGGGGATCATAAGAATCACCCCAAGCGCAAGTGCAAGGACTCCAAGCCCCGAGTGAATCGCGGCGCGAGTCGGCGCGTCGAAACTCGTCGCGCGGATAAGCGCGGCGTCGCCGCATAGGAACGCGAGGCCGACGACGGCGCAGATCGCCGCGATTCGACGCGTCTTTCGTCGCGTCTGCGCGTAAGGCGTGGAAGAAACGCGAACTCCAAGCGCTTCAAGAGGCGCCACGCGCGTCGCTCGAAACATCGGGTAAAGCGCCGCGAAGACCGCGCCTACGACAGTGCAAAGGAACGAAAGACCCGACGTTTGAAGATTTATCCCCGTCGGCTTCCCCGATATTAAGAAGACCAAAACCCAGCCCGCCGCCATACCGGCTATCCATCCAGGTATCGCCAGAACGAACCCTTCGCCTAAAATCGACGCCGCGACCTGACTTCTCGAAAGCCCCGCGACGCGGTAGAACGCGATTAATCTCCTTTCGTCGTCGACGCTCGTATTGAGCGCCGTAAAAACGATCAGCAGCGCCGCAAGAGACGCGAGAAGCGCCCCGCTAACCGCCTGGTATTTGAAGGATTGTTCTTGTTTGAAGGCGGCGACGCGGCGGTCGATCAAATCCTGTTTCGTCGCCGCTTCAAGTTCCCCCGGCGTCGACGCCAAGCGTTCGTTCAACTTCGTACGGAACGCGTCGACGTCGGATCGCAATTTTAGGAAGACCGCGTTGACGCCGTACGCCGCGCCCGACGCCTGAGCGAGTTCGCGTCCCAACGCTTCCGAGACGTAAAAGCCTTCGCAGTCGGGGTCGTCGACGATTCCAACGACGTTCAACTGAAATTCAACGGCGCGCGACGATTGCGTCGAAACGGCGAGGAGCGCCACCGGATCGCCGACCTTCGCGCCGTATTTCTTCGCGCCCTTGACCGTCATGACCGCTTCTTTAGCTACGGGGGCGCCCTCTTTTGGCGCGGACAACCACCTTCCGTCTTCGAGTTCGTAGGGGGATTCGGTCGCCGTCGTGCACCAGAACGCGGACCCCATTCCCATGGGTGTTCCCATCGTCGAACGGTACGCGCCAAACGCGCGGCGGTGAAGTTCTGGATCCATTCCCTCAGGCGCTTCTTCGATTTTGGAGTCGTCGACGTCGAGAGAACGTTTGACGGTCTTACGCTCCCCTTCGTCTACGGCGTCGGCGTCTTCAAGGATCGATTTTTCCGTGCCGGGCGCGTAAACAAACATCCTCAAAATCGCGACTTCGTCGCATCGCGAGACGGCGTCGTCTTGGCGTAACTCTTGAATGAGACGTTCGTCTAAAGCGGGAGTCGAAGCGCGACCGCCAAGGCGATTGAGCGCCTTCGAAGTTCTCTTGCCGCCGCCGGGGCGACCTTGGGGCGCGGCTTGAGTCGAAGCCGGATTAGAAGACGCGTTGGCGGTTGCGCTAGGATGTTCGCTAATCATCGGACGCGACGCGTAGTTTTCGCGTTTCGTCGGATTAACGTACTCCCCCATGTCGGGCCTTTTCCCCTCGGGGGCGGCGAAAGTCTTGGAGGCGACGCGGAGATCGTATTCGCCGAGAAAATTTGCTTCCTGAGTCGTTTCATCGATGAAAAGCGCTTGAAAGCCGCCGATCGTCCAAACAACGAGGCATGACGACGCGGCTATCGCCAGCAGAACGAAGAAGAGCCTTTTCTTTTGCCGCTTCATCCTTGAAAGCGCAAGATTCAAAACGAATTTCATGATTCGCTTCCTCCTTGCGCGTTATGAGCGACGCTTTGATAAAAACGCGCTAATTCTCCCGCGTCTTTAAAGTCTCTCGTAGGCGCTTCGTTCGACGCTTTACCGTCGCGAAGGATCACGACGCGATCCGACCAAATAGCGACCGCCGGCTCATGCGTAACGAGAATAATCGTGCGTCCGCCTTCGCGATTGACTCGGTTAAAGATCTCGCAGACGTTTTGACTGCTCGTCCAGTCGAGATTTCCGGTCGGTTCGTCGGCGAGGATCACCGCAGGATCGGTCGCCAACGCGCGCGCGATCGCCACGCGTTGCTGCTGACCGCCGCTCAGCGCGTCGGGATATTGTCCGAGTTGTTCCTCGACTCCAAGCTCCTTCCAGAACTCGCGCAAGCGGTTCAAAAGATCGGCGTCAACGCGCCGACCGTCCGCGCGCAGCGGAAAAAGAATATTCTCTTCCGCCGTCAAGTGAGGAATCAGATTGTAACTCTGAAAGACCACGCCGACGCGTCGCCGCCGAAACTTCGTCAACGCCGCGTCCCTCATTTTCGAGAGATCCTGTCCTTCAATCTCGACTCTTCCGAGCGTCGGACGCGTCAACCCCGCCATCAGGTGGAGCGCGGTGCTTTTCCCCGATCCCGAGGCGCCCATAATTGCGACAAATTCGCCTTCGGCAACGCGAAGATTCAGTTCGCTCAGCGCGTCGAAAGCTCCCGACGCGCGACGATAACTTTTGGTCAAATCAAAGGTTTCAACCGCGATTTTCTTCGTCTCGTTCGTCGTCATTTCTCCTCCTCCGCGCAATATGACAAGACCGTCAGAATATAGCCCGTCACCAACGGAGCGTCCGTTTCATACCACATGCGATCGTCGTTCACCCACGACCCGTCGATATTCTGCGCAAGCGCCAACGTTTCGAGAAGTTCGGCGCGCCAATCGTGCGCGACGCCCTCCGCGTCGACGAAGGAATCGCTTCCGATCACTTTCAGACACTTGGAAAAGGTATTGTAATAATAGTAGAGACCGCGTTTGCCGAGACCGGGATTCTGCGTCGTCGTATAATGCTCCTTAATCCAACCGATCGCCGCTTCCACGCGCGGATCGTCCGGAGTCAGCCCCGCATAGATCAAGCTTTTGAGTCCCGCGTACGTCATACTCCCATAACTTCTCAAACCCCCGTCGGCTTCCTGCCCCGCGGGATTCTCTTCTCCGTTGATGAAGGTGTAGAAGAACCCTCCGTCGTTGCCGCGCGTCTGACCAGCCGCAGGGTTTGCTTCCGACTCAAGGTTTTGACATCTGCTCACGAAGACTAAAGCGTCTTGAATCGCCTGATCCTCCTCTTCCACGCCGATTTCGCGCAGCGCCTCGACGAAAAACTGCGTGTTCGAGAGGTCGGGACGCGTCGACTTCTCCGCGCCGTATCCCACGCCTCCGAATCGCTCGTCCGACGGATCGACGCCATTCGCTTCGTTATACTCGTAACGACCGTCCCCCGCCGCTTCGTTCGCCAAATGGAAGCAAACGAGCCCTAGACACGATTCATACGACGCCACGTGAGAATTCGTCGTGTAGATTCCACCGTCATCCTGAACAGACTCTTCCAAAAACGCCAACGCCTTGGCCAGGACGGGCTCGTCGAGCTTCACGCCCGCGCGAAGAAGGCCGATTGCGTCGACGATCGTCGGTCCTATTCCCACGCGCGGCGACGAGGAAAAGGAACCGGAGGGAAGCTGGATTTTGCGCAGATAGTCGACGCCCATGTCGCTCATCTTGAGACGCAACGAATTCAGATCAGCGCGTTCGTCGGCGGTAAGTTCCTTGCGCATCTTCACAACTTGCGCCGCGCTCTGCATCCCCGGACCGCCGACGCCTCCAGGGCCTCCCGCTCCGCCCAAACCGCCGTTGGCGCCGCGACCTTGCGCCGACTCGGGACGCCCCCCTTGTCCCAAACGTCCAGACGCGTCGGGACGCTGCGCGTAAACCAAAGAAGAAACGGTTAGCGCGACGCAACAGGTCGTCGCTATGATAATATTCGTCTTTTTCATTATAGGAACACCTTAATATCAAGCTTATTTATTGAAGGAAAGAGTCTCGCTCCCAGCGACCGTCGCCGCCGCGCGCCAGACGTTTAAATCGATTGTATCCGAAACAGTACGCGCCGAACCGTCCGCCATCCCTACGATCACAACTCCAGGATGATTCGACGATGCGCCGTGATAGATTAACTCCGCTCCGCGCAGCCATATCCCGGGAACTTTCGCGTTCGGCAAAGAATACGCAGAATAGCCGGCGCTATAGTGACGTCCCGCCAACCACGGAGAACCTCGATGCGAGATGATAGCTTGCGAACGAAACGATTCTAAATCAAGGTTCATAAAGTCCTCCGGAGAACCGTCCGCCCACGCGCTCATACGATCCATATCCTCCAAAGACGGAGAGGAGGGAACCGTCTCAAAACGCATCCGCGCTTCAGAAATCACCATCGTATTCGACGTTCCGTCTAACAGCGTCGCAAAGGACGTCTGAGTAAAACGAAACGTTCCGTCGTTGCGCAACGAATCGAGAGAATTGCCGCGACCCGTGCCTGTCCCCGTGCAGAACATGTAATTCACGTTATTCGCTAATAGGTTGGCGTTACGCCCCTGAAGCGCTTTGTGCGATTGATCTTCGCTCGGACAGAAAAGCATCGGACATGGAAAATCGCACTTCTCAATCAAAGCTTCGTTGATCGACGACGCCTTTCCCCAAAGGCGATATTTGTCGTAGTCGCCAAAGTCGATCCCCACCATAAACGAGCCTTGCTCGATAAAGGGCAAAACGCGCGCCTGAATCGAAAAACCAGTGTTGTAAACGGTGGAAGAGCCCGCACTGCGCCCCCAGCTCGTGAATTGCGGCAATCCTCGATAAACGTCGGCGTAGTTGGTCAGCGCCAATCCCCACTGTTTCACATTATTGAGACATTGCATCCTTCGCGCGGCTTCTCTGGCCGCTTGAACCGCAGGGAGAAGAAGGCCGATTAAAATCCCAATAATGGCGATCACGACCAAGAGTTCGACGAGAGTGAAACCGTCGCGACGCTTTCGCGCCAATCCTTTAATATCAATCATTATCAAATTCCTTCACATAAAACGACGAAATCTATGGCGCGTCGTAAGAAAGCAAAGACGCGCCCCAAGAAAGAAGAAATCGCGTTAAGAAATCAATTAAGGAGCCGCACCGTCGATAAATACGTAAGCCGGAAAAGGACGTCAAAGCGCCAAGCGAAACGGAACGCGCTAGAAAAACGTCTCGTGAGACGCGGCGCCGCCAAACCGAAAGACTTCGTCCATTGGAGAACACGGCGCGGGAGAGTCACGGGGAGAATTCCCAAGAGGAGGACGCCGAGGGTGGAGAAGTAGAAAACGCGCGTCGCCGCGCCGCAAAGTTGCGCCGAAAGCGCGAAGACGCGCGACGATTCAAAATCCCCCGCAGCGACGTAACCGGCGACGTCGACGGGATCCCCAGCGACGTCGCCGTCAAACCATAAAATCGTCTCAGACGCCCCGTTCGGGGAAGAAACGTCGCCTAGTTCATCGAAGAAGGTCAACGCGGCTTCGACGTCCGCGTCGCTTCCTAAATCGGCGAAGAAAGACGCCGACTCCGTCGCGGAACGTTCCTCTTCTTCCGCATAACAAGCCGCTTCGCGCCAAACGCTTTCATCTTCGGGGTTTGAGAAGAAAGGGCGCGCCGTTGATTCGTCGACTTCCCAACGCGCCAATCCCTTCAAAACGACGCGTTTTTTCGAGCGATAATCGGCGTCGGACGCGCTTCCCAGCCATTCCTTCGCCATCCGCGTTAAACGCGCGTCGCGGTCGCGTCGCGCCGTTGACAACGAAGACGCGAGCGCGTCGGCGTCGACGGACGTTTCCGTAGGAAGAAGGGGCTGCGAAGAGAGGGAAGTATTCGTTGAAAAACGC
>SFIW01000056.1 GCA_004556055.1 Planctomycetaceae bacterium
ACGAAGAAAGGCGTTCGCATTACAGGGTGCAACATAGCCTTTGAGGGAACGATGACGATTCCGAGCCGTATTAACGGAATCGCCGTCGTCGAGATCGGCGAGGGCGCCTTCTATCATTGCCGTTCGATCAAGAGCGTCGAGATTCCAGACTCCGTCGAAGTTGTCGGAGAGTACGCCTTCGACGAGTGCTCCGGGCTCGAAGAGCTTCGCCTGGGCGCGGGAATTAAAAAGATCGAAAAAGGAGCTTTCTCCGGGTGCAGTTTGATCTGGAGCGTCGAAATTCCCGGCTCCGTCGAAGTCGTCGGAGAACAAGCCTTCTTAGCTTGCGACGGGCTCGAAGAGCTTCGTCTGGGCGCGGGGATTAAAAAGATCGAAAAATGCGCTTTCTATTATTGCCGTTCGCTCGAGAGCGTCGAGATTCCAGGCTCCGTCGAAGTCGTCGGCGAGGGCGCCTTCTCCGCATGTCCCGAACTCGAAGAACTTCATCTGCGAGCGGGGATTAAAAAGATCGAAGACAGCGCCTTCGCTTCGTGTGAATCGCTCAAGAGCGTCGAAATTCCCGACACAGTTGAATCCGTCGGCGAGGGGGCCTTCTCCAAATGCGCCGGACTCGAAGAGCTACGCTTGGGAACAGGGATAAAAGAAATCGGAAAAGACGCGTTCGATCCTCATGTCACCCTTGTCGTCGACGCAGATTCTTACGCGGAAGAATGGTGTATAGAGCATCATCCCGATTACGATGTTCGCTAAGCGCGCATTGATCGCCTCCCTCGTTCTTCCAAGCGCTGTCCAAAGTCTCGGCGCCGAAGCCTTTATGAATAGCGCCGAGCTCCACACGCTAGATTGGTGCGCGAATAACTAAAGAATCTGAGCGCGACGCGTACGTTCGCCTACGCCCAGCCTTCTTTAGCGAGTTCGTATCGCATCGCGCGTAGAGCGGCGGCGGCGAGACGACTCGTCCACGACTGGGATCGTCCGAGTTCTCCAGCGACCTCGCGCTGCGTCTTCCCTTCCAAGTAGAGAGCGGAGACGACGCGTCGCGACGTCGCGTCGAGTCGTTCTAGGGCGTTCCTCACGCCGTCGAGGAGCGCCGCGCGACGGCGTTCTTCTTCTCTTTTTTCCGGGATTTCGAGCGCGTTTTCGTCGAGCGCGTCGAGCTCTTCGTCGAGGGAAGCGGGAGCGCGTAGGAGCTGGCGACGCGCCGCGCGCGCTTCGTTGCGGATCGTTTTGTCGACCTGAAACGCAAGCCAGAAGGAGAATTTCACGTCCCGGCGCGGATCGTAAGACTCGATCGCGTACGCGATCCCCAAGAGCCCGGCGGCGAACTTCTCGTCGTACGTCAACGCCGTCCCGTAGTCGTACAGGGAGATCATCTTTCTCACGATCGGCGTATGGCGCTCGATCTCTTCGCTCGTAACATGTTCAAATCGCGCGACGTTTCCATTCTTCATCATCGTTCCGTCAAGTTTTACAGACATAAAGGGATCCCTCCTCGCGCGTCGAGAAAAAAAACGCGCGAATGTTAGTGAAAGCGGAAAATTGCTAAGAAAAACGTAAAAGAGTTAGATAAGATCGAGGGGGAACGCGTCAGATTCCGAAAAAACCGCCGACGCAGTCCCCTGAGTAATTAGCGAGTTCAGTCATCGCCCAGACGAGCGCGTCCAGGCGATCCACCGTTTGGTCGGGCGTCGAAGGGCCCGCGTAACACGTCATCTCCTCTTCGAGTTCGCGCATCACGCCGACGTGGCTCACGCGACCGTGCTCGTAGAGGATCGAAATCGGTTCGGCGCGAAGAATCTTGCCGCGGGTCGCGCGAACCGTTCGGATCGGGAGATTCGGATCGATCTGCCTCAGCGCGGAGGCGACGAGATCGCCCCCTTGGTTCGTCTCCACGACGACCGCGTCCCCCTGCCAGAATCGAAACGCTTCGACAACCTCCCGCGCCCAGCGTTCCGGAGGCGCGCACAACGAGCGATCGTCGAGGACGTAGAAGAAAGGACGACCGTCGAGCGCGAGGGATCGCCCCGCGACGACGATCCCCGTATTGTCGCTCGAGTCGTTGGAGGTGACCGCAGGGTCGACGCCCACGACGATCCTTTCGAGATCGCGAGGGGGTTCGAGGATTCTTCGCGCGTCGATCGTCTCCTGCTTCCAGAGGGCGTTCTCGGTATCGTTTGAGAATTCGCCGTAGAGGAAGCGTTTTTTCATCTTTTCGGAGCCTGCGGCGAGGGTCGATTCGATATACTGAGCGGGGAGATTTTCGGCGTTGTCCGCGGGGTTGATCTGGATGACGCCATATTCTTGCGGATCGTTGACGCGCGCCCTCGTCGTCGGGTTGATCCCTTCGAGAAAGAGTCGATACGTCCAGTGCGATTTCCCCGGCGGGTTGCAGTCGAAGAACGCGCGGTTTCGCATAACGCGCCCCTTGGCGTCGACGAGACGCTGTGCGAGACGCGTCGTCGCGATCTCGACTGCGGAATACGCGATCTCGGAACACTCGTTGAAATAGATCGCCGCGTATTCGCGCCCAAGGATCTTCTCGACCCGTCTTTCGTTGTCGAGTCCGACAAACCAGAACTCCGCGCCCGTCTCCGGCAAGAGAATCTTCGTGTCCGAAAGACTCCTTTTATACTCCAAGCCGGGGAACGCGAGTTCGAGCATCTTCGGAAAGGTGTCGTCGAATACGGAGTAGCGAACCGAGTTGAAATAGCGTCGAAAGACGGCGTAACGTCCCCCGAAACGGACGCCGAAATCCGCCAGCGCGTGGCAGAACTCAAAAGTTTTCCCAGAACGCGATCCCCCGTAGGCGAGAATCTTCGACTTTTGCTCGACGAGTTCGCGGAGCGCAAGCTGAGCCCGCGTCGGACGATATAAAGACGTCTCTTCCATACGCGCCTCCTTTCTTTTCGCGTCAAGTCTTAAAAACGCAAAGACAGTCCAGTGTTTGTAGTTGAAGTGATAGAGAAAACGAAGAGTTCAATGAAATCGACTCGGGAATAGCCCTTGATACCGCGCAAGAATCGCGCCGGGCAAGAATCGTCGCGACGAACGCGACCGCATCTAATAATACCCGTTAAGCCGATTTTTAGAACCGAAAAAAAACGCAAATTTCCCCAAAAGTCCGTTCGAGACGGAGCGCGCCCCGTAAAACCTCGGGCGAAAAATTTTGAAAAAATTTGCGCCGTCATGAAATTTCCAAAAAACGCCGAATAATGACTTTTCAAAGCGCGGGGTTCTGCTAGAATGAGGGTAACAAGCCGGAGTGGCGGAATTGGCAGACGCGCTAGGTTCAGGTCCTAGTCCCCGTCACTGGGGGTGAAGGTTCGAGTCCTTTCTTCGGTATGACGCGCAAGCGGTAAGCTTAGCGCGTTTTTCTTTTCTTGTTTCGGCGATTCGAGTCACAATTTCATTGGTTGTAAAAAAGAGTTAAAAAAAGCGTTCTTTGCGCCGAATAGGCTTGATTTTCTCCTTGGAAAAACAGATAATTGTAAAAAATTTGGCAAATTGTCGACTACTTAACGTCGCTTATTTGGAACGTCGCCTCCCACGCGCGTTCTTCACCATACTCAAGCAGGAGTTTCACGATAGCTATGACCGCGCGAAGACTCGTCACTCAGTTCGTCGCTACGCTCGTTATTCTCGCGACCGCCCTTTCGACCGGCGTCGCGGGGGAATATAAAGGACCTATCAAGTTAATCCCCACAAAAGACGGATCCATCCTCTACTCGCTGAATATGGACGCGAAGGAAATCGCGTTCGTCAACGTCGCGGAAGCGAAGGTTGAGAGGTCGATTCCTCTACCGGGCGTTCCGAACGACATGTGTCTGTCGAAAGACGAAAAGACGATGTACGTCGGCTACGGGGACTATCAGGGTAAGATTTGCGCGATCGATCTCGCGACGGGAGCGGTGACGGCGGAAGGCGTCGTCGGGCACACCCCTTGCGGTCTTTGCGTCACGTCGGACGGTTCGACGATCTACGCGTGCTTGCGTCACGACTGGAAACTCGCGAAGATCAGCCTTCCCGACTTCAAAGTCGAAGCGCTCTACCCCGCGCTTCACGAGCCTTGCGACGCGGTTCTGACACTCGACGACAAGAGCTACTACGCGGCGAACTTCCTCCCGCTCGATCCTTCCGACGGGGCGAACGTCGCGGCGGAGATCACGTGCCTCGATACCGCGACGGGTGAAACGAAGCAGATTCGTCTCCCCAACGGCAGTTCGAGTATGCACCACATCGCCCTTTCTCCGGACGGAAAATACGTCTACACGACGGCGATCCTCGCGCGTTATCAGCTCCCGACGACTCAGGTCGAGCGCGGCTGGATGAACACGAACGGGTTTAGCATCATCGACGCGGAGAAGCGCGAATTCGTGAACACGGTTCTTCTCGACGACGTGGACTCCGGCGCGGCGAATCCGTGGCCGATCGTCGTGACTCCCGACAATTCGAAGATTTGCGTCGGTCTCGCGGGCTCTCATGAATTGGCGATCGTCGACGCGGTGAAGACGCACGAAAAGCTCGCGGGGCTCCCGAAGAACGCGGAAGAGGCGAAAGAGCTCGGACAGGCGAATACGACGACGGCGGACCAGGTTCCGCAGCTCTTGGCGTTCCTCGTCGGCCTCAAGACGCGCGTGAAGCTCTACAGCCGCAAGCTCAACGGTCGCTCGCCGCGCGCGCTCGCGGTCATCGGCGACAAAGTCTACGCGGGTATGTACTTCACGGACAATATCATGTGCGTCGATCTTGGCGCGCGCCGTCCGAAGGCGGTCGAATTCGTCAAGCTCGGTCCCGAGCCGGAAATGGACGCGGTTCGACGCGGCGAGCTTGCATGGAACGACGCCCTTCTCTGCTTCCAAACATGGCAAAGCTGCGCGAGTTGCCACCCCGAAGCGCGATCCGACGCTCTCAACTGGGATCTTCTCAACGACGGCATGGGGAACCCCAAGAACGCTAAAGCGATGGTTCACTCCATCGACGTTCCCCCCGCAATGTGGCACGGGGTGCGCGTCAACGCGGAATACGCGATCCGCACGGGCTTCAAATTCATCTGCTTCGCGAACGTACCCGAAGAGACGTGCGTCGACGTCGAAGAGTATATCAAGAGCCTCAAGGAAGTCCCGAGCCCCTACCTCGTCGACGGACAGCTCAGCGAAAAGGCGCTCCGCGGCAAGGCGGTCTTCGAGAATCCGAAATACGCCTGCTCGCACTGCCATACGGGCGAGTTCTTCACCGATCAGAAGATGCACGACGTCGGTTCCCGCGCCGATTACGACCATCAGAGCGAATTCGACACCCCGACCCTCCTTGGAATTTGGCGCACGCCCCCTTATCTCCACGACGGTCGTTACGTCGATCTTCACGACGTCTTCCTTGACGGCGCGCACGGGGACGTCCTCGGGGAAGTCGGCGACATGACGGAAGAGGAATGCGACGATCTCGTCGAGTATCTCCTTTCGCTGTGACGCGGCGCTGTAACGCGCGATAGAAAAAGGCCCCTCCGGAATCGCGGAAGGGCCTTTCTTTATTTTCGACGAAGACGGCGCGTCATTCTTCGACCGCTTCGACGTTGACGTAGAAGACGACGGGGTTCGCGTCTTTGAGGGAGATCGTAATCTGGAAGACGTATTTTCCGGCGCGTTCGAAGAGGGGATATTCGCGAATATCGGGGGTGAGCGCGAAGGTGTATCCGACGTCGTCGCGCGTCCATGCGTCGGAGCGCTGCGCGGCTTCGAGGACCGTTTCGACGGGAACGACGACGTCTTCGTGCCCACGCACGGGCTCGAGCGTCTCCTCAAAGAGGCCTTTCGAAACGTAGCGGCACGAGTAACGCGCTTCTTGGACGCGATCGTCCTTCGCCAAGAGTAGCGAAGTCGAGTCGAAAGAATCGTAAATACGCGCCAAAATCGTGACGCCCTGCCCTAAGTAAACCTGATCGTTCGTCGTCGCCAATTGAGTCGTCGCCTCCCAGTGAACGCGCGGCGTCTCGCAACGCGGCGTCGCGCTTGTTACGACGCTGAATTGCACCCCGGAGAAGCTCCACGCGTCGTCATAATGGAACTCCCAGCCGTCGAAGAGGCGATAGCGGGACCGCCCCGAGGGGATCGGAATCGTCGCGCCGAGAGCGGCGATCGGCAAATCGCGAAGGACGACGCGCCACTCGCCGTCGGAACCGCGCCGTTCGACGAGCGCCGTCCCTTCCCCCTCGCCGTCCTCCGCGACGCGCCACGACGCCTCCGCCTCGCGCGGTCGAGTCGCCGCGACCCGAAAATCGGCGACCCCGCTTCCCGCGTCGCACAAGACGACGCGCTCGCAGACCGCCCCCGCGTCCGTTCCCGACGCGCCAAACGCAAGGTACCCGCGACTCTCCGCGCTCAGAATCGCCCCCGCGTCGAGCCAACCCCCCGACGCGGCGAGAACGCGATCCTCGCCCACGAACTCGACGCGTCCCGACGTCGCGACGCTGAGCGTCTCGACACGCGCGTCGACCTCGAGACGCAGCGTTCCTTCCGCCGCGACGTCGACCCGAGAGGACTGCGCGAAACGCCGCGCAACGTCTACCGCGTCCTCCTCCGCGTCCCCGCCGAGCGTCAACGTCGACCGCGACCCGACGCGCAGCGAATCCGTCGACGACGCTCCGCCGCGAATCGCGCACCCGCTCGGCCCCGCGACGATCACCGACGATCCCTCGGGGGGCGCGTCTGAAAACTCGACCGACTCGTCGACGAAGAAAACGCCCGCGCCGACGCTCTCGGGCGCCGCGTCCCCGCCGCGCGTCCTTCGCCACCGCGACGGATCCGCGAAGCTCACCGACGTCCCCGCGTCCCGCGCAAGGAAATAGTCCGCGTCGACGACCTCGAACGCCCCGACCGCGTGCTGAGTCTCGCCGTTCGCGTCCGTCCATCCCCGCGCGACGCCCAGAAGGTCGGTTTTCCCCGCGCATGTCGAGCCCCCCGACGCGTACGGAGAGTCGCCGCGCGGCGCAAAATTCCACGCCCTCCACGGGATCGGGTTCGATTCCGAATACTCGTCGAGCGAGCTCGGAACGTTGCAGAACCCCGCGCTCTCGAGGGGCGGATCCACAACGCAGTCGACGAACGCGCTATTCGACGACGTCGCCAAGGAGACTGTGTTCTTATTCGCCGCGATCGTGCACCGCGTAAACGTCGCGAAATTATTCTCTCCGTAAAGATAGATTCCGCGCGACGTTCCGCCGACGAACGCGCAATCGGTCATCGTCGCGTCGACGTACCCCGACGTCTGAAAGAGGTTGTACGCGTTCGAAAAGCCCCCGAAGACGCACTTCTCAAAAGCGCACGTCAGGCGTTTGCTCGCGTTCCCGCCGACCAAGACGCGCCCGACGAGCGTGACGCCGCGCATCGTCAGGTCGTTGAAACCCGTCTGCTCGCGATTCTCCAAAAGAAGGTTGTAACGACTGCGCCGCAACACGAGGCGCGTCTTACCCGCGTCGATCGTCAACGCGACGGGTATTTTCAGCAGGCTCACAAGGTCTATGTCGACCGTCTCCCCGTCGGCAAAGAGGGTCGGATCGGGCGCGATCGTATCCCC
>SFIW01000024.1 GCA_004556055.1 Planctomycetaceae bacterium
GACCATATGTATCAGACGCAGAATAAGCTCCATAAGCTTGAGGATAAATTCTTAGATGTGCTCAAATTGTCGGGTATTGATTATATCCGTAATGGCAGCACCAATCATGTTCCTGGCAATGTAAATGTGTCTATTCGCAATGCAAGTGGAGAAATGTTGCTTCACAGACTCGACCTTAAAGGGATCTACCTCTCCACCGGCTCAGCGTGCGATTCCGTCAACACGCAAATCTCCCACGTGATTCGCGCGATTGGCGTTCCCCCCGAGTATGCCGAGGGAACCCTCCGCGTTTCTTTTGGTCATGACAATACCGAAGAGGACGCCGTCGTCATCGCCCAAGAAATCGCAAAGATCGTCAGGAAAACGCTCTGAACGCCTTCGAACGCGCGACGTTACGCGTTTTCCCTTATTGTACGCCCTTTCGCGACGATTTCAACAACGCGCCGCGGCGCGGCAAGAAACGCAAATGGCGACGCCGAGCGTCGAGGCGTCGCCATGACGATGCGAAAAAGGGAAACGACGCGGATTATTTCGCGTCGAAGACCGTCGTTATAATACCGGCGTTGACGTCCCCGTCGACGCGTAGCGCGACGCGCGTCGGCTTCGAACGCGCGCTCTCGTCATTCTCGCCGACGATCGCCGTTTCCGCGATAAGTTTGAGCGACGCGCCATTCGCGTCCCGCGCCGTGATCGTCGCCGTCGCCCCGTCGAGATCAACGCGGATCGACTCAGGTTCGCTCGCGTCGATCTTCACGTCCTTATAGAAGGTTATGAGCGCCGTTTCGATCGCCCCCGTCTTCCCTTCGTTGAACCGAATGTCGTCCGTGATCGCGACCCGCCCCGCGAAATCGTCGCGCGGACGCTCGTATCGGAACTCGCGCGTCGCCGACTTGAGCTCCTTCGCGTCCTTGTACGCCGTCGTCACGTCGTACTTCAGGCGATCGACCGCGTCCGTATACTCCGCGTCGATTCGTTTCCCCGCGCACGAACTTCCCGTCGTTTGCAACGTCCCCGCAATGCGCGGAACCGGGTGTCCGAAGGAGTTGAGAAGCTGCCCCTCGTAACGTCTCGAACTGAAGGTGCGCGCCGTGTAGACCTCGCCCCCAGGATCGCGCGAGACGAACTTCATCTCCGCCCTCTTGTCGCTCGGCGGCGCTAGCGCTAGCGTGTACGACCCGACGTCGTTGTGATTGTGCAACTCCCCGTTATGACCCCCCTTGAGCGCCATAACGAAACTCGGCTTCTTGATCGCCGCGCCAGGTCGCAAGACCGCTACCCCCGCGTCGTCAAAGAGGGATCGCATCGGCGCGACAAACTTCTCCCCGCTACCCGACGTCTCACCGAAGAGAATCTCCTTGTCTAAGCCGATCGTCCCCGTCTCCTGGAGGTCGGCGCACCCGTAGTTCTTGCCCAGCGCCTGCTCCTCGTACTCCGAATACCCCTTTTTCGCAAGTCGGCTCGCGTACGCAACCGTGATCGCGTCCGGACGCGCCGTCATCGAGCAGTCTGCAAAGACGGCGTAAGAATCCGCCGCCAAAAGCTGATTCGGCGCGTAATCGATGATCGCGCTTATCTTTTCGAAACGGAATAGGTCGAGCTTATTTCCCGTCGCTTCCCGCGCCGCCGCGACTAAATAGAGATAGAATCCGAACCCGTAGTTCCAATATCCCATCCCCTCCGAGCAGTATCCGTCGTCCGTGAAGCCCTGCATGAAGTACTTTTCCGAGAAATAGTCCGCCGCCGCCAGGAAGAAAGCGCGCCGTTCCTTCGATTCCACAATGTTGAGCGCCGCGACAACAGTCCCCGCGTGACAGACCGCGTTCCAGTTATTGACGGTGCGAACCCACCAGAGGAGCTTCGTATCCTCTTTAACCGCGATTTCGTACGGCTGCAAGACGCGCCGTTCGATCTCTTCCTTGACCCTCGCGACGACCGCCGGGTCGAGCTTCTCTTCGAAAAGATTGATCGCAAGCGCCAACTTCGCGGCTTCCGTCGTCGAACCAAGGTCGGAAATCATCCGCTTGCCGTCGTAGACTTGCGCTTTGTCGTCATGCGCGGGGTAGACCCACGATTTGATCTCGCAGATATTGAGGAGCTCTTTGTTGAGCTGTTCGACGAATCGTCCTTTTCCCTCGAATGCTTCCGCCATCGTCAACGCTTCCGCGCGTCTCACGACTCGATGGTAGGCGTCTTGATAATGGGTGCGGTTTCCGTTGCGGTAATACTCCTTATAGAGCTCTTCCGGTAGCTCTTGCGGCTCGGAGGCGCATACTTTTTCGGCGTCGTTTATCCAACGTTTCGCGATTCCGTTTCGCGATCCTAGTTCTCGCCAGTATTCGAGTCCGGCGGTTCTCGCGCCGATCGCGGGCGCGTCTTGGAGATATGTTTCGATCGTTTTAGCGCGTTTTTCAATTTCGCGCAGTTCTTCGGTATTACCAGCGGCGCGCGCGGCGGTCGACGTCGCGACGACGGTTCCAACGATACCGACGACGGCGAGCGCGGCTAAAATCCAACGTCGCGTTCTTATTTTCATAGTTGCCCCCCTTTCGACGCGCTTTTCGCGTCGATATAATGTAGAAGCCGGTTTTTCAATTGGCGTCATCCTCTTCGCGACGCGCGTCGCGAGCGCCGCCGTCGATTATATCAGGAGCGCGTCGCAATTGCAATTTAGCGCGTCGCCGTTCCCCTTTTTGTGGAGTGTATTCTCATGCAGCAGCTTGGTACAAAATGCGTTCAAGCGGGATATCGTCCTGAAAACGGCGAGCCGCGTCAGGTTCCGATCATTCAAAGCACGACGTTCCGCTATGAGTCGAGCGCCGCGATGGGCAAGCTCTTCGACCTCGAAGCCGCCGGGTACTTCTACACCCGTCTGCAAAATCCGACGTGCGATATCGTCGCCGCGAAGATCGCCGCCCTCGAAGGAGGAACCGCTGGGATGCTCACCTCATCCGGACAGGCCGCGAACTTCTTCTCCATCTTCAATCTCTGCTCCGCGGGGGATCACGTCGTCGCGTCGTCCGCGATCTACGGGGGGACGTACAACCTCTTCGCCGTCACGATGAAGCGCATGGGAATCGACTTCACGTTTGTGCGTCCCGACGCGACCGAAGACGAACTTCACGCCGCGTTCCAGCCTAATACCCGCGCGATGTTCGGCGAATCGATCGCCAACCCGGCGCTCGATATTCTCGACTTCGAACTCTTCGCCAAAGTCGCTCACGAACACGGCGTTCCCCTCGTCGTCGACAACACCTTCCCGACCCCCGTCAACTGCCGCCCCTTCGAGTTCGGCGTCGATATCGTCACGCACTCCACGACGAAGTATATGGACGGTCACGGAACGCAGGTCGGCGGCGCGATCGTCGATTCGGGTAATTTCGATTGGTTCGCGCACAAGGATAAGTATCCGGGGCTCACCACTCCCGACGAAAGCTATCACGGAATCGTCTACGCCGAAAAGTTCGGCCAGGGCGGGGCGTTCATCACCAAATGCGTGGCGCAGCTCATGCGCGATTTCGGCTCCTCCCCCGCGCCGCAAAACGCGTTCCTCCTCAACCTCGGGCTCGAATCGCTGCATCTGCGCATGAAGCGTCACTGCGAAAACGGACAGGCGATGGCGGAATTCCTCGAATCGCACGACAAGGTCGCGTGGGTGAATTATCCCGGCCTCAAGAGCAACAAATACTACGCGCTCGCGCAGAAGTATATGCCTAACGGGACGTGCGGGGTCGTCTCCTTTGGCGTGAAGGGGGGTCGCGAAGCCGCCGAACGGTTTATGTCGGGACTCAAGATAGCGGCGATCGCCACGCACGTCGCCGACGCGCGCACATGCGTCTTGCACCCCGCGAACGCGACGCATCGCCAGCTGAGCGACGAAGAGCTCGTGAAGTGCGGAGTCGGTCCGGATCTGATCCGGCTTTCTTGCGGTATCGAAGACGCCGCAGATTTGATCGCCGACGTCGATCAGGCGCTTGCGAACGTCTGAGCCGGCAAAGCGCCTTTTCCCGCGTCGTCTTTCCCGCGCGTATTATGCGCGTGAAAGAGATCGGTCGTATGCGCGGAACGCGTTGAATTATGACGCGTCCCGCGTTCCTATTGTAGCGCCGCCCTTTTTGGCGGCCAGTTTTGATTAAAAATATTAGCCCTGCTTTTTGCAAGGAGGTTCAAATATTATGAAAGCGAATAATTCCCGCGGTCGAGGTCGCGAAGCAAGAGGCGGAGCGTCCCGCGCGTCGGGGCGTCGTTCGCGCGCGCCTCAACTTGATCGTTCGCGCGCGCCCAAAAAGAACGCGCGTAAATTACCCTCCGCCGCCACGATGCGCAAGTCGAGCGGCTCTATCTTCCAGTCCCCGATGGCGGCGACGAAGAAGGGGGACTCCGACGAACTCGACGACGCCCTCGATTTTCGCGGCTTCCGTCTCCAGCAGGCGCTCGCCGCCGCAGGGCTCGGTAGTCGTCGTCAGTGCGAAGAGCTGATTCGCGAAGGGCGCGTCGAAGTCGACGGCAAGATCGTCTCCGAGCTCGGCGTTCGCGTGCGTCCCAACGAGCAGAAAATCCGCGTCGACGGCGAACTTCTGCCGAAGTCGAAGCCCGTTTACGTCGCCCTTAACAAGCCTAAGAACGCCCTCTGCACCAACTGCGATCCCCAAGGGCGCCGACTCGCCCTCGATTTCATTCCCCCCGAGCTGGGCCGACTCTTCCCCGTGGGCCGACTCGACCAGAACTCCGAAGGGCTCCTCCTCCTGACCAACGACGGGGCGCTCGCGCAGCGCCTCATGCACCCGAGTTACGAGGTTCCGAAGAAGTATCGCGTGCAAGTCGCGGGGCTCGTCGACTACGAACTTGTGAACGCGCTGCGTCGGGGCGTGCATATCGCGGAAGGGATCGTGCAGGCGGACGAAGCGACGATCCACTCGGCGCACAAGCTCAGTTCCGTCCTCGAAATTACGCTGACGGAAGGGAAGAACCGCGAAATTCGCCGTATGCTCGCGCGTCTCGGGCACAAGGTCATGCACCTTCAGCGCGTGCAGATCGGCGCGGTTAAGCTCGGAAAACTTGCGCCGGGCCAATATAGACGGTTGACGTCGGGAGAGGTCGCGCAGCTCTATCGTTTCGCGGAAACGCCGATCGACAAGCGCCCCGGCGCGCGCCGCGCGGAAGACGACTCACGCCCCGCGCTGCCCCCCGTCGAACTTGCGACGCTCGAAGCTCGCGAGGCGCAGAAGAACGACGCGCGCGAAGGCAAAGTCAAGGGCGGCGAGAAAGAGTCCGAGAAGAAATCCGCGCATGAATCTGAACTCGAAGGGTTTCGCGACGCGATGCGCAAGGTCTTCAAAGACTCGTTCTATAACGGGAAAGGGAAGGACGAGTCGCAGGAGCGGCGCGAAGTGCGCAACGCTCGCGGCAAGAAGCTGACGCGCCGCGCGCCGCGCGAGGAATTCCGCGAAGAGTTCCGCGCGGAGGAACGCGGGGAAGCGCGTCGTCGCGCGCGTCGGGAGTTCGACGACGAAACGCGAACGATCGGCGTGAAGAAGTTCTCGCGCGACGAAGACGGCTCCTCGCGCGATCGTTTCAATTACGACGCGTCGTCGAAAGGACGCGGCGCGAAAGGCGCGAAAGGATCGAAACGTCCCGGCGGGTTCGATAAAGAGCGCAAAGGGCCTCGTCAACCGCGTCAGGGTCGCGCGACCCGGGGAGGACGCGGGGGCAGGTGATCCGCGCGTTTGTCAATATCGTCGCGTCCTCAGGGGATGGGGACGCGCGTCGTCCTTTAGGAGTTATTCATGTCAGAATGTAGTTCTCACTATAAAGAAATGTGGGCGGGGGCGGGCTCCGTCCAGACGAATCTGCCCGTAGCGAAGGGAGTCCGTAAGATTAGCTTGCTCGCGCCCGAATTTGCGGAACGCGTGAAGCCTGGACAGTTTGTCATGTTGCGTCTTCTCGAAGGATCGGATCCGGTTCTTGGTCGTCCTTTCGCGGTTTACGACGTAGAGCTCGAAACGGGTCGCGTCGACGTGATCTACGCGGTCGTCGGTAAGGGAACGCGGCGTCTGGCGAAGCTTCGGGTCGGGGATTCCGTCGGACTTTGGGGCCCTCTTGGCAACGGCTGGCAGGCTGCGAAGCGTTTGAACCCGGCGAAGAAGGTCGTTCTCGTCGCGGGCGGGGTGGGGCACGCGCCCTTCTATTTGGAGATTAAACGGATTCTCGCGCTTCCTGAAGAGTCGCGTCCTGAGCTGACTTTCGTCTACGGAGGGCGGACGCGCGGTCGCATGAGCTGCGTCGACGAATTTCAGGCGCTCGGTTGCGACGCGCGCTTTGCGACGGAGGACGGATCGCTCGGAACGAAGGGGTTCGTCACGGAGCTGTTGCCGTCCCTCTTCCCGGAAGATTTCGATCCTCGCGACGGTCAAATCCTCGCGTGCGGCCCCGGCCCGATGATGCGCGCGGTCGCGCTCTGGGCGCAGAAGCGCGGAATCGAATGTTGGACGTCCCTCGAATCGCCGATGGCGTGCGGCATGGGAATTTGCTATTCGTGCGTCGTCGAGTGGAAGCAAGACGACGGTACGTGGGATTATCGCCGGACGTGCGTCGACGGCCCCGTCTTCGACGCGTCGCGTCTGAACTGGAATATTTAAATCGTCGCGAAGAGCCGCGGCGGAGTCTTCTTAACCTTTTATCCTTCGGAGGTTTAGTATGAAATACTTTCTAGCTCTCGTCGCGGCGCTCTTTCTGGCCGCGCCCGCGCGCGCCGATTCGCCCGTCTGCCCTCTTGGGGACGATTACGTTTACGCCCCTGAACTGAGCGACGAATTCGACGGCGACTCTCTCGATCAAGAGAAATGGTGGGACTTCAATCCCGCGTGGCGAGGTCGCAAGCCCGCGCTCTTTTCTCGCAACAACGTGAAGGTCGCCGACGGCGCGCTCCAGCTTACCGCAAGTTTGATGAAGCCTGAAGAGGTCGATTACGAAAATCAAGTTCGCGGCTACGACAAATATTGGAAGGCGATCGTCAAGAGCAAGCGTAAGTCTGCGTACGGATACTACGAGGCGCGTTGCAAGTCGATGCGCGCGTGCGTCTGCAACGCGTTCTGGCTTTACGATCCGTTCTCCGAAAGACCCGATATCAAATACGTCGAAGGGGAATATTCCGAAGAGATCGATATTCTCGAATACTGCGGCAAGCCGCGCGCCGCCGCGCATGATCGCCTCTACTACGCGACTCTGCATCAATACGCGACGCCGTATCTCGAATCGATCGTGAATAAGAAGAAGGCGAAGATCAAAGACTATTCTTTTAAGAAGAAGATGGACTTTGATTTCTGGGCCGATTATCATACCTTCGGGCTCGCGTGGACTCCGACGGAGTTGCGCTGGTATGTCGACGGGGAATGTGTTTTCACGCGCGAAAACGATATTTTCTTCCGCCCGCTCCATATCATGCTCGACTGCGAGATCATGTCCGACTGGTTTGGCGAACCGGAACCGGAGGACCTTCCGGCGACGTTCAGCGTCGATTACGTTCGCGTGTGGCGTTTAAAGGACGCGCCCGAGCCCGTCGCGCTCCCCGAGAAGAAGAAGTAATCGCGCGTTGATCTTATATCCCGCGTTAAAAAAGGGAAGGGCGTCGAGAAGGGGCAAAATTCTCGACGCCCTTTTCAAAACGGCCCTAGACGCGACCTCCCACGCGTCTTCACGCGCGACTCGACATATCGCGCGCTACGTCTAGGGCTCTGCTCTTCGCCTGCGTCACTGCGCGAGCGCGGTTTCCAGATCCTGAATCAGATCTTCCGTGTCTTCCAAACCGACGGAGAGGCGGATCATATCGGGCGTGACGCCCGCTTCGAGGAGTTCCGCGTCGGTGAGTTGGCGATGCGTCGTGTTCGCGGGATTAAGAACGCTCGATTGCGCGTCGGCGACGTGCGTCGCGATGTAGATTCGCTGGAACTTCGACATCACCGCATGAGCGCCGTCGCGACCGTCTTTAAGCCCGAAGGTCAAGACGCCCGAACAACCGTTGGGGAGGTACTTCTGCGCCAGATCGTAGTACTTCGAGCTCTTCAAGCCCGGATAATTGACCCACGCGACGCGAGGATGCTTTTCGAGCCATTCCGCGATCGTCTGCGCCGATTCGCTGTGACGCTTGATGCGCAGATGCAGGGACTCGAGTCCGAGATTCAAGATGAAGGAGTTCAACGGGCCCGGCTGTGCGCCGATATCGCGCATGAGCTGCGCGACGATCTTCGTGATATACGCGCCCCCCTGCCCGAAACGCTCCGTGTAGACGAGCCCGTGATAGCTCGGATCGGGTTCCGTCAGACCGGGGAACTTGTCCTTATGCGCGTTCCAGTCGAAGTTGCCCGAATCGACGATCGCGCCGCCGACCGCCGCCGCATGACCGTCAAGGTACTTCGACGTCGAGTGAACCGAGATATCGACGCCCCATTCGAAAGGACGACAATTGATCGGCGTCGGGAAGGTGTTGTCGACGACCACCGGCACGCCGTGGCTGTGCGCGATCTTCGCGAAGCGTTCAAGGTCGAGAACGACGAGCGCGGGATTCGCGAGCGTTTCCCCATAGAAAACCTTCGTGTTCGGACGGAACGCCGCGTTGATCTGGTCGTCGCTCCAGTCCGGCTCGATGAACGTAACGTCCACGCCCATCTTCTTCATCGTCGTCGCTATGAGGTTGTACGCGCCCCCGTAGATCGTCGAACTCGCGACGATATGATCGCCGGCGTTCGCAAGGTTGAATAGCGCGTAGAAGATCGCCGCCTGTCCGGAACTTGTCAACAAACCTGCGGTACCCCCTTCAAGCGCCGTGATCTTGCGCGCGACCGTGTCGTTCGTCGGATTACACAAACGCGAATAGAAGTAGCCCGAGGCCTCCAGGTTGAAAAGTCTGCCCATCGCGTCGCTGGTGTCGTATCGGAACGTCGTGCTTTGGACAATCGGCGCCTGACGAGGTTCGCCTTCCTTCGGTCGACCGCAACCTTGGATACAAATAGTTCCCTGTTTCATGGCTCTTTCTCCATTATATGCGAGCGTCGCGTCAATCTCGCGCCTCTCTTTTTTGGCGAATAAGAACTGCGCGTTTTTTCGTCGTGGGGTGAATGATGGTAAAGACGACGCGCCGAATCTTGCGACGCTAAAGTTAATTCCTATTTCTTCAATAGGTTTTGAATTCGAAAAATAACGAACGGCGAGAGAATTTTCGACGCCGTCCGCAGCTTAATTTATCGGCTAGTAATAGACGTTTCGCTTACTTTAGGAGCGAGCGAAGCGCTTTGTAGGCGGACTCGGCGACGTCGGGCGGCGTCGTCACGACGTTGACTGGCTCTCCCGCGAGCCAGTTTTCGAGCGCCCAGGCGACGCGCCAGAGGGAACTCTTCGCCATTTGAACGCAGATCAGCGGATTGTCGCCGGGCCAGAGTATCGTCTTATCCGGATTTTGCTTCTGGAGTCTTTCGACGAGTTTCCATTCTGTGCCGATCGCGAGAGTCGAGCCTGCCGGGGCCTTCGAAACGACGTCGATTAGCTTTGAAGTCGCCCCGTATCCGTCGCTGAGTTCGACGATCGGACGCTGCGATTCGGGGTGAACCCAAACTTGAGCGTCGGGGTTTGTTTTTCGCAAATTGCGGATATAGTCCGCGGAAAAACGTTGGTGAGTAGGGCAGAAACCGTCCCACAGTATGACGCGCGCTTTTTTTATCTCTTCGGGCGTCAATCCTCCGAGTGGCTCTTTCGTGCGCGGATCCCAGGTCGCGATCTCTTCAGGCTTAACGCCAAGAGCGAGGGCGGTAGTGCGTCCTAGGCGCGAATCGGGCATGAAAAGCGCTTTCGGTCGCTGGGCGAAGGCGGCGCGCAGCACGGATTCCGCATTGGCGGAGGTGCATATCATGCCGCCGTTTTCGCCGCAGAACGCCTTTGTCGCCGCCGAGGAATTTACGTAGGAGACTGGCGTAAACTCGCTGAAGTCGACAAGTTCCGAAAGGCTTTCTTTCCATGCCTGCGCCTGTTCCGCAGTGATCATGTCCGCCATGGGACAGCCGGCGGTTTCATTTGCCGCCATGACGATCATTCTCTTTCCGCCGCGAGCCGCGACGTTTTCAGGACGATTTGCGAGGATATCCGCAGTCTCGAGCATGAAGTGGACGCCGCAGAAGAGAAGCGCTTCCGCATTGGAGGTCGCCGCGCGTTTCGCTAACGCTAAACTATCGCCGACAAAATCGGCGATCTCTACGATCTCGTCGTAGACGTAATAGTGAGCGAAGACGGCGAGTCGATCGCCTGCGGCTTCGCGCACCGCTTTGACGCGCGCTAACAGCTCTTCGTGGGAGAGATTTTCATAATCTGTAAGAGCTTTCATAGGTTCGTGTCCTTGAGGTGACGGCTCAATCGTCGAAGAGCCAAGTGGATAAATAACGCTCTCCCGTGTCGGGTAGGAGCGCGACGATATTCTTTCCTTCAAATTCGGGGCGCTTGCTCAACTCGAGCGCCACATGAAGCGCCGCGCCGCTCGAAATTCCAACCAGTATCCCTTCCTGCCGCGCCGACGCGCGCGCCGCTACTCCCGCGTCCTCAGACGATACCGGAAACACTTCGTCGATCGAATTCGCGTCGTACGTCTTCGGAATGAATCCAGCGCCGATCCCTTGAATCTTGTGCGCTCCAGCAGGCTTCCCTGAAAGAACCGCGCTCGTGTCCGGTTCTACTGCGACGATGTGGACGTTCGGATTATGTTCCTTCAAATATTTTCCAACCCCTGAGACGGTTCCGCCGGTTCCCACGCCAGCGACGAACGCGTCGACGCGTCCTTCTAGCGCGACCCAAATTTCTTCCCCCGTCTCCTCGTAATGACGATGAGGATTCGCGGGGTTCTCGAACTGCATAGGGATCCACGAGCCGGGGATCGTCGCGTGAAGTTCTTCCGCGCGGCGGATCGCGCCCTTCATTCCTTCCGCGCCGGGCGTGAGCTCAATCTGCGCCCCGTACGCCGCCGCAAGCTTGCGACGCTCCACGCTCATCGTCTCGGGCATCGTCAATATAAGTTTATACCCTTTGACGGCGGCGACAAGCGCTAGGCCGATTCCCGTGTTGCCGCTCGTAGGCTCGATAATCGTCGCGCCCGGTTGAATCAATCCCGCGGCCTCCGCCGCTTCGATCATCGCCGCGCCGACGCGATCCTTAACGCTTCCTCCAGGATTGAAGAACTCCACCTTGGCGAAAACGTTCGCTTTCCCTTGATTCAATTTATTGATTTTAACCAGAGGCGTCGAACCGATCGTCTCGATTATGTTGTCAAAATACCGCCGAGCCATTTTTTGCCTCCTTTTCTTTTCTTTTTTTAATTCATAGCGAATTAGTAGGAATTGTAATTTCCTACTACTAATCGTCAAGCGTCGTTTTCAATTTTTTTTAATAAAACTTTTGCGGTATAAATATTTTTTATATCCAGCGTTCGACTTACCTTAGAGCGCTGTTGACAAATAACGCGTCCCATTTATCATGAATTGCGTAATCGACGCGAATTTACGCGTATTTAGCGGCTCTAAGGGGAACCCCATGAAAATATCGACGCGCGGACGCTATGCGCTCCGAATGATGATCGAACTTGCCAAACGTCAAGGAGACGGATATATCTCCCTTACCGATCTTTCGGAACGCCTGGGCGTTTCCAAAAAGTATCTCGAACAGATCATTCCGTCCCTCTCTCGAGCGTCCTTTCTCCTGACCTACCGCGGACATAGCGGCGGGTATCGACTAACGCGCGCCCCCGAGGACTACTCCGTCGGCGAAGTCTTGCGCGTCACCGAAGGATCGATCGCCCCCGTCCTATGCGTCGACCCCGACCGTCCTTCCGCCTGCGAGAATATCCCGAATTGCCCGACGTATCGCGTTTGGAAGGGACTTCGCGACGTGATCGTCAATTACCTCGACAACGTGCGTCTTTCCGATCTTCTCTCCGATAAGGACGTCGATTTATCGCAGGTCGTCCTTGGTTTGGAGCCCGAAGATCGAAGGAGCTGACGATAGGTTTTTCTCGAAGATAAAAAAGGCGCGTCGCTTTTCTTGTTGCGGCGCGCCTTTCGACATACGTTCTGCGTCAGGTAGTATAGTCTGCGTTAAGGTGGACGTATTCGCAGGTCAGGTCGGAGGTCCAGAATCGAATCTTTCCGTCCCCTTCCTGGAAGAAGAGCTCAAAGCTCGTGTTTCTGTTCGAGCGAATCGAATTCGAAACCTCTTCCTTATCGAAGTCAAGGGGCGTTCCATTCTCGTAGAGCAGGTATCCGTTGACTTTGAGGGAGACTTTTCGCGGATCGTAGGGGACTCCGCAGCGCCCAGTGGCGGAGACGATGCGTCCCCAGTTCGGATCGGCGCCGCAGATAGCGGTCTTGACGAGCGCGTCGTTGGCGACGGTTTGCGCGAGAAGTTTCGCGGACGCGCGGTCGGGAGCCCCGGTCACGTCGATCGTGATAAGGTGGGTGACGCCTTCGCCGTCGTTGGGAATCATCGGGGCGAGTTCCTGGCAGAGGTCGAGTAGTAGCGCGGAGAAGGCGTCGAGATCGGCGCCCTTGAGGGGCTCGGGGGAGGCGGCGCCATTGGCGACGAGGACGCATGTGTCGCTCGTGCTGGTGTGTCCTTCGACGCTGACGCAGTTGAAAGTGTCTTCGACGGCGTCTCGGAGCGCGTTCTGCGCGTCTTGCGGTTCAAGCGCGGCGTCGGTGAGGATCGTGGCGAGCATCGTCGCCATGTTGGGGCCGATCATCGCGGCGCCCTTGCACATGGAGGCAAGGCGAATCGTCGCGCCGCTGGGAAGCGTCGCTTCGCGCGAAACGATCTTGAGCTTCGTGTCGGTCGTCTGAATCGCCGTCGCGGCTTTGACGAAATCGTCGTAGGTCGAACCGAGCGCTTCGCCCGCTAACTTCGCGCCCTTGGCGATCGCGTCCATCGGCAACTGAACGCCGATAACGCCCGTCGACATGACGAGGGTCTGCTCGGCGGTTGCGCCGACCGTAGCTCCCGCGAGTTCCGCCATCGTGCGCGCGTTGCGCAGACCTTCTTCTCCCGTGCAGGCGTTGGCGCAACCCGAATCGGTTGCGATAGCGCGGATTCCCGCGCCGGGTGTGATCGCGCGGTCGTATGTCACCGGCGCGCCGCAATTGAGATTTTGCGTGTAGACCCCTGCGGCTGTCGCGGGAACGTCGGAGACGACGAGGGCGAAGTCGAGTTTAGTTGAGTTGGGCTTGATACCGCAGTTTACGCCTGCGTATCGGAACTTCCGAGGTAAATAAAATTCTTTTTCTTCCATTTTTTGAATCCTTAGAGATTCGGTTTTACGCTCACGGCCAGACGGTAAGTTCGCTTTCCAGATCGACGCCGAGTTGTGCGCGCGTCTTTTTCTGAAGCATGAGGACGAGATTTCTGACGTCTTCCGAGGTTGCGTTAGGGGCGGTCGTTACGAGATTGGGATTGGCGTCGCAGAGTCGGGCGCCGCCGACGGAAGCCTTCGTCATGTCGACGTCGGCGATGAATTCCGCCGCGCGTTCGCCGCGCGGATTTTTGAACATCCGCGCGAAACCTTCGCCGGAAAGGGGCTTGGGACGCGCCTGTTCGCGGATGATCCAGATTTTTTGAAGGCGACGGAAAAGCTCCTGCGCGGGTTCCGGCTCCAGACGGAAGCGAATCGAGAGGACGATCGCGTTTTCCAAGCTGCTCGAACGATATCCGAAGACGATTTCGTCGGCGGAGAGTTCGCGAACGCGTCCGTCGTAAGTCGCGACGCGCGCCGATTCCACCCATTGTCCGAGCGAGACGTCGGAAGTCGACGCGTTCGTCGCCGCCGCGCCGCCAAGAACGCCCGGCACGCCGATGAGCCCTTCGATTCCCGCAAGCCCTGCGGTCGCCGTCGTCGTCGCCAAGACGCCGAGCTTCACGCCCGCCCCCGCGACGACGTAGGGGGCTTCGACCGAAATCTTGCAGAACGCCGGTTCCGACAACTGAACGACGACGCCTTTGACGCCTTCGTCGGCGACGAGAAGACTCGAACCGTCCCCCAAGACGCGGACTTCAAGCCCTTCTTGAGCGCACGCTTGCAAGAGGGCGAGAAGCTCCTCTTCCGAACGCGGGCGCGCCAAGTATTCAATAGGGCCGCCTAGGCGAAGCCATGTCAACCCCGAGGCGGACGCGTCCTTCTGAAGGATTTCGCTAAATGCGTCTAATTTACTCATTCTACCGCTCCCTATCTTTGCGACGCTCCTGCGCGTCTTACTGCTCCGAGTCCATTGGACGATCCGCAAGAATGTTGCTTATCGCGTTGCGAAAGTCCTTGATGGTGTCAAATTTATGATAGACGCTCGCGAAACGCACGTAGGCGACTTCGTCGAGGCGACGAAGCAATTGCATCGTCATTTCGCCAATCTCTTGGGTCGAGACTTCGAGGTCGCCCTCAATCCGCGTTTCGAGTTCGGCGACGAGTTCGGAAATCTGGGAATCGCGAACCGGTCGCTTCCAACATGCGCGTTCCACCCCTTCGCGCACCTTGTTGCGGTCGAATGGAACGCGGGATCCGTCGCGTTTGATGACGCGGACGTTGACCGCTTCAATGCGTTCGTATGTCGTGAAACGTTTGCCGCACGTGAGGCAAGAGCGACGCCGACGGATCACGAATCCGTCTTCGCTTGTTCGCGTTTCCACCACGCGATCATTGTCGGCCCGACAGAAGGGACACTTCATCTCTGAATTTTTTCCTTATAACTACGCTAACCTAAGAACTCGCCGAGACTTCGACGAACGCTATAACAACGGCGCGGAACCTCTTGTTCCGCGCGCAAAAAACTTTGACGCGTCGCGCGTCAGTCAAGTTCCTTCCAGGGCGGAGTCGTCGGAAGGTGCGAATTGAAGTCGTCAAGAAGCTCCTGTTGATAGTCGCCCGCGAATTCTTCGTTGAGGAATTTCTGAGCGCCTTCTTCGAAGAAACGCTTCCACGAGGCTTCTTCTTCACCCGGATTGATTGGGAAGAAGAGCGCGTTGTTCGCGAGCGCGGCTTTGTAGTCGCCGGGAGCGTCGCCGATCATCAGCGCGTGATTCTTCGGATAAAGGCTCGCGTACGCGAGGGATTCTTTCTTCGTCCCGACTTCCTGACCGCAAATCGACTGAACGAAGGGAAGAAGGCCCTGATTCGCCCATTCCTTCTGAAGCGCCGCTTGAGGAGTCGCGGAGACGACCAAAACGTCCGCTTTACCTTGAAGCTTTTCGAGGCTTTCGCGAACCATCGGGAAGGGAGGAACCCCTTCGCCGACGATTTTGTCGACCGTTTCGTTCACGTCGAGAGACCACGCCAGCGTCTTCTTCATGAGGGGATCGCCCGTCTCTTCCACGTATTTCGCAAGCGCCGCGTTGCCGAGCTTCGTCTCTTTGTTCATCCACTCGACGAGGATTTCCGGAATCTCAATCTTGGCGCCGCGCGCGACGACTTCCGGACGCTTTTGCAGAAGCTTGAAGACTTCGATCAGCGCGGGGAAACGATTCACGCCGCGCGACTTTGAGTATAGGTTCACAAATTCGGCCGCTTCGCGCGCGTATTTGCTGATCCCCTTGAGACCCCAGTGGTGGATGATGCAAGGGATAAAACATTCCTTATGTTTCAGCTCCATCGTATCGAACGCGCAGCCGTCCGAATCAATGCCAACGAGGAAGTCGTTGGTCTTTTTGAATTCGATATCCATGAATCTTCTCCGGATTTATGTCGCCGCCGACGGCCAAGGGACGGGCCGACGCGCTTTTTTCATATCTAACCTTCTGAAAATCATAGCGTTTTTTTAACGCTACGCAAGGGGTGAAATTGACGCCGACCGCTACCGAGCGCGTCTTCTTTTTGCGATTCGACTCCCGAAATAGTCGACGACGGTAGCGGTCGCCGTCGAAAACGCATACGTTAGGCACGCTAGCGCGTACGCGCCAAGGTACGTTTTTTCAAAGACGCTCCCCCAGCTTCCAAAGAGTCGCGGCAGGAGCGCTAAAAACGCGACGTGCGACAAGTAAACGTCAAAACTTTGCGCCGCCGCCCGACCGAGCGGCTTGGGTTCTTTTCCTTCCTTCGAAGGGGGAAGGGAGAGGAAGAAGAGATATTCGCCTAGCGCAAGGAAAAGGCTTTGCAGGGAGAAGTCGTTGCGCGCGTCGTTGTAGCGACGCGAGTAAATGAGCGCGAGCATGATCGCCAGCCCCGCGCAGACGAGAACGAGCGCGAGGACGCGCAGACGCCGACGTCCCCTCGCGTCGAGACGTCGCGCTCGGCGGTAGAGTTGGCTTCCCCAAAAATAGAAGGGAAGATACGCGACGCAAAGGAAGGGGAGGAAAAGGTCGCCGCGCCCCGTTCCGCCGCGTTGAATTAGCGCGGTCGCGATCGCGGAAAACGCCGCGAAGAGTCCGACGCAAGAAGCGCCGAGGAGTCGAGGACGTTTTCTCGTCCAAAGGAAGAGGGGAGGCGCGATCAATTCAAGCCCAACGAGCATGTAAAGAAACCATAGATGGTAGCCCGCGCCCGGCTTTCCCTTCCATAACCAATCGTAAAGAACGAGCGAGAAGTCGATCGGAACGCCGCGAAGGATTCGGTCGGCCAAGTAGAGCGCCAGGTAGATCGCGCTCCATAGTAGAGTCGGTCGCCACAGACGTCGAGCGCGCGCGCGTAAGAAGGGTGGAATCGACGCGAAATCGTCGATTTTTTCAAGAGCGAATCGTCCCGCCGTCATGACGAAAAGGGGCACGGCGGCGCGAGAAAAAGAGTTGACGAACGCGACGATAAAGAATGGGAAGGTCGCGTTCGGATCTTCGAGGAAGAAGCTTGTCGTGTGAAGGATAAGAACCGAAACGCACGCGAAGACGCGCAGCACATCAAAGCGATAATCTCTCGCCGCGTTCATGCGCGTCCTCGTAAAAAGGGGTCAGTTGCCGAAGGATTGCAAAGGAGCGGGGATACGTCCGCCGAAGTTGACGAACGCGTCGCTGGCGCCGACGTTGCGAACCTGCATGACGGGGGAGGCTCCGAAGAGTCCGCCGAAGGAGACGAAGTCGCCCGCCTTCTTGCCCGGAATCGGAACGAGACGCGTCGCGGTCGTCTTATTGTTGATAACGCCGATGGCGAGTTCGTCGGCCATAATGGCGGAGATCGTCGTGGGGGGCGTGTCGCCGGGGATGAGGATCATGTCGAGTCCGACGGAGCAAACGGCGGTCATCGCTTCGAGTTTTTCGAGGGACAGATGCCCCTTGGCGGCGGCGTCGGCGAGAGTTGAGTCTTCCGAAACGGGGATGAAGGCGCCGCTGAGACCGCCGACGGATCCAGAGGCGAAGAGTCCGCCCTTCTTGACCGCGTCGTTGAGCATCGCGATCGCGGCGGTGGAACCTGGCGCGCCGACGTGCGCGAGACCTAGCGTCTTGAGGATTTCGCCGATCGAGTCGCCGATCGCGGGGGTCGGCGCCAAGGAGAGGTCGACGACGCCGAAGGAGGTGTTCAAACGATCGGCGACTTCGCGTCCGATCAATTCGCCGATGCGCGTGACGCGGAAACTTGCAATCTTGATCTCTTCCGCCAGATCAAGTAGGGTGAGCTTCTTGCCCGATTCCTTCGCGGTCGCGATGCGGCGCTGAAGGGCGCAGTCGACGACGCCCGGTCCGGAAACGCCGATGTTGATCGTCGCTTCCGGTTCGCCCGCGCCCATATACGCGCCCGCCATGAAGGGGTTGTCTTCGGGAATATTCGAGAAGACGACGAGTTTGGCCGCCGCAAAGCCGTTGTTGTCCATATCGGCGTGCGCGATCTCGCTGATGACTTCGCCGAGACGCTTGAGCGCGTCCATGTTGATTCCCGCCTTACGAGACGCGGCGTTGACGGAAGCGCAAACGGATTTCGTTTGCGTCAAGACGTCGGGTAGGGAGTCGATCAAGACCCGGTCGCCGTCGGCGACGCCCTTTTGGACGAGCGCGGAGAAGCCGCCGACAAAGTCGACACGACAGTATGCCCCCGCCGCGTCGAGCGCCTTCGCCACTTCAATCGCCGCCGACTTGTTGTGTCCGGCGAGGAGAGTCGCGGCGGGAGAAATCGCAATACGTTTATTGGTGATCGGGACTCCGTATTTTCCGCCGATTTCATCGCAGACGTCGACTAGATTTCGCGCGTGGGACACGATTTTATGATACACCTTTTTGCACATTTGATCGACGTTCGATGAAGCGCAGTCGTTAAGATTCAGCGCTAGGGTCACAGCGCGCACGTCGAGATGCTCGGAATGCAACATTCTTACAGTCGAAAGAATTTCGTCGGTTTGTAACATGGCGATCGCGTCCTTCCAGGAAGCTTGAACTTCCTCATACTCAATATAACTAATCTACCGCGATATAACTATTCTACCGCGCCGTGGCGCGGCGTCTGCTAACGTTCGGCCCGATTATACGGCTTATATAAGACTCGTACAAGCCCCGGCGCTTTTTCGCTCGATTTTATTATGACGTGGAGACGCTTCTGTTTGTTTTGGTTTTTATGGACGTAGTGATTGTAATAATTGTGACGGTTTTATTAAGAATAAGCGATAGGCCGTGAGTTTGTGTTAAAATGCGAAAACGAGGTTGTTTTTTTGGAGAAAATTCACGTTTCCCCACTTTGATAGTAGACACAGTAGCGCTAAAATACGAAAAATTATCCGTCTGGATAAGCGTAGAAAAGATTGACGCAGATTCGGATTGGCGAACTAGGGCGGTCGCGACGCATCAAGGCGTTTTGCGTCTAGCGCCGCGGGCGCTGTCGGATTAACGCGCGCTGAAACGTCGACGCGTTATGAAGGATTATTGCCTAAAATTTAAGCATTTACACATATGTGTGACCGTGCGCGGCGCGCCTTATTCGCGCTATACGGTCGAGAGGAGGCGTCTCTTGGGTAAGACAAAAACTTGTGGCTGCTATGCGGCGTTGATTGTCGCTCTGATCGTCGTGTTGCGAATCGGAGTGGGCTGGCATTTTCTGTATGAAGGTCTTTGGAAGGCTAATCCTGCAAACGATTTCTCTTCCAAGGGATTCCTTGGCATGGCTAAGGGTCCGACGAAAGATTTCTACTATTTCTTCCTTCCCGACTTGGGGGGCGAAGAAAGAATCCAAATGGCCGAAGTGTATCGCGTTGCGCTCGAAAACGGTCAAAATACCGCGCAGCAGCGTATCGGTTGGACCTTCCCCGTGATTGAAAAGGAATGGTTCAAATATTTTGACGATTATCGCGCGCATTTCCAACTAAACGACGACGAACAGCTCGCTCAGGCGAAGGCGATTTTCGATCAGTACGTCCTTTCTCTTCGCGAATATGTTCTTGAAAATCGCGAAGATATCCGCGGCTTTGTCGCGAGCAAGGCGCGTTTCGAAGACCGTTTGGCGAAGACGAAGAACGACGCCGAATATCAGCGCATCCGCAACTGGGACGCCCAGACGAAGTATCGTAGCGAAGGGGAAAAATTCGCGTCCGCGCCCGTCAAGATGGGCGAAAACATGCAGCTCGATCTCTGGAATATCCTCACGCCGAACCAGAAGAAGTTTGGCGAGCTTCCGGCGATCACCTACGGTCAGGACAAATGCGCTCTCATGCAGTTTGTCGCGACGCTTCCTTGGATTAGCGACTTTGCGAAGGGCTCCACGATGGGCGCTCTCGACGCGATGGTCACCGTCGGCCTTACCGCGATCGGCCTCTGCTTGATCCTTGGTCTTTGCACGCGTTTGGCGGCTCTCGGCGGCGCTTGCTTCCTTATCAACGTCGTTCTTTCGCAATTCCCCTGGCCGACGGTCTATCCTTATTCTCCCGATATGGTCGGTCACTTCATGATCTTCAACAAGGACGGAATCGAACTCTTGATCCTGCTGTTGATCGCGGCGCTTCCCGCCGGACGATGGGGCGGACTCGACTGGTTCCTTTGGAATCTTGTCGGCAAAAATCTCTATCGTTGGTATGGAATCGAGTCGGATCCCCTCTCGCCTCCCTGCCATAGCGCGGAAAATTGCGCGTGATTTTTGTGAAACCTATCCCCAAAATCGGTCGCGCATGTTACAATAGAGATTTAAAAGACGCGTCAAGGCGACGAGAGACGTCGCCCGACGTGAACTCGCAGCGCGTCCATGCGACGTTCGCCGAGCGCTAACGCTCGCGACGTGAAGAAAATACTCCCGACGTCGGCGAAGTCGGTTTCCCCCTTCGCTCCCTCGGCGTTACAATACACAGGAAAGAGTTACGATGAGTTCAAACACAGAGAAAAAGGCGGCCCCCTGCGGTTGCTCGCGACGTAATTTTCTCAAAGCGGGCGCTCTTGCCGCAGCCGTCCCCGCCGCTGGCGTCGGCGCCTTTTATTGCGGATATAAGAAGACGCACCCCAACCCGCTGCGTATCGCGATTCTCGGCACGGGCGACGAAGGTTCCGTTCTGTTAGGAGCCTGTAATCCTGAATTTATTCAAATCGTCGCGATCGCCGACATCCGTCCTTATAACCAGTACCGCGCGTTCCACGGCGACCACTATGGAGACGCCGCGTTCGCCGCGCGTTGCGGTTTGATGGAAAAGTACGGCTGGAAGACGGAAGACGAAGCGCGTAAGCACGTCAAAGTATACTCCGATTACCGCGATCTTCTCAACGACGCCGACAAACTCGGTATTCAGGCGGTTATCATCGGTTTGCCCCTTCACCTTCACGCGAAAGCGTCCGTCCAGGCGATGAGCAAGGGCCTTCACGTCCTTTGCGAAAAGCTCATGGGCCACTCGATCATCGAGTGTAAAGAAATGGCGCGCGCGGCCAAGAAGTTCCGCAAGCATCTCGCGATCGGTCACCAGCGCCATTACAACAGCCTCTATCACGAGGCGGAAGACCAGATCGAACGCGGTCTTCTCGGCGATATCCACTATATCCGCGCTCAGTGGCACCGCGGAAACTCTCCTGGGTCCGACAGCTGGCAGATGCCGATGCCTTTCGACTTCAAACCCGAGGATAAGCAGTCGCGCAAACTCGCGGAAGAACTCGTCGAATGGAAAGCCGCTCTCGCCGACGCGCGCGGGCTCGATATCGAAAACTGGGCTCTCAAAGTCGCGCAGAAAGAAGCGCAACTCGCCGACGCGCTCATGCTCGAAGGGGGCGCCGAATATAAAGGTCTCGAAGTCAAGTCTCCCGCCGAATACGGATATCAAGACGCGATCATCGGAAGCGGCGAAAAACAGTATACTCGTCCTTCCACCGAAGAACTGATTCGTTGGCGTCTTTGGAAGCGCACCGGCGGCGGCCTCATGGTCGAATTGGGAAGCCATCAGCTCGACGCGGCGTCGATCTTCCTCGCCGCCTCGAATCGTCGCGCGGCGCTCCTTCGCGGCGACGACCCCTCAGCGCTTCCGGACAACGGTAAGGTTCATCCGCTCCGCGTTCACGTCTCCGCGAACCGCAACCTCTTCGCCTTCGACCGCGAAGTTCAAGACCACATCACCACTCTCGTCGAATTCCCCGCGCCAAACTATGACCCAGCAACGCCCGCGGGACGTCGCCGAACGATCACCGTTCAGTATTCGACGATCAACGGAAACGGTTTCGGCGGCTACGGCGAAATCGTCTTCGGTACGAAGGGTACGATCATTCTTGAACGCGAACAGGATTCTCAACTCCTTCGCGGTCCTTCCACGAGCAAGGTCGAAAAGAAGGCCGCCGGCGCCGCCGCTCTGGACACCCAAGCGAGCGCCCCCGCGCAGAAGGCCGTCGCGTCCGCCGGTCCCGCCGGTCCCGCCGTCAGCCGCGGTTACAAAGAACAGATCGAACACTGGGCGTGGTGCATCCAGGAGAATCCGAATTGCGTCGATCCCGCGATCCAGCCGCGCTGCAATCCGCGCATCGCGTTGGGTGACGCCGTTATCGCGCTCGTGACCAATATTGCCGCTGACAAGGGTGAAAGCGTCTCCTTCAAGGAATCTTGGTTCGATCCGGACAACGACGAAACTCCCGAAAACGACCTCGGAGTCGAAGCGGGCGTTCCGAATCTTGATCAGGAGAAATACCGACTGTAATTTTGACGAGTCCGCGCGTCGAATACGCGCGGACCTTCCTCGGCGACGCTCCTTTGCGGGGCTAGTTTACAATAGAAATACCACACGAGGCGCTCGCGTCACGCCGCGCCTTGCGACTCACATATTAGGTTGAAAAATGAATTTAACGAGCGAACAAAAATCGATCGGTAAGGAAAACTTTCTTGCCGCGATCGGAAGCAATCTGACGCGCCGCGAATTCCTTAAGCAGTCGACGCGCGCGGAACTCGCTTCCGGAAAGGGTATCGGATCCTATTATTTCAAGTACGGCATTGTTGATCGTCCGATCCGCGTCGCCGTCTTTGGCACGGGAGACGAAGGTTCCGTCCTCTTGGGCGCGATCAACCCGAAATATATCCAAGTCGTCGCGATTGCGGATATTCGCCCCTATAACCAGTACCGCGCGTTCCACGGCGATTGCTACAGCGCCAGCGCCGCCGCCGTACGTTGCGGCCTTATGAAGAAATACGGTTGGAAAACCGAAGCGGAAGCGCGTCAGCACGTTAAAGTCTACAACGACTATAACGAACTTCTCGACAACGACGACGATCTGAAGGCGCTCGGCGTCGAAGCGATCATCATCGGTCTTCCGCTCTTCCTGCACGCTCCCGCCGCAATCAAGGCGATGAACAAGGGCCTTCACGTCCTCACCGAAAAATTGATGGCGCACTCCGTCGCCGACTGCAAAGAGATGATTCTCGCCGCTCAGAAGAATCATAAGCACCTCGCGATCGGCCATCAGCGTCACTACAATATCCTTTACGATCACGCTACCGCCCTCATCAACTCCACCGCGATCGGCGATATTCACTATATTCGCGCGCAGTGGCACCGCGGCAACCTTCCCGGTTCCGACAGCTGGCAGATGCCTCTTCCAGAAGGCTCGAAAGCGGTCGACGTCAAGAAGGGCTCCTTGATGACCGAATACATGGAATGGAACGCCGAGGCGGATTCCATGAAGGCGAATATCGTTAAGGCCGAGGCGCGCGTTGAAGAAATCAACTCCCTTCCCGACGATCAGAAGTCCCTCGAAGTCATCGACGAAGCGAAGCGCCTCTCTCGCGAAAAAGTGAAGACGCAGCGCGAACTCGAAGCTCTTCAGAAGAAGATCGATCAGAAGAAAGCGCAGCTCTCCGACTACGTCCTTATCAAGGGCGGCGAGCTCAACAACGTCAAGTACGGCAAGGCCGAGGATTACGGCTATACGGCGACCGTCCGCAAAGAAGGGGACGAAACCTACGACCGTCCCGCGATCGAAGAGTTGATCCGCTGGCGTCTGTGGGATCGCACCGGCGGCGGCCTCATGGCGGAACTCGGAAGCCATCAGCTCGACGCGGCGTCGATCTTTGTCGCGGCGATGCACGGCGGCGTCAAACAACACCCGTTGACCGTCTCCGCGTCCGGTTCGCGCTCCCTCTTCAGCTCCCTTGACCGCGACGTCGACGACCATGTCGCCGCCGTCTACGAATATCCCGCCGCCAATTACGATCCGAACGACGAATTGGGCAAGCAGCGCAAGATCACCGTCGCGTACTCCACGATCAACGGCAACGGTTTCGGCGGTTACGGCGAAGTCGTCTTCGGCACGAAGGGCACCCTCCAGATCGATCTTGAAAAAGACGCGTATCTCTATCGCACCTCCGCCGTAAACGACAAGACCCGTGTCGCCGGTACGAAGGGGAACCTCGACGTCGTCATCTCCGAAGACGGCGATCCTCTCTCTTCCGCGATCGGTTATCAGGCCGTGTACGGAAGCGACGTCTCGCGCGGTTACTGCGAAGAATTGGAACACTGGGCGTACTGCATCCGCAAGAATCCTAACGCCGATCCCGATATGGTCGACGAGGAAATCATGCCCCTCCTGATCTCCGCTTACGGCGAAAAAGCGTTCGGCGACGGCGTCAACGTCAAACCGAAGCTCCTTACCCGCTGCCGCGGCGAAGTCGCTATCTGGGACGCCGTCATCGCGCTCGTCACCAACATCTCCGCCAAACTCAACAAGACGATCGAGTTCAAAGAATCTTGGTTCGACGCGCACTCCCCCGAGACGCCTGAGTACGATTACGCGGAAGCGATCATCCGCAACGATCTCGAAGCGCCCGCGACGGAAGAGGAAATCGCGCGTATGGTCAAAGAAGCTCAGGAAAAAGCGACCCCTTCTATCGACTGATTCGCACAGGACGTCGATCATGAGTTCCCGGCGGCGCGCTAGGAACTCGCCTAAATAAAAAAGAGCCAGTTTTGCGACTGGCTCTTCTTTTTTTATCGTCGATCTTCAAAGGAAGACGACTCGATCGTCCCCCGTGATTTCCTTCGTTTTTTCGAGAACATACTTTGTCGTTTCCGGAGATCGCGGGGCCTTCGCGCGAGTATAATACTCTTTCGCGACGACTTGAACCATCTCCTCCTCTTCCTCGTTACCTACGGGAACCATGACGTAATTGCCGACTTTGATCGTGTCGTCGTCCGTGAGATAGTAGTACGTTTTGTAACTATTTTCAAAGACGACGGAGAGATAGATGAACTCGTCGGATTGACGCGGGCGGCGCCCGTAAATGGACTTGAGGAACATCTCTCCCTTTTCGCACTTCGATTTGAAGATTTCGACCTGGGAAATGAAGCGAGCCCATTCGTCCGGGAGTTCCGTTTGATCGTAGACTCCCGAATAGTTCCAGCGTTTTCCCTTCCGCGTCGTCGCGGTGAAATCATATCTCCTCGTCGTTTCGCTGAAGTTGCGCGCGAAGTCGGGGTCGTCGCAAATGGAGGGTACGACTCCAAACGGATTTTCTCCCTTCAAATTTTTAACGAGACTCTCCATCGCTTCCGGGTTGTGATACTCCTTGACGACCTTCGTGTCGTCGCCGTATTGGATCGTATGTCTGAGAGTGTTGGAGGGAACGTCGATGGAGATCGATTCGTGCAAGCGCGACTGCAACGAATCCTCTTCGACGAAGTCGTAGGAGGTTTCGATGCGCTCGAGGGAGTCGGGGCGCTCGTTTGAGTCGAAGACGTACAGGTTGGAGATTCCCAGCGTCCTACGGAAAAGGTCGGAGAGATCGAGAATTTGGGCGTTTCCGTCGCGACATAGAGGGCCGGAGAAACGGCGCCGCCGTCCCTTGTCGTCTTGAAAAACGATTGTCCAGCCGTCGGCGTTCGACGCAAGACGCTCACGCTCTTCATTAAAGAAGTATTCTTCGACCGCCTTGAAGAGGCCGACGACTTCTTCGGCGGGGAGCTTTCCTTTCTGCCCGCGCGATCCTTCGAGCCATTCGTCTTCTTCTTTCGTGAGGACGAGCTCCGTGAAAGAAAAATTTCGATCCGCTTTGACGACGAGTCTCTGTTCGACTTCCTCCCTTTTTTGCGTGGAGGCGTTGCGGCGCGCGAGATTGACGACGAGGTTGATTTCCTCCACGTTCCCTGAGAAGTCCGGATCGCTTTCGTCGCAAATCGTCGCGAGGCGATTGAAGATCGAGATCAAGGAAGCGCGTTCGGCGGCGTTGAGCGTTCTTTTACCTTCGTCGTTCTGCGTCGCAATAGAACGGGCGTAGTTTATCAGCAGCGCCCCGGCGCTTGAAACGTCGTCGATCTCGTCGAGCGCGTTGTTTAACCGAGCGAGATTCCATGCGCTCGAGGCGCCTCTTCTCGACGAATCGTCGACCTTGCTCGCGTAGATATGGAAATTTTCACACTCCTGGCAGATCTTCTTCGCGACGTCGCAAGCGTTTTGAAAAAGGATCGAATTCTTTTCTTGAGGATTTCTCAAGATCGACGCCCATCTAGCGGCAAAAGCGTATACTTCGCTCTTCATTTTTAACCCCTTGTCTACTTTTATCTTTTCTAGGCAATTTCCCATTATTATAATCGATTATCTAGGGAAATTTCAACTATCCCTTTTAGGGGGTAAGAAAGCATGAAAAGACCCTGTTTTGGTAATGCGCAATCCTTAGATATACAATACCTTGGATTCGTAAAAAGAAAAGGAGCCCATATGCCGTCCCATAAAGTGATTTACCCGCGTACGGGAGACAAGGAAACGGTTTACCTTAAAGACGTCGTTTCTAATCCCAATATACAGGTTGGCGAATTCACGATCTACAACGATTTCGTCAACGATCCTCGCGATTTTGAAAAGAATAACGTCCTCTATCATTACCCTGTGAATCGCGATAAACTCGTGATTGGCAAATTCTGCTCGATTGCCTGCGGGGCCAAATTCCTCTTCAATAGCGCGAATCATACGCTGTCCTCCTTGTCGACGTATCCCTTTCCGATCTTCTATGAAGAATGGGGGTTAGACGTGAAAGACGTGGGAAGCGCATGGGACGTCAAGGGCGACATTACGATCGGGAACGACGTTTGGATCGGGTATGAAGCGGCGATCTTGGCGGGCGTTACGATCGGGGACGGGACGATAATCGGCGCGAGAGCTCTTGTCACGAAGGACGTTCCGCCTTATACGATCGTTGGCGGAACGCCGGCAAAGGAGATACGCAAACGCTTTGACGAAAAGGTCGCGTCGACATTGCAACGCTTAAAATGGTGGGATTGGCCTGCGGAAAGAATAGCGGCGAACCTTCCGGCGATTCAAAGGGGCGATCTTATGAATTTAAAGTAAAACTTATAAAGGCTATCCTTGAAAACGCGATTTCGTCATTTTATAATTGAACCAATGTTTAAGGGAACTCCATTCCACTAAGACTAGGAGCAGACGATGAAAAAGTTATGCGCGGTTCTTTGTTCGCTTGCGGCGCTCTTGGCGTTGAGAGCTTACGATATTCAAGGGAGGGATTATCCTTCCCCGAGTGAGACGGCGACGCCGGTCGTCGCGCCGAGCGAGTTGGCGATGGACGCCGATTCTCTTAACGCGATTGACGCGCTTGTCGCCGAAGGGATCGACAACGGGGACTTCCCCGGCGCAGTCGTCGCGATCGGGCGCGGGAATAAGCTCGCGTTCCTTCGCGCTTACGGGGATCGCCAAACGGAACCGACCGTAGAGCGAGCGACCGTCGACACGATCTACGATCTCGCGTCCCTCACCAAAGTGACCGCCACCGCGATCGCCGTCGCGATCCTCGTCGAACGCGGCGAAATCAACTACGACGACCCCGTCGCGAAATATTTTCCCGATTTCGCTCAAAACGGCAAAGAGTCGATCACGATTCGCGATTGCTTGACCCATATTTCAGGATTGACCCCCGACAATAGCATCAAAGACTATATCGGTTTCAATCGCGAAGAGATCTTGGCGAATATTTGCAAGCTCGGGCTTCGCACGAAACCGCGCGAGGCTTTCGCGTATAGCGACGTCGGGCTCATCGTCTGCGGACTCATTGTCGAAAAGGTGACCGGCGTCTCCGAGGACGAGTTTGTCCGAAAGAATATCTACTTGCCTCTCGGAATGGTCGATACCGGTTACAACCCCACGCCGGAACAAAAAGCGCGAACCGCCCCCGCGGAGAAGAGAACCCCCGAGGACGCCGAATGGATCAAAGGCGAAGTACACGATCCGCGCGCGTATGAAATGGAAGGCGTCGCCGGGCACGCGGGCAACTTCTCCACCGCGCCCGATCTCGCCGTTCTTTCGTCGATGCTGTTAGGGAAGGGGACGTATACCCCCGCGTCGGGAATCGAGCCGATCCAAATCATGAAAGAAGAGACTTTCAACTTGATGACGGAGCCTCTCGGCGTACCGCGCGGAATTCGCTCGCGCGGATGGGATAAGAGATCTCCTTATTCTGGAAATCGCGGCGCGTTGATGTCCCCGCAGGCGATCGGTCACAGCGGGTTTACGGGGACGTCGATTTGGATCGATCCTGGAACGAATCTTTTCGTCGTCTTTTTGGGCAATCGTCTCCATCCGGACGGGAAGGGGGGATATGTCGGTCTGTGCGGTAAGATCGCGCAGATAGCTCTCGATTCAATTCGCGACGAAGTGAATCCGGAAGAGGCGAAAGCCTTTAAAGAGGGAGCGGTCTATCGTTCGAAGAACGCGCGGGAAGGGGTCGCGAAAGGTGAGACGCTCGCGGGCGCGGACGTTCTTGCGCGCGATTCTTATGCGCTTTTAGAGGGTAAACGCGTCGGACTTTTGACGAATCAGACGGGTACGCTCCGCGATGGAACGCGGCTTCCGAAGGCGCTTCTTGACGGGGGCGTTAATCTGACGACGCTCTTCAGTCCCGAACATGGTCTTTACGGAGCGCTGGATCAGTCGAATATCGACGACGCGACGGATCCCGAAACAGGGCTCAAAGTGTATAGCTTGTATGGGGAGACGCGTCGTCCGACTCCCGAGATGCTTGAGAACGTCGACGCGTTCGTCTTCGATATTCAAGACGTTGGCGTGCGATTCTACACGTATATCAGCGCGATGTGTACGTGTATGCAGACGTGCGCGGATCTCGGAAAAGAGTTCGTCGTCCTTGATCGCCCGAATCCGATCGGCGGCGCGCGCGTCGACGGGCCGTTCCTCGATCCTGGAATGGAATCGTACGTGGCGTACTTCCCTATGCCGATTCAACACGGGATGACCGTCGGAGAGTTGGCTCTGGCGTTTGCGTATCGTTATAATCTGAATCTGAAGCTGACCGTCGTTCCTTGCGAAGGATGGGCGCGCGACATGTTCTTCGACGAGACGGGGCTGACGTGGGTCAATCCTTCTCCGAATATGCGTTCGCTCGACGAAGCGCTCCTTTATCCGGGACTGGGGATCCCCGAGTTCACAAATCTTTCGGTCGGACGCGGAACGGAGACTCCCTTCGAGGTGATCGGCGCGCCGTGGATTGACGCCGACGAACTCGCGAAGAAGATGACCGCGCTCAATCTTCCCGGCGTCAAGTTTGAAGCGACGCGATACACCCCCAACGCGAGTCGGTTCAAGGACGAGGAAGTCTCGGGCCTGCGATTCACGATCACGGATCGCGACGCACTGGAGCCCGTCGAAATCGGCGTCGCGTTGATGACGACTCTCGCTCGCGATTATCCCAACGACTGGGAGCTCAAGAACGCGAACACGCTCCTCTTGAACAAAGAGACGCTCAAGGCGATTACCGAAGGGAAGTCGCTCGACGAGATTCGCGCCCTCTGGCAGGACGATCTCGCGCGATTCAACGCGCTGCGCGCGAATTTCCTCATCTACTGAGTCTTAGCGTAGGGGGACGGTTTGCGTCTCCCTACTTTTTTTGTTATTTCAATAGTCGAGGAACGCTTATGTTAAAGGAACTTGGAGCGAAACCCTATCTTTTTCCAATGCCCGTCATGCTTGTCGCGACCTATGACGCCGAGCGAAAAGTCAACGCGATGGTCGTCGCTTGGGGGGGAATCTGCGGAGACGATCTCGTCATGCTCAATCTTGATCTCAAGAGGAAGACGCTCGAGAATATCAAAATCAACCGCGCCTTTACAATCGCGCTCGCCGATAGAGCGCACATGGCTGAAGCGGATTATTTAGGCTCCGTCTCCGGACTTGTCGACGACGATAAGTTCCAAAAGACGAACCTTAATTCCAAGCCCAGCGACAGGGTTGCCGCCCCCGTGCTGACCGACTTTCCGCTAACCCTGGAATGTGAACTCGTCGAAATTCAGAACGGCCCCAACGACGTTCGGATCATCGGAAGGATACTCAACGTTCTCGCAGATGAGAAAGTCCTCGATCCAAGCGGCAAGGTGGAACCCTCAAAACTTGACGCGATCCTTTTCGAGCCTTACAAAAGGGGATACTATTCGCTCGGGGAACGCGTCGGAGACGCGTGGAAGGAGAGAAAAAAGCTAGGGATATAGTCGACTTCAAACGCGAGCGGCGTCGACGCGTCGCGAAATGCGAGGCTCTGACACGCGAACGGATGGAGCGTCTGACGCGACTCTGCGCTGAATTTTAGGAGCGTCATGGTCGTTTTCCGCAATCGTTGGCGGAAGCGGGGCGTTTCCCTTTCACTATGCGAAACGTCTCTTTATCGCGTTGAAGGATGGTCAGGTTCATGTTTATACGGGAAGCGTTTTGCCCGACGCCCTTCGAAAAGAAGTCGGTTCTATCTTGAAGAAAAAGCCGTCGTCAAAACTCCTTAAACCGGGGAGTTTTGCAGAGATGCTGGAGTCTTGTTCGGCGCTTTGCCGAGAATGGCGCGGGAATTTTCTGATCTGGACGCCTATCCTCCAGATGGGACTCGTTTCCGTATTATGGCTTTACGGACTCCACTTTCGTATATTCCCTCTTTCCAACCTTATTTCCGCTCTTCTCCCATTCGTCGCCGTCTTCCAATATTCCGTTTTCCTACTCTGGATCGTTGCGATTTGGAGTACGGCGTCCCTATGGTTTTTTAGAGATAATGGGATTTCTCGAAAAGGGCGTTTCGTTCTAAGCGTATTAGACTGCGTTAGTATTCTCGTTGTGATCGCGGCGACGTATCCATGGTCTTATTTATCCCCCGATAGGATGATTTATCTCCCGATCTATTGGTAGCGAACGATTCAGAAATGCAAGATTTATCAAGTCTTAACTTTATTGGCGTCTAGCGATAGAATGAAGCGGAAAGCGTCGGCGAAACGCCTCTTGTGAAAGATTCCGACCGTTCTGTTCGCGATAATCGTCAGCTGCCGCCCCTTGCTCAACTATAAGACGGGGAGTTTGGAGACGAGGTCGTTTAGGGCGTTGCAAAGAATCGACTTTTTCGTCGGTCTTTGGGAGCGTCCTTGTCTTTGAGAACTCAGTATTGTACAATCTGACAAAAAAGGGGGGATAGATGGCGCTCTTTGACGAACTAAAAAATAAGTTAATGGAAGCGACGCGTCGGGCGGCGACGCAAGCGGTTCATGAATTGGAGGGAAAGGCCCTCGATAAGGCGAAGACTTTCATGGAGAGCAAGGGACTTCCCATTGGCGGAATCGCTTCTTCAATCGCCCCGACGGGAGGAGCGCCGACCGCAACGTATATGGCGACGCTCGAGCGACTTCCGCGTAATCTTGAGGAAGTGAAAGCGCTCCCCGAGGCGTCTCTTACGCAACCCCAGTTTGCCGCCGTATTGACCGTCGCCGCGCTGTGTCTCTATCCCTCCGATAAGAACGCGGCGCTGGAGATCCTGGATTTTCTCAATGGCCCCAAAGAGATCAACGGACAACACGTCTCGTTTTTAGACGATCGTTTTCAAGGGAAGGATTATATTCCGCGATCCTATTGGCAGGGCGCGACCCCGGAGAACAATTACCAGCCGGACGTTCCATACACCGCCGTCTTTACGGAAAACGCGCATAGTCGCGCCGCCTATAACGAGGGCTACTTGAAGCTCTTTGTAAGATCGGGGGGCGCCGACTCCCCGCGTTCCATGACGTTGCGTCTCAAGCCTTCGACTCAACAATGGTTTCTCTGGGAACAGTTTCTCCTTGTCGACGTGCGCCCGCCAAAGGAAAACGATCCGTGGGCGTGATTGGTTTGACTGGTAAACTTCCCTGAACGCCTCTAGTCTCTCGGCGTTAAAAGTTTTCTTCGTCGACGCTTTGGCCAATCTTCTTAACCCATGACTTTCGCCGCGTCGCGTTTCAATAAGCGCGAGGCGGCGAGCGTTTTCTTTCGCGCGCCTTGCCGCGTCCGTCTTTCGGAACGTCGCGCTTGTCCGAATCGACGTTGGACGTCACTGTTCAGGAGAGGAGCGGCGTCTCCACGTCTTCGACGCGGCGTTTGCCGACGAAGCCAAGGCGTCTTGAAATGCGTCGTCTGTTTCTCCGGGGAAGCAAGAGAGAGATTACGCAAGCGGATTGAAGTCTGTGACGCGCTCGTCTTACATGACGTCGTGGAAACCTCCGCTACCATTTAGACGAATTCTTGGAAGAATTGAATTTAGTTCTAGTTATGGTTAAAAATAGTGAGATTTAAAATAGTCTTGAGGAACTCCTAGAATGAGGTGTTGGATTTATTACAATATCTATAATCTATCAAGTTATCAATATCTTTTATAGGAGGTTGCGATGGATAAGTGTTATTATGGATCGCTGAAAGACGTCAACGAGGTTCGTAAGTCTTCGTCGGGAGGATTTGCCGCATCGATTGCAACATCTGTTCCAGAGCCGATTGCCATTCCCGTGTCTGCCGCTGTAAGAGCCGGAGCATCGTTTATTCCATCTCCGACCATGCAGACTTTTCCTTTTTTCTTGAATTCGAGAACTTTTTCTGCTTTTTTGTCTGGAAGAACGCCTGCAATCACTTCGTCAACACCTGCCTGGGCGCCGATTGCACGGGCTGTTTTTTCGTTATCGCCTGTGAGCATCGCGACAAAAATTCCCAGATTCTTTAATTCTTCAATGGCTTTTGAACTGTCGCTTTTTATCACATCTGCCACGGCTATAATTCCCAAAAGCCTGTCTTCTTCTGCAAAAAATAGCGGAGTTTTCCCTTGATTTGCGGCTTTTTCAGCAAGAATTTTTGATTTTTCGCTTACATTGGAAATTTTTGACTGAATAAAGCTCAAGTTTCCGCCGTAAAGTTTTTTTCCTTCAAGAATTGCCGAAAGTCCGTTTCCGGGAATGGCTGTAAAGTCCGAAGTTTGTTTTAATTCAATTTTTTCTTCTCCGGCTTTTTTTAGCACTG